>DATKKX010000224.1:0-14382 GCA_035542775.1 Phycisphaerae bacterium | reverse complement strand
GAAATCTCTCCGGTTGTCATATGGCGTGATCGCGTCGCCGGTCTGCTCGGGCCGAATCAAGAAGTGGGTTTGTCGGCCTGTGTGCTCAAAGAACACCCCACCCCTCTCGCTCCATAGAGGGGTGGGGCTCCCTTCTCTTTCGTGACTCCCGAGAAGGGCGGCAATTCCGACTTTGTGGAACTGCCCGAACAAGGAGTTTTAGGTCATCGCTGTCTCGTCGCAACGAGACCGGCGCTGTCTGTCTGCATCAGCCGTTCAGGATCTCCGCCACCTGGCCCTTGTCCACGTCGGTGATGAACGGGATACCGCTGATCTCAGCGGCTTCGTGGGTCAACGCCGCGAGGTCGTCGCGGCTCATGTATTCGAGCGAAAACTTGCGGCTGCCGGCCATGAGCTGCCGCAGGCCCTGGGCCAGGCGCTCGTAGTAGGTGTACAAGCCGATGGCGCCGGGCGGCACGCGCTCGAATTCTTCGTCTCCCAGCTCTTTCCGCAGGCTGCTGGCGGTGACGAAGATTTCATCCTTGCTGTTGCCGAAGCGCTCGACGTAAACGGGGAGCTGCCCGTCGGTGATGGCCCTGCCGATAGTCTTGCCGACCATGGCCGCGGCGATGGGAGCGCGGGCCATACCGACCAGCTTGACGTAGGGCGCTCCCATGGCCAGGCCCTTGAAGATCTGGTCCTCAAAGGTGAACCCGCCGGCCACGGCGATTGCCGGGAGCTTGAACTTTCGCTCGACCATCCGCTTGCAGTATTGAAACAGCAGCGAGTGCAGCTCGACGGGTGGCACGCCCCACTCATTCATCATTCGCCACGGGCTCATGCCGGTGCCGCCGCCGGCGCCGTCCACGGTGAGCAGGTCCAGCTTATACTTGCTGGCGAACAGGACCGCTCGGGCCAGATCGGCCGGCCGATAGGCTCCGGTCTTCAGGAAGATGTACTTGGCGCCGGCCTTGCGCAGCTCCTCGATACGCTTGGCGAAACCTTCTTCGCTGACCATGCCGACGCGGGAATGGCGCTCGAATTCCTTGAAGGCGCCACGCTCGAATGCCTTTATGACGTGCGGGTCGGTCGGGTTGGGCAGCACGACGTAGCCGCGCTCGTAGAGCATCTGGGCCTTCTTGAGGTTGTTGATCTTGACCTCGCCGCCGATGTCCTTGGCGCCTTGGCCCCACTTCAGCTCGACGCACTGCACGCCGAGCTTGTCGATGGCGTACTCCTGGACGGCCAGGCGGGTGTCCTCGAGGTTGGCCTGGACGATGATGGCGCCGTAGCCGTCGCGCATGTGATCCTGGTACAGCTTCACGCGGCGCTTGAGGTCGACGGTATCGACCGCCCGCCCGTTCTTGATGACGGCTTCGGGGTCCATGCCGACGACGTTTTCGCCGATGGTCAGGCCCGTGCCGGCCAGGGCGGAACCGATGGCCAGACCTTCCCAGTTGTTCTTGGCGATGTTGGTCGAGCCGATGCCCGGGATGATCCAGGGACAGCGGAACTTGATCCCGCGGTCATGGCCGAAGGCGACCTCCAGGTTGACGGCCGGGAAGATGGCCTTGTCGCTGTCGGCCTGGATGCCGTGGGCGCCGACGGCCGTGCCCATGATATTGAAATGGGAGTAGTCAACCGGGTAGGTTTTCTCGGCGGCCGTGGTGATCACGCCAAATGGTTGCGGATAGATGACTTCATGGCCGCGATACGCGGACTTGCCGATCTCGCACATGCCGATGCAACCATCGACGCAAGTGACGCACATGCCCGAGGAAGGCGTCACGGAACCTTCCGTGCGGTTTTTGGTAAGCGTGGCGGCCGAACTATTTACTCTCGAAAGCGTCAGGGACATCGAGTCTACACCTCCGTTGGCTATTTCCTTTCGATTTCGCAGGCGACGCAGGGATTCATGTAACACATCATGTCGTCGAACTGTTCTTTCTCGACGCAGGGCGGGCTCAGGTTGGCACAGCCGCCACAGATAGCTTTGTCCGGTTCCGTGTACGTGCAGCGGAGCTGGCAGGCCGGGCAGACATAGATGCATCCGCCGCAGAGCCGGCACTGCTCCGACTTGACATCGAAGGGGGTCCCGATGCTGCGGTTCTCGCCGCGGCCCCGGAAGCCGATGGCCCCGGCGACCATCTGCTCCTTGCACATCCGCACGCACAGTCCGCAGAGGATGCAATCTTCGTGCTCCTGGCGGAAACGCTGCTGGCGGACCTGGTGCGCGGAGGCGAGGTCCTGGATGATCTTGGACTGCGGGCAGGTGGCCAGTAGCAACTCCAGGATCATCTTGCGGGCCTTTACCACCCGGGAGGAGGCCGTCCGCACTTTGAGCCCTTCCTGGGCGGGATAGGTGCAGGAGGACACCAATTTCGCTTTCGGCCCTTCGCCGATCTCGACCACACAGAGCCGGCAGGCTCCGTAAGGATCGAGCCCGTCCATATGGCAAAGCGTCGGGATCGGGAAACCCAGGAAACGCGCCGCTTCCAGCAGCGTCGTCCCTTCTTCCACCGAAACCGGCAAACCGTTAATCGTCAGAGTGATCATCACTCGTCCTTTTCTTCAACAACCCGCTCTACCTGACCAGCACGGCGTCATGCCGGCATACCGACTTACAATTGCCGCACTTGGTACACCTGGCGGCGTCGATGACGTGACGCTGCTTCATCGCGCCGGAGATGGCCTCCACCGGGCACTGCTTGGCGCAGGCGCCGCATCCGTTGCAGTCCTCGCTGATCGTGTACGTCACCAATTCCTTGCAGGCCCCGCCGGGGCACCGTTTGTTCCTGATGTGCTCCAGGTACTCGTCACGGAAATAGCGCAGCGTGGAGAGGACGGGGTTGGCGGCGGTCTGCCCCAGCCCGCACATCGACGTGTCCTTGACGACGCCGGCGAGCTCTTCCAGCAGGCTCAGTTGGTCCTCCGTTCCCTTGCTCAGCGAGATGTCTTCCAGAATCTCATACATCCGCTGCGTACCCTTGCGGCAGGTGAAGCACTTGCCGCAGGATTCGCCCTTGAGGAAGTTCATGAAGTACTTGGCGACATCGACCATGCAGGTGCTCTCGTCCATGACGATCATGCCGCCGGAGCCCATGATCGATCCGGCCGCGGTGAGGCTGTCGTAGTCGATGGGCAGGTCGAAGCGCTGCACCGGGATGCAGCCGCCGGACGGGCCGCCGGTCTGGACGGCCTTGATAGGGGCCCGGCCCACCGGACCGCCGCCGATGTCATGCACGATTTCCTTGATGGTCATGCCCATCGGCACCTCGACGAGGCCGGTGTGCTTGATCTTGCCCACCAGGCTGAAGATCTTGGTGCCGGTATTCCGATGGGTGCCGACCTTGGCGAACTGGGCACCGCCCTCAGTGATGATGACGGGGACGTTGGCCCAGGTCTCGACGTTGTTGATGACGGTCGGCTTTCCCTCGATGCCTTTCTCGACCGGAAAGGGCGGGCGCTGGCGGGGCTCACCCATCTTGCCCTCGACGGAGCGGATCAACGCCGTCTCCTCGCCGCAGACGAACGCACCCGCGCCGCGGACGAGCTGGATGTCGAACGAAAAGCCCGTGCCCATGATGTCCTGCCCGAGCAGGCCGAGCTCACGGCACTGGCGGAGGGCGATAGTCAGGTGCTTGATGGCGAGGGGATACTCGTTGCGGACGTAAACGACGCCCTTGTCGGCGCCGGTGGCGAAACCTCCGATCAGCATGCCTTCGATGATGCTGTGGGGGTTGCCTTCCAGGACGCTGCGGTCCATGTAGGCGCCGGGATCACCCTCGTCGGCGTTGCATACCACATACTTGCCCCGACCATTCCGCGCCTTGGCCAGAAACTCCCACTTCATGCCCGTGGGGAAACCGGCGCCTCCGCGGCCGCGGAGGCCGGAAGTCTTGACCTCGTCGACCACCCAGCCGGGCTGGCCGTTCTCCAGCGCTTTGGAGAGCGCGGCATAGCCGCCGTTCTCGATGTAGTCGTAGATGCGGATGGGATCGATCTTCTCGTTGCGGGCCAGGATGGTCCGGACCTGCTTTCGATAGAAGGGGATGTCGGCCTGCCGCTCGATCCGCTGCTTGGATTGCGGATCTGAGAACAGCAGGCTCTCGACGATCTGTCCCTGGGCGAGGGCCTCGATGATCTTGACCACGTCCGCGGGTCCGACCTTGGGATAGAACGTTCCCCGCGGTTCGACAAGAATCGAAGGCTCCGCCTCGCAGAAACCGTGACAACCCGTAATTCGAATGCGAATCTTGTCGGTGAGTTCGCGCGCCAGTATCTCGCGCTTGGCGGCGCGAATCAGATCGTTAGCGCCGCTAGCCTGGCCGCAAGTCCCCGCCGAAATCACGATGATCGGAATAGCGGGATCCCGATCCGTGACCAGGCGAGCCTGCAAGACCTTGAAATCCTCGATTGCTTCCAGTTTATCCATGAACCTAAATCCGCTTTCCAGCAGTTGGTCGTTAAGCAGCAGTCCAGCTTTGCCGGACGCTTAGAAACTACTGCCATTCAAGTCCAGCATGTGTCCCTTGCACCCTCGGCGCGAGCAAATCTGAACGATGCCCCCGCCACGGACGATCATGGAGACCATCGGCGAATGACACAGCGGGCAGGCCGCAGCGCTGGTCAATTCCGCATGACAGTGCGGGCAGAAGAAGTCCACCACCTCGTCGGTTCGGATAAGGTACTCGGACTCGATGGTGAAGCTGCCGTACAGCGCCGATAGCCGCAGCCATCCGTGCTTGCGCTCGAAGGAAACCGTCACGCGAATGGACGGCGAGCCGTCAATGGGGTGGGCGGGATCCATCAGGCTGTGGTTGCAGCGGGAACAACTGACCGACAGTACGAAGCCCTGCTCCCTCTTCGCGACGGTCTCCTCGTCGAAGCCTTTCTTCGCTTTCTTCAGGATTTGCTGGATTTTCCTGGCGTTGACGTTCGAGAAATAGTGGCCGTCGGCCACGACGATCGGCCCCAGGGCGCAGGCCCCCAGGCACGCCACCGTTTCCAGGGTGAATTCCTTGTCCGGCGTGGTCTCGCCCGCTTTCACGCCCAATTGGCGTTCGAACTCCTGGGCGATGGTGGGCGCTCCGCGGACATGACAGGCCGTCCCCAGGCAGCACGAAATCAGATGCTTGCCGCGGGGTTTGAGGCTGAATGACTTGTAAAAGGTGGCCACGCCGTAAACGTCCACCGGCGAACGGCCGGTCCGATCGGCCACCAGCTTGAGGGCGTCGGCGGGCAGGTAACTGTACTTGTTCTGGATCTCTTCCAGAATCGAGATGAGCCCTCCGCTGGCGCTCGAATGCTTATCGATGATGCTCAGAACTTCCGCTGTTTCCATCGCTTATTCCACTAGGTTTCCTGTTGCCGACGCGCCGAGTTGGCTGATGGTGGATGCGGGGATTACTCATACCCCTCACAATGCCAGACGCCGCCTTCCGGCTTGGCATGCCAGCACGAGCCGCGATGCTCACAGTTCACGCACAAACCGCTGTGCTCCGAAGCGGCCTCCCCCACCGGTTGGAAACCTACTCGCCCGAACGATACCGGTGATGCAGTCCTCGCCGCGCCGTGCAACGAAGGCTCGACGTAGTCATCGAACATCTCGCAAAGCAAGGCGGGACCTCGTCTGGCCCGATGGAAGCAGGTCGGAGAATTGTTACACGTCGAACAAAGCCCCACGGTTTGCGTGCTCTCTGGCATGAACATTCGCCTGTCTCCTCTTGAGAGTTCGCCTCTTTGGAGCGAAGCATGGCCCCACCCGCGCGGGTGCGTCAGCCAGCCGCAACTCTTTAGTACAAGTGCTGTGCCATGGGCGACTGGGCGGCATGCGGGGACACGACCGGGGGCACGACGGTTCCGACGAAGGAGTTAACATGCTAGAAGATGGAAGGATACGATTGAGGTGAACCAGATGAGCGATCTCGTCACAGCATGCCTCTTTGCATGCCCCCCGGAGATTGGAGCGGGGAGAAATGAACCGCTGGAGAGAATCACCCCGGCGCGAGTCATCGAGGCGGCTCGGTCTCGTAGAGCTTCAGCTTTTCGCGGAGCGTCTTGCGATCGATGCCGAGTACGTCGGCGGCTCTGGTCTTGTTGCCGCCCACGCTTTTCAGCACGTTGCGGATGTGTTCGCCCTCGACGTCGGCGAGGGTTCGATTCACACCCGCCTCGCGCGTCACGGCGAAGCGCATCGGCGGCGGAAGGTCCGGGACATCAATCACGTCCCCGTCCGTCATGACGACGACGCGTTGGACGGCGTTTTCGAGCTCGCGGACGTTTCCCGGCCAGTGATAGTTAGCCAGCACTTTCAGGGCTTCGTCGGAGAACCGGGGCTCGGGCCGTCCCAATTCCTGGGCGAATTTTCGAGTGAAATGTGCCGCCAGAAGAAGGATGTCGTTCTCTCGCTCCCGAAGCGGGGGCATGGTGATGTTGATGACGTTCAACCGGAAGAAGAGGTCTTCGCGAAAGACGCCGTTGCGGACCAGCTTGCGAAGGTCCTTGTTGCTCGCGGCCAGGACCCACACATCCACGGTCCGGGGGCGGGACGACCCCACCATGTAGATCTCCCCGTTCTCCAGTACCCGCAGCAGCTTGGACTGCATGGCCAGGCTGGTGTCGCTGATCTCGTCCAGAAAGATGGTCCCGCCGTCGGCGGTCTGGAAGAAGCCCGCTCGCGACTCGCTCGCCCCCGTGAAGGCGCCCTTGACGTGGCCGAACAGCTCGCTTTCCAGCAGATTCTCGGGGATCGAGCCGCAATTGATGGGCACAAACGGGGAGGAAGCTCGGGCACTGCTGTAATGGATCGCCCTGGCGGCCAGTTCCTTGCCCGTGCCGCTTTCACCGGAGATCAGAACAGTTGCGCGGGCGGATGCGGCCTTGCGAATCGCCTGGAAAACGGTTTGCATGGCCGCAGACTCTCCGAGCAGGCCGGGCAGCGCTACAGCGGCTTGGTCCGCGCCGTTCTGTGCCTGGCGCCTGGTCTTCAGGACATCGAGGATGCGGCGCACCGCGGAGAGCAACTCCTCCTCGGTGAAGGGCTTGGTGAGATAGTCCTGGGCCCCGAGTTTTACGGCGGCCACCGCGCCCTGAATGCTGGGGTACCCGGTGATCATCATGACCTCGGTGTCCTTGAGGTTCTCTCGAACGTACCGGGCCAAGTCCAATCCGCTGACATGCGGCATCTTCAGGTCGGTCACGACCAGATCGATGGGCGCATTGCCCAGCACGTCGATGGCCTCCGGCACGCCGGGGGCGGTGAACACCTCGTAGCCGGCGGCCGCCAGGTTGCGCTGAATCAACTCCAGCGTGTCAGGTGCATCATCCACGACCAGGATGGTTTCCTTCTCAGCGACGGACGCCATCGGCATGGGCCTCCTGATTTTGCTCGGCCGGGGCGAGCGGCAGCCGAACCTCGAACCTCGACCCGCCACCGGGCCGGCTCTGGACCTCAATCGTTCCCCCGTGCGAGGTGACGATTCCGTGCACGACCGCCAGCCCTAGCCCCGTTCCTTCGCTCACGTCCTTTGTGGTGAAGAACGGGAGGAAGATCTTCGGCAAGATATCCTCGCTGATCCCACTGCCGGTGTCCGTGATGACCATCGATACGTTGCCATCGCCGCCCTGCGTACCCACCGTCAACGTCCCGCCGCCGGGCATCGCCTGGACGGCATTGACGACGAGATTGACCAGCACCTGCTTGAGCTGGGCCGGATCCGCCTGAATCTCAGGCAAATCGGGTGCCAATTGGCGGACCACCCTCGTGCCGGTCTTTGCGCAGTGAGCTTCCAGGAAGAAAAGCCCCTCTTCGACCACGCGGTTCAAGTTCACCTGGACCTTGCGGGCCGGCATCTGGCGAGCGAAGACCAGGAGCTTTTTTATGATCTCACGAGCGTAAAGCGAGGCAGTGATGATTTTCTCGATATCCCGCACGGCCGTTTCCGGCAAGCCCTGGCACTTCCGGGCAAGCTGGGCAAAGCCCAAGATGCCGCCCAAGGGCTCATTCAGCTCGTGGGCGACGCCGGCGGCCAGTTGCCCGATGGTGGCCAGGCGATCCGCATGAATGAGCTGCTGTTGAAGATTCGCCTTCTCTCGCGCGGCTTCCTTTCGCTCTACAATGAGAGCTACCTCGCGGGCCACGGCGGCGATCAGTTTTTCCTCCTCGACGAGGAAGGGGCCAGCCACCAATTCCGGCCGCTCCTGGAGATAGACGACTTGCACCATTCCGCGCTGCTGCCCGCCTATGACGATCTCCGCCGACTGCTCGTACTTCGTCAGCCGAAAGCCCGGAGACACGAAGACCCGTTCTCCCAGCGTGATCGCGGCGGCGGCAATCTCCGGATATTGCCAGGCATGCGGCAGAATCTTCACGATGCGATGAAGCGTTTCCTCCAGGGGTGCCTCCGCTTCCTCGGCGATCTGGGCGATGCCGTAGAGGCAGGTCAGTTCCTTGACTCGCTCGCGCAAGGCTCGTTCCGCTCGCCGGTCCGCCACGGCAAGCCCAACGGTTTGCGCGATTCCTTCGTAAAATTCGACGTCATCCTTTGCGAAGTAATCGGGCCGCTCGCTCTTGAGGTGCAACAGACCGATGGTGCTGCTGTCGACGATGAAACGGATGACGGCAATCGACCGGTAGTGGCCCCCGACACACAAGCTCTCGGCGGATGCGTGAGGGCTTGACGGCGCGACGCGTGGAAGGCACGTCCAGGCATCCCCCGTCCAGAAGCTTCCGTGCTCGGTGAAGAACGGCCAGGATGGATCGAACCGTTGGCGGGCGACATCCTCGCACAGCCGCTCCAGGTCCGTGTTCTCGTGAGTCGCCGGAATCACCTTGCCGTCCTGATCTTTCCGCCAACGGACCATTTCCAGGCGCGTACCGAGTTCGGGGCGTCGTGAGGACTCCCAGCGATAGTGCAATTCGCCGCTGTGCAGTCGTATCTCAACGGCGTCGCAGCCGGAGAAATCCATGAGTTCCTGGGAGATACCATTAAGAAAATCCAGCCTGGAAAGTCCCCGGGTGGCGTAGCGGAGAATGGCTTGCGACAGTTTGGCGCTGTCATCAGGCCGCGCGGTGGGGCGCTTCCCGGATCCGCCTGAGTCTGGACGATCGACATTCATTCGCAAATCGCCTGTTGGAAACCGTAGGTCATGATAAACCGGCGCGCCGCCGGTGCATACCCTGCAGCACGTCACGGTGGTCGGCACCTCAAGTCGCAGATATCGGGGTCAGGGCCGGCTTGGCCGTCCCAGGGATGCTCCCGTCAAGCGGATGCAGTTCTCCGAATACAACTTCGCGCCGATCATCGCGTTTGCCGCTGGTTCGCGGAATAGATGATGTCGCCCGGCCGTTTCCCCTGATATGAAGGCCAGCGGGAGAGTTCTGTCCATTTTGGTTCCGTTTTTCATTGTAGCGGGTGGATGTGAGCCGGCGCGCTTGCAGGGAGCCGGCCCGCCGGCGCAAGGTGCCGCGGCGGGAGCAGGACAGACGCAGATCCCTGGTACGGTGAACGGCATGAAACCGACGTATTCGAAGTCCCACTACGACATCACCCCGTTGCCGCGAGACGAGGTCGAGCGGCTGGCCAGGAAGCTCGATCCTGAAGCGTACCAGATCACGCAAAAGGCGGGGACCGAGCCGGCATTCTGCGGCACGCTCCTGGACAACAAGAAGGACGGCATCTACTGCTGCGCGGTCTGCGGACTGCCCCTGTTCTCCAGCGAGCACAAGTTTCACTCGGGCACCGGCTGGCCGAGCTTCTATCGTCCGTTCGACCCGGAGCACGTCACCCGGCGATCGGATCGCAGCTATGGCATGGTTCGCACGGAGATCAACTGTGCCCGTTGCGGCTCGCACCTCGGGCATGTCTTCGACGACGGCCCGCGGCCCACGGGCGAGCGGTATTGCCTGAACTCAGTGTCGCTCAAATTCCATGCCAAGGAGGCCGAGTTACCGCCCGAAAGCCGGCCGGTGAAGACCGAGGTGGCCTATTTCGCCGGCGGCTGCTTCTGGGGGATTCAGCACTATTTCAAACAAGGACCCGGCGTGATTGACGCCGTCAGCGGCTACATGCAAGGGACTGTCGAGCACCCGACCTATGAGCAGGTGTGCACCGACAAGACCGGGCACGCCGAGACCGTCAAGGTGATTTTCGATCCACGGCGCATCACCTATCGCCGCCTGCTGGAGGCGTTCTTCGCGATGCACGATCCGACGGAGCTCGACCGTCAAGGCCCGGACGTGGGCAAGCAGTACCGTTCAGGGATCTGGTACACCACGGAGGAGCAGAAACGCGAAGCCGAAGGTTTCATCAAGGCGCTGGAGGCCGAGAAACGCTTCGGCGGGCGCAAGATCGCCACGCAAGTGGAGGCCGCTCGGAACTTCTGGCCCGCCGAGGAGTATCACCAGGATTACATCGTTAAGACCGGCCGTGCATGCCACGTCAGGAATCCATGGTGAGCGACCCTCGCAGCACGAGAGACGTGTTATCACCCTCGGCGCGGCGCGACGCGAAGTCGCAGCTTCACTCCGTCCATTCATTGCTTCCGATAGAACGCCGCCATTTCCGCGAGCGACCTCGGTGCATAGTCCCCTGCATGACCGGCCTGGCCGAACGCCCGCATGTGCAGGGCTACGTCTTCTTGCATGGCGGTCAGCGCCGCCTGCAGGTACTGGCGCGGGTCGAAGGCCTCCGGCGATTCGGCCAGCATTTTTCGGATCGCGCCCGTGAACGCCAGACGGCTGTCGGTGTCGACGTTGATCTTGCGGACTCCTGAGCGAATACCCTGCCGGATGATCTCGAAAGGCACGCCCCAGGTCTCACGGATCCGGCCTCCGTACCGGTTGACGAGGTCCACCTGCTCGCGGAGCACGCTGGAAGAGCCGTGCATCACGAGATGCGTCTGGGGGAGCTTCTGATGAATCCGTTCGACGAGGTCGATCGCCAGCAGGTCCTTGCCCGGCTGCTGGCGGAATTTGTAAGCGCCGTGCGACGTGCCGACGGCGATGGCCAGCGCGTCCACGTTGGTGCGTTTGACGAACTCGACCGCTTGGTCGGGATCAGTCAAATGCGCTCTGGGATCGAGCCCCGCGCCGTGGCCGTCCTCGATGCCGCCCAACGTGCCCAGCTCGGCTTCGACAGAGACCCCTCTGGAATGGGCCGACTCGACCACCTGACGGGTCACGCGGACGTTGTATTCGAAGTCCGACGGCGTCTTGCCGTCCTCGAGGAGCGAGCCGTCCATCATCACCGAGGTAAAGCCCGCATCGATGGCGCTCTGACACAGCGCGGGCGAATTGCCGTGGTCCTGGTGGAGTACAAAGGGAATCTCGGGATAGGATTCGACGGCCGCGAGGACGAGGTGGCGGAGAAAATCGTCGCCGGCGTGGGCCCGGGCCTTGCGGCTCACCTGCACGATGACCGGAGACTTGGTTTCCCTGGCGGCTCCCAGGACGGCCTGGATCTGTTCCATGTTGCTGATGTTGAAGCTGCCGACGCCATACTGTCCTTTAGCGGCCTCATCCAGCACCTGTCGCATGGTCACCAGCGGCATGATCTACGCTCCCTGAAGTCGACAATCGCGCCCTCGGGCAAGTCCATGATGCCTCGTTATGCGGCGCGCTGCCGACACCCAGATGAATATGTTCGCCTCAGGTCAGCACCTCTGTGCCGTGAAATACAGCACGCTGAACAGTTTCTGCTCGTCCACCCAGATTCGTTCCACGGCGAAGCCCGCGGCGGCGGCCAAGTCCTGCAACTCCCGGAAAGTGTATTTGTACGAGTACTCCGTGCAGACGGACTCTCCCTCGGCAAAATAGAACGTGTGGCCGGCGACACGGACCCGCTGATCCAGGCGGCTGACGAGGTACATCTCGATCCGCCCCTGGGAGGCATTGTAGAAGGCGTGATGCCAGAAGTCCTCGATGCCGAAATCCGCCATCAGCTCGCAGTTGATGCGGTGCAGAAGGTTCAGATTGAAGGCGGCGGTGACGCCCTGTGAGTCGTTGTAGGCGGCGTCGAGGAGACGCGGGTCCTTCTTGAGGTCGGCGCCCAGGAGCAATCCCCCGCTCCGCCCGCACAGTTCCGCCGTGCGAAGCAACAGATGAACAGCCTCGTCGGGGGTGAAATTGCCGATGGTGGAGCCCGGAAAGTAGACCACGCGCCGCTGCGTGGAGATTTCGTCCTCCGGAATGCTGAGCAACCGCGTGAAGTCGGCGCAGATCGGGCGCACTTCGAGGCCGGGGTACTCGCGGGTCAGCTCCTGCGCCAGGACGCGCAACTGTTCGCGGGCCACGTCGATGGGCACGTACGCGGTCGGTGCAATGAGGTGGTCGAGGAGCATGCGAGTCTTCAGCCCGCTGCTACTTCCGAACTCGATCAGAAGACAATGCGGCCCAAGAAGATCGGCCAACTCTTCGGCGCTACGCCGCAAGATCCCCAATTCGGCGCGTGTGAGGTAGTACTCCGGAAGCCCGCAGATGCGTTCAAACAGGTTCGATCCGGTCTCGTCGTAGAAGTACTTGCATGGCAGGCTCTTTTCGCGCCCGGCAAGGCCCTTCAGCACGTCGAGACGAAATTCATTGGCCGGAACCGCGGCCTCATATTCGGCGGCACGATGTGCAAGGGTTGAGATCATGAGATGTCCTCCGCGAGTCGGATGCCGGTGAACTGCCAGCGGGCAGCGGGCGGGAAGAAATTGCGGTAGGTTCTGCGGGCGTGGCTGCGAGGCGTGGCACAGGAGGCTCCCCGCAAAACGAACTGGTTGCACATGAACTTGCCGTTGTACTCCCCGAGCGCACCGGCGACAGGCTTAAATCCGGGGTAACCGATATAGGGGCTGCACGTCCACTGCCAGACGTCGCCGAACATCTGCTGCAATTCTTCAGCAGCGGGTGCTGCCGGTTGCGGGTGGAAGAAGCCGGCCTCGACAAAGCGGCCGTCCACAGGGACGGTCCCTGAAGCGACCTCCCACTCGGCTTCACTCGGCAACCGCGCGCCGGCCCAGCGGGCGAATGTGTCGGCTTCAAAGTAGTTCACATGACACACGGGCTCGGCGGGCTCTACCGGGCGGAAACCGGCGAGTGTGTGGTGCCACCAGCGGCCGTCCTGCCTGGTCCAGTACAGGGGAGCCTGCCACTGCTGCTGTTGCGCGGTCATCCAACCGTCGGATAGCCAGTTTTCGGGTCGGCGGTAACCGCCGTCTTCCATGAAGGCCAGGTATTCGGCATTGGTTACAAGCCGCGATGCGATTCGGAACGGCTCCAGCAATGCCTGGTGGCGCGGGGATTCGTTGTCGAACGCGAAGCCCGCCCCCTCGTGCCCTATCCGCCGGACGCCGCCATCGAAGGTGAGCCACCGCACGGGCGCTGGGGTCACTGAGGTCTTGCGTGGGCTTTCCTGATATACAGGATGCAGCGGGTTCAAGGAGAAGACGTGCTTGATGTCGGTCAGCATCAGTTCCTGGTGCTGCTGCTCGTGATGAAAGCCCAGCTCGATGACAGGCTTGAGCGAGCGCAAGATGGAGCTGGGCGTTTTCTCCAGGAACTGATGCATGGCTTCGTCAACATAACGGCGGTAGTCGTAGACTTCGCGCACCGTGGGCCGGCTGAGGAGGCCGCGACTGGGCCGAGCACAGCGGTCGCCGACTGCTTCGTAGTAGGAGTTGAACAGATAGGAATACTGTGGATGGAAGACCTTGTAGCGTGGGTTTTGCGGCACGAGGAGGAACGTCTCGAAGAACCAGCTCGTGTGGGCCAGATGCCATTTGACAGGGCTCACGTCGGGCATGGACTGAACGACGTAGTCCTCGATTTCCAGCGGCCGGCACAGGGCTTCGGTGGCGCCGCGGACTGCACGGTATGACGCAAGCAGGCCCGAGCCGTTCTCCGCGGAGGAGATCGCCGGTGACGAACCGGTGCCGGCAGACAATTCCGAGCAGGGGGGAGCACTCGCGTCCATAGTCACGCTCCTTCGCAGTGATTTCGCTGGATGGCCGCCCCTACCGGCGCGCGAATTGCAGATCGCACCAGCTCAGCCAGGGACCGGATTTTCAGCCCGAACGCCCTTCTATGATGGGGCCCTGTACCCCCAAGTCCACCGGGTCAATTCCCGGGCTTTGGACAATAACAACGTCCAACAAGACCAGAACCGGCTCCCGTCGAAGACGAGAAACATCGAGGGGAAGGACCGACCGAGGGTGTCCTGTGCGGGTTTTGTTCGATCAGGCTGCGGCAGAGAAAAGCCCGGGAGGCCGGCGTGCGGCGACCATCGGATGCGGAGGTATGGGGAACCCTACGTCCCACCCTGATATGCTTCCCAATGGAGCACTTCATTGAGAGATCGCTTGGAGGGAGCCGGAACCTCGGCGGCGTGACCTACGGCGATCAGAGAGACGAGCTTGTAG
>DATKKX010000223.1:0-17012 GCA_035542775.1 Phycisphaerae bacterium | reverse complement strand
GGATGGCTCGCTGAAGCGTGAAATGCTCGCACCGGTGAGCTTCGTGCCGATGACGGGGGAATCGCAGAAGCGCGACAAGTAAGCCCCATCTTCCCGCAGTCCAGGCTCGCGTCTTTTCGATCCCCTGTTCCCCGCAATCCTGGCCACGCTGGATCGGTACGCCTGGACATGTCGCGACTG
Source organism: Phycisphaerae bacterium (assembly GCA_035542775.1). GTDB lineage: Bacteria > Planctomycetota > Phycisphaerae > UBA1845 > UTPLA1 > DATKKX01. The sequence goes on along the minus strand of DATKKX010000223.1, from coordinate 16,832 downwards.
CCGGGCAGAAGGACCAGACGGCTGCTCTTCAGACTTTCAGGGTTCGGCGTAGCCAGCGTCAGCAAGACGGTCAGTCAGGTGACAACCGCGACGCCCGATCTGAGTTCGTCAGGCGCGGCGAGGATCCTCCAGATTTTTGTTGCCGGCTGATCGGCGGGGTCTATAATCGCCCCGGCCGGACGCGAAAACCGGCCAAGGGCCGGGCTTAGCGACGTGAGACAGGGCGGTCACTTTTCCGGGCAGGGATGCTCCGAAGGCGCCATCCTGCTTACAGCAAGCAAGCCGCAGAGGAGCCTGTCTGTGGACAGATCATCCCAGCAGCGGATCTTTGGGGATGACCCAGGGAAGTTCTGGCTGCTTTCTCCCGGCGACGACCCCTGGGACGAGCGCGTACCGTTCGAACCGACCAAAGAGATGGATCTCGAGCGGACTCCCGGACATTACACAGAGATGCTGGGTTTACCAAGCTGAAACAAAGGAAGGTGCTTCATGACGGCAGAACATGGTCGACTCGAAGAGGCCAGAAAGCAGACGGCTCCATGGAAAAAGTGGGGGCCGTACCTGAGCGAACGCCAGTGGGGCACGGTCCGCGAGGACTACAGCCCGAATGGCGATGCCTGGAACTTCTTCACGCATGATCATGCCCGCTCCCGGGCTTACCGATGGGGAGAGGATGGCTTGGCGGGCATCTCGGACGACAAGCAGCGGCTCTGCTTCGCCCTGGCCCTGTGGAACGGGAAGGATCCCATCCTCAAGGAGCGACTCTTCGGGCTCACCAACAGCGAGGCGAACCACGGCGAGGACGTGAAGGAGTACTACTTCTACCTGGACAGCACGCCGACCCACTCCTACATGAAGTATCTCTACAAGTATCCCCAGGCTGCCTATCCTTATGACGATCTCGTGCGGACCAACGGACGGCGGACGCGGAACGAGATGGAGTATGAACTTCTCGACACCGGCGTCTTTAATGAGGACCGATACTTCGACGTGTTTGTGGAGTATGCCAAGGCCGGTCCGGATGACATCCTGATACGAATTACCGCGGTGAACCGCGGACCCCAGCCGGCCGAGCTACATCTGCTGCCGACCCTCTGGTTCCGGAACGATTGGTCGAAGTGGATCGCCGAATCCAGCAGAGCCTCCGAGAAACCCAGCCTCAGGCAGATCAAGGCCGCGGCGGACACGAGCGCGGTCGCGGCGAGGCATCCGCTGCTGGGTGACTTCATCCTTTCCTGCGAAGGCGAGGTGCCGCTGCTCTTCACCGAGAACGAGACCAACCACGTGCGGCTTTTCGGCGGAGATAAGAACGAGAGCCCGTACGTCAAGGACGGCATCAACGACTGTGTAGTACACGGCCAACAGGGCGCGGTGAACCCCGCAAAGCAGGGCACCAAGGTAGCGGCGCACTATCGGCAGGTGGTGGGTCCCGGCCAGGCGGCGACCGTGCGGCTGCGCCTGGCCGGCCCGGCCGCTGCCGCCAAGACCGGGCCAGGTAAAACCACCTCATCCGGCATCGGCACGGAGTTTGACAAGATCCTGGCCGTCCGGCTGCAGGAGGCGGACGAGTTCTACAAGGCGATAACCCCGCCCTCCACTTCTCCGGACGCGGCGAACGTCATGCGCCAGGCCATCGCCGGGATGCTGTGGAGCAAGCAGTTCTACTTCTTCGACGGTGACAACTGGCTGGATGAGCACCACTCCAACCCCCTCCATGCCGGATATCACAACGCCCGGAACTCGGAGTGGTTCCACATGCTGAACATCGACGTCATCTCGATGCCCGACAAGTGGGAGTACCCCTGGTACGCGGCCTGGGACCTGGCCTTCCACACCCTGCCGCTTTCTATCGTTGATCCCGATTTCGCCAAGGACCAGATGAAACTGATGCTCCGCGGCAACTACCTCCACCCCGGTGGGCAGATGCCCGCCTATGAGTGGAACTTCAGCGACGTGAATCCTCCGGTTCACGCTTTCGCGACGCTGTTCCTCCACCGCACCGAGCAGGCCCTGCGCGGCGAGCCGGACGTGGACTTCCTCAAATTGGCGTTCAACAAGCTCCTGCTGAACTTCACCTGGTGGGTAAACCGCAAGGACCGCTTCGGCAAGAACGTCTTCGAGGGCGGGTTCCTGGGGCTGGACAACATCGGCGTCTTCGACCGCAGCGCCCCGCTGCCCACCGGCGGCCACCTGGAGCAGGCGGACGGCACGGCGTGGATGGCGCTCTTCAGCCAGAACATGATGGAACTCGCGATCGAGATCGCCGCTCACGACCCCAATTACGAGGATATGGTCCTGAAGTTCGCGGAGCACTTCTTCTACATCGCCGCGGCGATGAACCGGGCCGGTTCGGACGGTATGTGGGACGAGGAGGACGGTTTCTATTACGACCTCTTGAGGCTCCCCGACGGCGGTGTCCACCGGCTCAAGGTGCGCTCGATGGTGGGGCTCCTGCCCCTGTGTGCCACCACGGTGATCGAACCGTGGCAGCGGGACCGTGTGCCGCGGACGATGGTCGCGATACAGGAACGCCTGCGCCGGATGCCGGAACTGGGCCAGACCATCCACCCCACGGGTCCGGGGCACTGGGGCGTGGGCGATCGCGGAATGGTCGCCCTGCTCAACCCGGAGCGGCTCCGCCGGATTCTGTCGAAGATGCTCGACGAGAACGAGTTCCTCGGCCCCTACGGCATCCGCTCGCTCTCGAAGTTCCACGAGCGGCACCCGTACGTCTTGCACGTCGGCGGCCAGGAGTACCGGGTGGACTACCTCCCGGCGGAGTCGAACACCGGCATGTTCGGAGGCAATTCCAACTGGCGGGGGCCGGTCTGGATGCCGGTGAACGCCATGATCCTCCGGGCCCTCCTGATGTTCTACGGGTACTACGGCGACAACTTCAAGATCGAATGCCCCACGGGGTCGGGCAGGATGATGAACCTCTTCGAGGTCGCCAAGGAGATCTCCGACCGGCTCACCCGGACCTTCCTGCGGGACGAGCACGGCAAGCGGCCGGTTTACGGCGGAACGTGGAAGTTTCAGGCGGACCCGCATTGGCGCGACCACATCCTCTTCTACGAGTACTTCCACGGCGACAACGGCGCCGGGCTGGGCGCCAGTCATCAGACCGGCTGGACCGGGCTGGTGGCCAAATTCATCCAGCTCTTCGGTCTCCTGGATCCCAACCGGCTCCTTGAAGTGGGCAGGGCGGCCGCCTTCATGAAGGACGCCGCGGCTGTACAGAAAGAACGACATGAGGAGGCGACCAAAGTCCCCGTCCGGGAAACGATCAAGCCGCGGGCGTGACCGGGTGAGTTGAGTCGGAAATGCTCATGGGGCGCGGGTCCGGCTGCAAAGCGGGATGGCGCATGCGGTGAGTACGAACAGGAGCGTTTCGTTTCCTGGGAGGTGAGGATGGAAAACGAGACCCTGTCCCGCGCTCCATTGAAGACGCCGCGTGCGGGGGGAGCCCGATTCGGGCATGTTCGGTGGCAACTCGAACCGGCGCGGCTCCATCCGAATGCCGGTCGCCATCCTGATCATCCGAGCCTCAGTGCAATACTACGCGTACCATGGTGCGCTCAATCTCTGACTGAGCGTCTCGCGCCGCGCCAGCGAGCGCGCCACAGTCGACCGGCACGCCTGCCCTCCAGGAGACCGCCCTGCGCATCGCTGATTCTCCCCTGAACTGCCAGGCTACACGTGGTGTTCTGCCCGGACATGGCAGACCTTGCGTCCCGCTTTTGAAAAGCCCGCGCCGGACATATCCCGCGCAGGTATAATAATCGTGGCGTTTTTTCCGTGTCTCCCGCCAATGGGGGTGGCCCCGGAACTGTGGCCGAGAACCGCGCCCGTCTTATGGCACAGCGGCTGCGCCGTCCCGCACCAGTTCGGTCGCGACAGCCGGGGGCGCAGAGCGGGGATAAATCCAGTTGCAGGTTCGGCGCACGGATGACGCTTATATACATAGTGGCGCTGCGCGCGGCCGGAGGGGATCCGGCGGCAGCGGCACCCCTCCCCGCATAGGACCCGGCCGGCACACCCTCGCTTACTGGACCGAGCAGTTGCTTGGTCCGCCATTACGGAGAGGTTAAACCTGATGGTGCCGATTGCGCGCCGCAACCTGTTCCACAATAAGGTGAAGCTTGCGACCGCGGCGGTGGGCGTCGCCTTCTCGACCGTACTGGTCACCTGTCTCGGCGGACTGTTCGTCGGCACGAGCCGACAGGCCACCGGGATCATTGACCACGCCGGCGCGGATCTATGGGTTGCCGCACCGGGCACCCGATCCATCGGCTTGGGGGAGCCGATCAGCGAACGCCGGCTGTACCAGGCGATGTCCGTGCCAGGCGTGCTGTGGGCGGAACCGGTCGTGCTCCAGTTCTCGAGCTGGCGCCTGCGCGATGGCCGCCAGGAGGTCACCCAGATCGTCGGCCTGGTCCCCCATTCGCGGCTGAACCTGCCGTGGGACATGGCTATGGGCACGCGCGGTCACATGCTGCACGATGACGGAGTGATCATCGACGAACGAGAGCGAAAGCGTTTCGGCAGCGAGGAAAGACCTTTGGAGGTCGACGACCGGGTCGAGATCCTCAACGTTCGTGCGAGAGTGGCGGGGTTTTCGCGAGGCGTCGGCAGCATCACAACCATCCCGTACGTATTCACGACGCAAAAACAGGCTCAGCGTTACACGACTGTCGACGAGGGTCAGACGAGCTACATAGCGGTGAAGGCGGCGTCCGGGATCGAGGTCGCCCGACTGCAGCGAGAACTTGAGTACCACATACCCGAGGTGGATGTCCTGACTGCGGAGCAGTTCTCGGAGCGCACGCGTGACTACTGGGTGTTCGGCACCGGCCTGGGCCTGGGCATCATCTTCGCCGCAGGGCTAGGCCTGGTGGTCGGCTCCGTCGTGGTCAGCCAGACGATCTATGCGGCCACGCTCGAGCGCCTCGCCGAATACGGCACGCTGAAGGCCCTGGGGATGAGCAACCAGCGTCTGGCATTCATCATCATCGAACAGGCCCTGTGGATTGGTGGTTTCGGCTTTGCCGCCGGTGCGGCCTGTGCCGCGACGCTGGGGGCGTGCATGCCCGGTTGGCATTTGCCGGTGGAGATTCCGGCGTGGTTGTACGGGCTGATGCTGCTGTTGACGTCGGCGATGTGCACGGGAGCGAGCGTTACCAGCGTGATCAAGGTTTTCCGGCTCCCGCCGGCGGTTGTCTTTCGAGGCTGATATGAGAACACCGAGTCCGACAAAGACAGAACACGTGCCCGGATCGGGGCGAGCCGTAGTCGCTTTGAAAGGCGTCTCGCGATCATTCGGCACGGCACCGCACAGCGTCGAAGCCGTGCGTAGCGTCAATCTAACGATCAGCGCCGGCCAGTTTGTTCTGATCGCCGGTCCGTCCGGCTCGGGGAAGACGACGCTGTTGACCATCATGGGCCTGCTGTTGCCGCCGACGACCGGCAGCGTGACCGTGCTCGGCCACGACGTGAGCGGCGGCAGCGAAACGAGCCTGGCGGCTCTGCGCCGCCGGCACGTGAGCTTCATATTCCAGTCCTTCAACCTGCTCAGCGCGCTGACGGCGGAGGAGAACGTGCAGGTCGGCCTGGAGTTGCAGGGCATCCGGCGGCAAGAGGCGATGCGCTGGTCCCGGGAGCTGCTGGAACGAGTCGGGCTGGCCGCGAGAGCAAGACATCGTCCGGCCGACATGAGCGGTGGTGAGAAGCAGCGGGTCGGCGTGGCGCGGGCCCTGGGATCGCCGGCCGAGCTTCTCTTGGCCGACGAACCCACCGGAAGCCTCGACAGCGGCACGGCGCGCCCGTTGGTGGAACTGCTGCGGCGAATGGCTCACGAGGAGGGGCGAGCGGTGGTGGTCGTCACGCATGACATGCGTTTGGAACCGCTGGCCGACCGGGTCATCCGAATGGAAGACGGTCGGATCATCGCGGATGAAAGCGAGGTGCGGAAATGAGGTGGTTTCCAGTTGTAGTCGGCGTTTCGTCGGCCGTCATGTTTGCGGGCATTGTCACCCAGGAAATCGGCCCGGACCGCGATTCCGCCGCGATCGGCGCAGCGGTGCAACCGGAAGTCCCGCTGGAGGCCGACCCACAGGTAGTCTTCAGCGCGGCGGGCGTGACGGAGCCACAATCGAAGAGTGTTCGGATCGTCGGCGAAGTCCCCGGCGTGATTCAATCCATCCCGGTGAGGGCGGGCGACACCATCGCCGCGGGGCAGGTGCTGGTCGCACTGCAACACGACGTTCAGCAAGCCAGCGTCGATGTCGCCAAGGCGGCCCTGGATCGTGCCGCGAGCAATGTGGAGCGACTGAGGAACGGGGATCGTCCGGAAGAACGGGCCATTGCCCAGGCCCAGTTTGAAGAGGCCGAGGTCGCGCTGCACGCCGCGGAGCGAGACGTGGAGCGAGTAACCCAGTTGGTCGGAGAGGACGCGGCCACTAAGCGGGAGGCCCTGGACGCCGAAACCGCCCGAGCAGCGGCGGCGGCGCGCAGCGCCGCAGCAAAGGAAAGGTGGAAGCTCTCGGAAGCAGGCGCCCGGCCCGAAGACATGGCCCGGGCGGAAGCCGAGCTTGCTCAGGCCCAGGCACAGTACGACGGCGCCCGTTTCACGCTGGAAAAGGCCTATATCCGCAGCCCCATCGACGGCATGGTGATCTACCGATACGCCGAACCGGGCGAGTACGCGCACCCGGACTCCGCCGTCCCCATTCTCACCGTGGGCGACCGCAGCACGCTCCACATCCGCGTCGATGTCGACGAGCTCAATGTGGGGCAGGTGCACATCGGTCAGCCCGTGGTGGCAACGGCGCAGGCTTACGATCAGCACCGGTTCACAGGGTGTGTAGTTCACATTGAGCCAACGTTGGGGCGCAAGAACTTCCGCACGTTTCGGACAACGGAACGGCTGGACGAGAAGGTGCAGGAAGTCGTGGTTGCTCTGGACCACGGCGACGACCTGCCGCTCGAACTCCCGATGGTGGTGTGGTTCCTCAATGACGCCGGCTCAGGCCGCTGAAGGATGCTGTGATGCAGCCGGGTGGTTCGGTCACTTTCCCCGCGCCGGGTCGGCGGTCGGTTGATTCCGCCGTGAGGCACCCACGCCCTGGCAGTCGCCGATGCCCGCGTTAGCGCGATCCGCCGGGTCGGGGTAACTTCGCTCCACGGTATGGTCCAGCAACTCGAGTTGCTCACGAAGCGCAGGATGACGCATTTCAGGCAGGACCGATAGCAGGTTCTCGATCATGGCCCGCAGCCGCCGCACGACCTGGATGCTGGAGGCGCCGAAGAACCTGATCTCGCTCATCCCAAGACTGACGAAGTCCTCCCAGTTCGGCGTCGGCAGAATCACCCGCACCGCGCCCGCGGCATCGCGAATCGTCCCGTCGCCCAGATACCTCCTGCCGACAATGCGGAGCAGCCGGTGGATCTGATCCAGGGCCAGGACCGCGGTGGATGGATCGTTGATCGCCGGGGAGAGGGCCTTCGACGCAATATCGACGATGATCCGGAAGGCGAACGCGGGATCCTGCCGCAGAGTGCGCTCGACGCCAACCACCATGGCCTGATGCAACTCGCGGTCGCTCAGGCCTGCGCCATCGCCGTAGATGTGAAAGAGCGGTTCGCCGTTGGTGATAAAATCCCCGACTTGCGGCGCCATTCGGATGATGCACCCGTGCCTGCGCGCCGTTTCGGCCAGGCCGGGTCCATCCAACGCCTGGAGCATGCCCGAACCTCCCTGGTAGTAGATGGTGCGCGAGGGCTTGTCGGACGCGGAGATCACCTGTTCAGCGGATAGACTGTCCGCCTCCTTGAGCGGATGCGGATAGACCGCCTCGATGACCTGGTTGGCCATCCCGGCGACCTTGCCGATAACGCCGGCGGGACGCAGATTTTTTGCTGTTTGGTCAACGAGGTAGACGAAAACTCCGAGGCTCGCAAAGCAGCCGATAGCGACCACCACCATGGAAAGTTGCGGAGCCACATCCGTGATGCGGCCCAGAACCGCCAAAGAGTACGTAAAGGTGGCCGCAAAGGTACCCAGAGCCAGCTTGAGGAGCCGATCCTCCATCGCCAGCGTGATGACGCGTGGCGACAGTTGTGCACCCGCGATTTGAACGGCGAGAAGCAGGATGGAGAACGCGAACACCGTGAACGTCAGCATTGAGGATGTAACAGCGCTCACGACGGACCGGGCACCTTCGGGGCTGAAATCCAGCCAGGCCCACCGGGTGCGCAGCTCCACCCACCAGAGGAACCTGTGGAGCATCATCGCCGCCACCACGGACAGCAGCGGCACTACCCAAACGGAAGATTCGAGGAATCTCTTAAGCCGATATCGCTGAATCCACGTCACCGGAACACCTCGCCAGACGACCTCCTTCCAGGAACGCCTTTCCTCCGGATTCTCACTGAAAACCCCGACAGGCACAACGGGCGGCCCATTGTCGCATTCCTCACTTCATGAACCTCGCGCCCTCGGAGTGAAGTTCGTGGACAGGGCAAGCGCGCTTCATTTGTCGGGCTGTTACCACGCATTCGTCTCAACGGCTCGTGTTGGGCATCATCGGCCCCAGACGGCTGCACCGCACCCACAGCCCGGAAGCTCAGTCCACGGTCGCGAAAAGTACCACCACGGAACGCGCTTCCGCTCGGTATGTGAGGCCGCTGACCGCCGGCGCCCGCTGCCAGTCGACGATGTCGTCAGGCGACTCAAGGGCGGTGTCGATCCAGCGACGCCACGGGCTTCCACCAGCACTGTCTACCGGGGGCAATTCAAAGTCGAGCGGCTCCCAATACGCATTCAGGATCAGGTGGAGGAGCAACTTCTCCTTTTGCATCTCCGCGCTGAGCGCCAGGCTGTGCGAGCAGTCTTTCCAGTCCGGCCGGCCGAGCTTCACGCCGTGCCAGCTCCATTTCGCCTGCCGCAACAGTTGGTTCAGGCTCATGCGCCCGACCTCATGCTCCGTGGTACGCAACAACCGTCGCGCGATGAGCAGCCGCACGAACCGGTGCACATCCGCATGCCTGGTCAGCAGCGTCCAGTCAAACCAGTTGCTCTCGTCGTCGTGGCAGTAACCGTTGTTGTTGCCGCGCTGGGTGCGCCGCACCTCGTCGCCCATCAGAATCATGGGCATGCCGACCGACAGCAGTGTCGTAGCCAAAAAGTTCTTAACCTGGCGGTTTCGGAGCCTCTCCACCGCGGGATCATCGGTCGGGCCCTCGACGCCGCAGTTCCAGCTCCGGTTGTCGTCATGGCCGTCGCGGTTGTTGTCGCCGTTGGCCTCGTTGTGCTTATGGTCGTATGACACCAGGTCGTTCAGCGTGAAACCATCATGACAGGTCACAAAGTTGACACTCTGTTCGGGCTCGCGCTCCTTGTGGCCGTAGACCTCGGGGCTCCCCAGCAGGCGGTCGGCCACGCGCTTGACGAAGCCCGCGTCGCCTCGGAAAAAACTCCGAACGTCGTCACGGAAGCGGCCGTTCCACTCTTTCCAGCTGTCGCCTACAAAGCTGCCCACCTGGTACAGCCCGGCGGCGTCCCACGCCTCGGCCATGAACTTCGTGCCCGCCAGCCACGGGTCCGACTCGATGTCCCACAACACCGGCGGGTTGGCCATCACATGGCCGGACGCATCCCTCGCCAGGATCGACGCCAGGTCGAACCGAAAGCCGTCCACGTGCATCTGTTCGACCCAATACCGAAGACTGTCCACGATCATGCGGCGGACGATGGGGTGGTTGGCGTTGAGCGTGTTTCCGCACCCGCTGTAGTTCGCGTAGCGCGAGCGGTCCTGCTGCAGGATGTAGTAGACGCTGTTGTCCAGCCCGCGGAAACACAGCGTCGGCCCAGTGTGGTCGCTTTCCGAGGTGTGATTGAACACCACGTCAAGGATGACCTCGATGCCCGCCCGATGCAGCGCCTTGACCATGTCGCGAAACTCATCAACCGGGCCCTGCGGATCCTGCCGCGAGCTGTAGGCCGTGTGCGGCGCAAAGAACGAGACCGGTTGATAGCCCCAGTAGTTTATCAGGCCCGGCGGGACATCATGGACGTCGAACTGAAAAATCGGCAGCAGCTCCACCGCCGTGATGCCCAGTTGCTGAAGATAGGGAATCTTCTCCACCAGTCCTGCATAGGTGCCGCGAGTCTTCTCGGGAACACCGGAACCGGGATGGCGGGTGAAACCGCGGACGTGCATCTCGTAGATGACGGTTCGAGAAGCCGGGCGTCTCAGCGGGCAGTCTCCTTCCCAGTCGTACCTGCCGGGATCCACCAACACGCTCTTCATCGCCGTGGCGGCGTTGTCACCCTCGCGACGGGCTGCCTCGCGACTGTAGCTCTTGGGCACAACTACGCCGCGACCATACGGGTCGAGGAGGACTTTCGAGGAGTCAAACCGCATCCCCTTCGCAGGATCGAAGGGGCCCTCCACCCGGTAGCCGTAAATCTGCCCCGCCTTCAGGCCCGGGACGAACACATGCCAATAGTGATAAGTGCGGTTGATCGCGAGATCCATGCGGACCACGCGCGCTGGCCGCCCATCATCCACGTCCTCGAACAGCAGCAACTCGACCCCGGTTGCATGCCGCGAGAAGACGCTGAAGTTCACGCCGGCGGGAGAAGGCGTTGCCCCCAGCGGAGCGCTGCTTCCTTTCATGAGGTCCAATGCAATCTTCGGACCCCTCCCTGCCACTTTTTCCAATGCAACCGTCTTCGCCATGCTTTCCTTCAATGCGGCCTGATTCTTCAGCGGGGACGAGGGACTGCGCGGGGCTGGTAATGCTCGCACGGACTCCTCACGCCAGGGAGACGAACATCGCCGCGTTCACTGCCAAGCGCGGCCCGCGCCCCCATCTCCGTCCTGCTGGTATCGGTGGCCGGACAGTCATTACACGCGCTCAAAAGTCAATCCCGTAGCGCTCCGTCATCATAGCTCGCATCTTGGTCCGGCTGCCGCGGAGGCCTTGGATAATCTGTTCCGCCGCCTTGTAGGCGTTGGCCTTTTGCTCCTGGGCGGATTGCCGGCTTTGTGCATCTCGGGTCTGCCTGTCCAGGTCCGCCTGTGCCCCTTGCTCGCCGCCATCGTCTACACTGCCGACGTATGTGCCTCTGTTACCGCTTTGGACCGCGTTGATGCCGGCACGAGTTTGCATGACACCGATATCGAAGACGCGGCTTATTTCCCTCAACCGGGTGCTGACCTCGCTACCCCAGGCAACCAAGTCCGGGTCCACATTCAGAATGGGCAAGCGGTCGATTCGGCGCGCATCGCGTTGCAACCAGCCTGCGCTGTCGGCCAAAGACGCGGACTTGGTCCCCTTCCCAATGTTCTTCTCGAGATTATCCAGGATCTTCGCCACCGTCTGGTAGTATTTCTGGGATATCTTAGCCGCGCTGGCCTTTCCCGACGCGGACTTTTCCGGGGCCGGCTTCTCCTTGGCCTTTTTCTCGCTCGGTTGCGCCGGCTCCTTGGGGGCGGGCGGCTCCGGTGTCGATGTGGCGGCGACGAGCTGTGCCGGGGTAGGCGGGTCCACGACGCTGAGCAAGCAGCGGAGCCCCTCGGCAGTGAGTTTCCCGGATGCGGTAATCTGGTTGCTGGCTGCTGTGACCTTCCAGTCTTCGAACTCGGGCAAGGCCATGCCGTACTTCGCGAGCATTTCCAGCAGAAGAGGTTTGGCCAGGTCGCCCAGGGCCTTCGTATCCTCTGCGAAGTCGATCACTCCCCGGCCCGTGGCCTCTTCCCCAACATCGATAAGCAGCTCCAGGCCCTTGATCGAAGCCAGTGCCTTGGCGAAGGCGGGCGCATCGATTTCCTTGCCCTGGAGCGAGTCGAATGACTCTTGTCGCAGCCGGCGCGAGACCTTGGCCACGCTGGTCACGTCTTCGAGATCCAGCGCCATCAGCACTTCTGTACCCTTGTCAGCCGCCGTTGCCGCATGTTTCAGGTAGCTGGACACAAACTCGCCGCCGAGTGTCTGCTTCTGCCGCGCCCAGCGCGCCGCAAACTGGCGGTTGGCCGGGCAGACCGCACCGAACATATTAGACCCGAGCTGAACGAAATAGGCGTCGATGGGCGACCACGCGGCAGGCATGTCGCCCAATTTGTCCACGTACCCCTTCTCCGCCTTGGCAATGTCCTTGATGGCCGGGACGCTGTCGATTTCCATCACCGACACCTCCCAGATCGGCTCGCCGGTACCCAGCTCGAGCAGCGCCCCCATGGCCACGCGCTTGGTGCCCGGCAGCACGACCATCGGCTTGTTCGCGTAGGCGTCGGCAAGCTTGTCCTTCCAACCCTCCTGCTTGCCCATTGAGCTGCTCAGCAGTTTGTCGACGTCGATGATGATCAGCGCGTTGGCATCGCCGGGAATTCTCGCCAGCAACCCGCGCACATCCGCGATTGTGACATTCGCGCTGCCGACTATGAGCAGCAGGGCGCAGACGAAGTACCTGATCCTGTGTAACGACATTGCTCGAATCTCCTTGGGACTATTGATCTCGTTCGCTCTCCTCAGCTCTTCGACGGGTTCGGCGTGATCTCGACACGCGTGGCGCCGTCCGGCAGCTCGAACTTGAACTTCTCAGCCTTGAGCTCGGGCGACCCGACCCACCCGGTTATGTCCGCCGAGTATCGCGACCTGGCGGTGTTCTGCCCGTAGTCGACGGTAATCTGGCGCGGCGCGGGTTTGTCGCCGGCGTCAATCCAGACCTCCCAATTGGCGACGTCGGTGGAGAAGGCCAGATGGTGGCACTTCAGGTTGTCGACCATATGCAGGCCGAGGTACTGGCCTGCCGACACGCGGGCAACCGCCCTGTCGTACAGGTCCTTGTACATGAGGTCTTCGAGGGGGACAACGACACCATAGTCCTGGGCGAGCGTATCGAGCGCGGCATCGATCGTGTCGGGCACCTGGACGACGGTGTAGATGTTCTCCCCGCGGTCGAGCATCGAGACGGTCTTGCCGTCATAGACGATCCTTTTGGTACCCCTGTCGCCCGCCACGTCGACAGCCACCTTATTCGGCCGGCTGACGTAGAGGATGCGCTGGGCGGAGACCTGGACTTTCTCACCGGAGAGGCCCATCTCGTCGACCGTGGTTTCGGCCACCATGCTGAAGGTGTCCAGGCCGGCAAGGTAGTCGCACATGTTCTTGAAGATCTTGAACGGGTTTTCGCCCTCTACTTCGCCGGCGGCGGGCTGTTCGGCAGTCTCAGGGGCCTCGGCGACGACATAGCCCTTTTGTCCGTCCTGTTCCCCCTCCTGGTAGTACACCCCCTCGGCTTCGTAGTACGTGTTGCCGTTCATCTCGACCGTGTTGTAATCGGTGGGTAGCGTCGGATAGTAGTACCCGACCGGTGGATAGGCCCAGTTGTAGTACACGCTGTCGCCGACCCAGGAGGGCTGCCACCAGCCGAAGCCATCGTGCCAATAGTCCTGCCCCTGCCACGCATAGCGGGCTGCACCGGCGGGCAGATTCGTGAGGACGCGATTACCATAAGGCCCGCTCACGCCAGCGACGCCACGGCCTCCGGGTCCCCAAACGGCGCCCGCTGCACTCCCGCCGGGGCCTCTGACCCCCGCGGCGCCGGCACCTGCCGGCCCCCTGACCGCGCCCGCTGTACCACCTCCGGGCCCCTCGACTCTCGCCGCCCCGCCGCCGCCGGGACCTCTGACCGCACCGGCAGTGCCGCCACCAGGCCCTTCGACTTTAGCTGCCCCGCCCCCGCGAGGGCCTCTGACAGCGCCGGCGGCCCCACCTTCGGCTCCCTTGATGCCGACCGCTCCGCCACCGCGCGGTCCCTCAATGGCGCCGATGGTACTGCCACGAGGTCCGGTGGCGGTTCCACCGTGAACGATTGAGCCGCTGTTTGCGGATCGGTAAGAGGAGGCTCGCGGCACATAGGCAGATCCGCCGACCGACGATCCGACAGCGGACCTCGGCGAGGAGACTGTCCCGCCCGACCGATAGGCGGACGTCGAGGATCGAGCCGCGGTCCCCCCGGATGGCCTTGCCGCGGCGGCCGTCGCGCTGGACCGCGAATAAGATGACGAGGAGGATGACCGGGGTGACGAGTAACGGATGCTCCCGTTGCCGGAGTAGGATGAGCGGCTGGCGCTACTTGCGCGGGAAGCCCCGCCCCCACCGCCGCCGCGAACACCGCCCCCGCCGCCTCCGCGGGAACCGCCCCCACCACCGCGTCCGCCGCGCTGGGCAGCGGACTCTGTTCCACCTATCAGGGTGATCGTGAGCATACCGACTATCGCGAGCCATTTGTACTTGCGCAATGTCATGGTAATCATCCTCATTCCTTGGCGACCAACTCCGACATCGGAACGCTGTTTGCGCCAGCCGGCGGCGAGAATGTGAACGTCTTTTCCGAAACCACAGGCGCAAGATCCCAGTTATCCATCACGGCGACGTACTGCGGCTGGTCCGGCTCCTGCGTGTAGGTGATGACCAGCTTTCGCGGCAGAGGCTGCCTGCCAGCATCGATCCAGATCTGCCAGTCGATGTTCTCCTGCCGGAAGAGCAGATGGTGACATTTCACGTCACCCACGCTGTGAAGCCCCACATAAGTGCCCGACTGAACGTTGGCGAGCAGCGAGTCGTAGGTCTTCCCCGCCAGCAGGTCAGCCATCGGCACGACGAGGTCATAGTGTTCGACCATGTAATCGAGCATCTGGTCGGTGCGGCCGGGCACGGCTTCGGTCGCGTACCTGTTGGCCTCCCGGTCGAGCACCGTCAGCGTCTTGCCGCGATACCAGGCCGTCCACTTGCCGTCGTCAGAGTCGGTCACGGCGTATAGCCGATTGGGCCTGACCGCCGTGATGTCGCTGGTGCGGTGGAACTGGGCGAGTTGTCCCGTTTCCACGGGCCGGTCCATGGTGGCGCGAACGCGCAGCCGAAAGGCCTTTGCGCCGTCCAAAAGGTCGCACATCTGCTTGAGAATCGGGTCGACCTGGGCATCGATCTCACGAACATGCGTTTGTGGCGCCGCACAACCGGCCGACATGGCTGTGACGATGGTGACAAGCAGCGCTCCAAATGAAAGAGAACTTCGGGTCAAAGTCATAGGTTAGTCCTCCACGGTGATCATGCCGTCCCAGTCGGTACGTTTTCGCATCTGCTCCTTGATATCCGTCGGCACCAGCTCCTTGCCCTCGCGCAGCTCCCAGCCGCCGCCTAGCGCCCGGTACAAGATGATGAGGTTCTGCGCCGCCAATCCTCGCGTGTCGACCAGGCGCGATTGTTCCGTCAGCAGGAACTGCTGGACAACCAGCACTGTGGTGAAGTTGGCAATCCCGCCTTTGTATTGCTGCTGAGCGACATCGACCGCCCTGGACGCGGCTTCCACGCTGCCGGTCAACGGCGTGAGCTGTTGTTGTGCACCTATAAGCCCGGCGACGGCCCTCTCGACCTCACCCTGAGCCTGAAGAACGAGATTCTCGTAATCGCTGATCGAGGCCTGAAAGACGGCGTCCTGCACTCGAACGTTGTTCTCGAATCGACCGTAATCCAGGATCGCCCATCTGACCGACGGCCCGGCGAATGCCTGGAAGCTGTTGCCCCGGTAGAGGTCGGGGAAGTGCTCCGCCGACAGGCCGATGTCGCCGTTCAGGGAGAAGTGAGGATAGAGATCGGATACCGCAATACCGATGTTGGCACATTGGGCCGCCAACAGGCGCTCGGCGCGGCGGATGTCGGGCCGCCGCCGGAGGAGCTCGGCCGGCACGCCGAGTCGAACGATCTCGGGAGGAGACGGAATAGGCCGCTGCTCTCCCAACAGTTCGGATATATCCTGCGGCGGCATTCCGAGCAGAGTGCAGAGGGCGATCTTCGTCTGTCGTATGCTGGCTTCAGTCGCGGGTATCTCCGCTTCCGTTTCGTGCATCAACGTCTCAGCCTGGGCCACGTCGAGCTCGGTGGCCGTTCCGCCTTCGCGCCGCAGCTTGACGATCTCGTAAGCTTCCTGCTGGATCTTGAGGTTCTGGCGGACGATCTCCAACTGCTCCTCTGATGTCCGGAGGAGAACATAATCGGCCGCCACCTCGGCGATCAGGCTGACCAGAACGTCGTCATAGTTGGCCAGCGAAGCCAGGACCGTGGCGTCGGCGGCCTCGATTCCACGGCGGAAGCGGCCCCAGACATCCAGCTCCCACCCCACGGAAAGCCCGTAAAGCTCCCAATTGTGAAAGCGGTTGTCGACGCCGGGCTCGCCGGCCCACTTCTGGAACAGGTAACCGACGGGATTCAGTCCGAGGCCCTGCAAGGCGCTCACGTGGTTGTACAGTCTCAGCCGTGCCGTGTTTTGCGGTTCGGCTGCGCCGGCATTCTCGCTGGTCTGGTTCCAGGAGAAGCTGCCGGTGGCGTCCTGCTGCTGCGGAAAGAGCAGCCCGACGGCGATCCCGCGGGCCGCCTGGGCCTGCAACACGCGGATTGCGGCCGCGTGCAGGGACGGGTTGTTCTGATAGGCCCGTTCGACCAGCGTGTTCAGAACGGGATCATGGAGCACTTCCCACCACTTGGTCAGCTCCGCAGCGCCGCGCTGGACGCCCGGGTCACCGGCATCCATCCACTCTTGCTCCAGATGCGCTGTCGGCTCCTTGTAGTTCGGTCCGACCATGCAGCCGGCCAGCAGCAGTGCGGCCAGCCCCAGCACCCCCATGGCGCAGCCGTTTCGGCTTTCCGGGATGAAGCGTGGCATCAGTGTTCCTCTGCGACAGTGTGAGCCGGCGTCGAGGCGGATGATAATTCCGCCGCTCGCGCTTTCCGCTCAGTTACCCATGTGATGACGTTGTAGAAAACGG
>DATKKX010000222.1:0-10194 GCA_035542775.1 Phycisphaerae bacterium | reverse complement strand
GCGTCGAGGATGAGGAAACGCTTATCGCCCAACTGCTTCACGTAGAGCACCCGGCCGACCAGAATTCCAGCGTTGGCGGCGATGGTCCGTCCCGGCTCCATGATGATCTGCAAGCCGCGGCCGGCGAGCAGCGGGACGATGGCCTCGGCATATTGCACGGCGGGCGGCGCTTCCGACGCCTTGTAGTTGGCGCCGAAGCCGCCGCCGATGTCCAGCATCTCGATGGCAAAACCGTCGCGGCGGAGGTCGTCCACCAGGTTCAGGCCTCTCCTGATTGCTTCGACATACGGCTCCACGCTGTTGACGGGTGAGCCGATGTGCAGGTGTACGCCACGGAGGCGGACGGCGTCCTGACGCCCGTAGGTGTTGAACACCTGCCGAGCCCGCTCCAGGTCCACGCCGAACTTGTTTTCCTTCAAGCCGGTGGTGGTGTATTCATGGGTCTTCGGATCAACGTCGGGATTAACTCGCAAGGCGGCGTTGACTGCGGCGCCCCGCTGTCGGGCTATGGTGATCAGGTTCTCCAGCTCGGCCTCCGACTCGACGTTGAACCAGCCGATCTTCGAGTCGATTGCCAGGTTGATCTCGGCGTCGGTCTTCCCCACGCCGGCGAAGACGATCCTGGCGGGATCGCCGCCGGCCTCCAATGCCCGCACGATCTCGCCGCCGGAGACCACGTCGAAGCCCGCCCCTCGCTCGCGTAGCAGTCTGCAGATGTGAATGTTGGCGCAGCATTTGATGGAGTAGCAGATGGTCGGACCCAGCGATCGAAAGGCCCGTTCGACGGCGTCGTAATGGTCTGCGAATGTCGCGGCGGAGTAGATGTACGCGGGCGTGCCCACGGCCTCGGCAATCCGCCGGATGGGCACCTGTTCGCAATACAGCTCGCCTTCGCGATATTCAAAGTGGTCCATGATCGCAATTCCGCCGGCGTCCGTGGCAGATCCGACGTAGCGGCCGACGTCCTCGTCGGCCGTAGCCGCTCGGGCCGCGCTATTCCTAATTCGCGGCCGACTGGAATCACGGCCGACCGGGAGGTCGGCCGCTACGCCGGTCGGCCGTCTGTGGACCGGCCGGATCGTGAGGATATACTCCCGGAAACGTTATGGCTACTTGAGGGATGCGTGGAGAATCCCGCCTGTAGTTTTATCCGTCCGGTTCATTCAAGGAGATCGGAATGCTTCGGAAGAGTCTTAAGTCAATCGCCGTCGCCGTGCTCGCCGCCTTCGTGCTGGCCGGCTGTTCGCAGGCCGCGAAGCCGCTGGTCTATCCGAAGACCGCCAAGGTCGATCAGGTTGATGATTATTTCGGCGTCAAGGTGGCCGATCCGTATCGCTGGCTGGAGGAACTCGACTCGCCACAGACGAAGGCCTGGGTTGAAGCGGAGAACAAGGTGACCTTCGCCTATCTGAAGGAGATCCCCGCCCGGGAGAAGATCAAGAACCGGCTGACCAAGCTGTGGAACTACGAGAAGTACGGCGTGCCGGAGAAGGAGGACGGCCGCTACTTCTTTGCCAAGAACGACGGCTTGCAGAACCAGAGCGTCGTATACACGGTGAAATCGCTCGATGAGCAGCCGCGGGTGTTGATCGATCCCAACCTGCTTTCCAAGGATGGGACGGTGGCGCTGGCCGGTTACTCCATCAGCGATGACGGCAAGCTGATGGCGTACGGCGTTTCCGGGGCCGGGTCGGACTGGGAGATCTACCATGTGCGCGATGTCGAGACCGCCCAGGATATGCCGGACGAGATCAAGTGGGTGAAATTCTCGGGGGCCTCATGGACCAAGGATAACAAGGGCTTTTTCTACAGCCGCTACGACGAGCCCAAGACCGGCGAGGAGCTCAAGGGGCTGAACTACTACCACAAGCTGTATTACCACAAGCTGGGCGCGACGCAGGATCAGGACCAGTTGATCTATGACCGGCCGGATCAGAAGGAATGGGAGTTTGCCGGCTACGTCACGGAGGACGGGCGTTACCTGATCATCACGATCTTCAAGGGCACGGCCCGGGAGACACGGGTGTCGTACAAGGATCTGAAAGCGCCCGACAGCAAGGTGGTCGATCTGCTGACCGACTTCGACGCTCAGTACGGCTTCATCGGAAACGACGGGCCGGTTTTCTGGTTTCAGACCGATTTCAACGCGCCTCGCCGGCGGGTGATCGCCATTGACACAGCCAAGCCCGACCGGGCCGCGTGGAAGGAGATCATTCCGCAGACCACGGAGACGCTGGAGGGCGTCAGCGTGGTGAACGATATGTTCATCTGCTCGTATCTGAAGGACGCCTACACGCAGGTCAAGATCCACGATCTGAGCGGCAAGCCGGTGCGCGACGTGAAGTTCCCGTGCATCGGCACGGCCGGAGGCTTCGGCGGCAAGCGGAAGGACAAGGAGACGTTCTACTCCTTCACCAGCTTCAGCTATCCGACGACGGTATACCGGTACGACATGGTCACCGGCGAGAGCACCGTGTTCAAGCGCCCGACGGTGGATTTCAATTCCGACGAGTACGAGACCAAGCAGGTGTTCTATACGAGCAAAGACGGGACCAAGGTGCCGATGTTCATCGTGTACAAGAAGGGCCTGAAGCTGGACGGCAGCAACCCGACGCTGTTGTACGGTTATGGCGGTTTCGACGTTTCGCTCACGCCGAGCTTCTCGATCAGCCGCGCGGTGTGGATGGAGATGGGCGGGGTGTATGCCATGGCCAACCTTCGCGGGGGCGGAGAGTACGGCAAGGCCTGGCACGACGCCGGGCGTCTGGTGAACAAGCAGAACTGCTTCGACGACTTCATCGCCGCGGCGGAGTGGCTGATCGCGAACAAGTACACGAAGAAAGACAAGCTGGCCGTCCTCGGCGGCAGCAACGGCGGCCTGCTGATCGGCGCGGTCGAGACGCAGCGGCCCGATTTGTTCGGCGCGTGCCTGCCGGCGGTGGGCGTGATGGACATGCTGCGGTTCAAGCGGTTCACGTGCGGCTGGGAGTGGGTTTCCGATTACGGCGACGTGGACACGCCCGAAGGCTTCAAGGTGCTCAATGCCTACAGCCCCCTGCAGAACATCAAGCCGGGCACGAAGTATCCGGCGACGATGATCACGACGGCCGATCATGATGACCGTGTGGTGCCGCTGCACAGCTTCAAGTTCGCGGCGGCGCTGCAGGCGGCTCAAGCGGGTCCGGCGCCGATCCTCATTCGCATCGAAACCCGCGCCGGGCACGGGGCCGGCAAGCCGACGTGGATGATTATTGAAGAGCAGGCGGATCAGTGGGCGTTTCTGGTGCGGGTGCTGGGGATGGATCAATCGAAGATCAAGTCGTGAAACGGTGGCGGTGAAGTGGGCAGGCAAACTACACCGGGGAGGTGCCTACTGCCGCCGTTTGCCGGCGCGCTCGATCAGCCAGGATGCGATCAGCAGGACGAATCCAAGCAGCAGCAGGCCTGTCGGCCAAACGAGCATCCTGTTGGCGCGCTCCCATTGCTGCGGATCGTGACGGTCAGGTATCTCAGCGATGGAAGCCATCCACAGCATACTGCCGCAGATGACCAGGACGGCCAGGACGGTGCTGAGCAGAGACAGGCGCCTCGCAGTCATGCAGTGGTTTGCTCCCTTGTCGGAACCCAATCGAGCGCATTCCGCGCCGGCTCTGGCTGCGACACCAGCCTGTTGGGGCTTGCAGTATATGCCAGCGTTGGGGCGACCGGCACGTCTCGCTTTCGCCGCTTGCGCCCGTATCCGGGCTCCGCGACCGCTCCACGCCCCTTGTCACAGCTTGTGGCGATCGTGACAATAGGAGCCTGCAACGGTTCTGAAAGGCTCCCACTGCGGCCGCTTCTCCGTCGTGCCCGTCAAGGCGGAAGCCAGACAGGATATAATCATCGTGAGCAACGACAGCAGAACGCCGGACCGTGAGCGGGCACCCGGCCTGCCGGCTTTCGCTGAGCGCGGCACGCCGCGGATGGGGGTTCATGCGGAGATTTCGCCTGCGGGCTGGACCGACGTCCTGCTTCGGGTCCTCGGCTGGGCCGGCATCGTGCTCTTGTACGTGGCGGCGTGTGCCTGGGGGGTGCTGGAGGTACATTACTCCAATGACACCTGGATCGGGCTGGCGGCCGGCCGCCAGATCATGACCGAGCCGAGCTTTCCGAAGACAGACACGTTCAGTTATCCGTTCTACGGCCAGATCTGGTTCAACCAGAACTGGCTCAGCCACGTGTTCTTCTGGCTGCTCTACGACAAGCTCGGGCCGACCGCGCTGGTGATCGGCACGTGGGCGGTCAGTTTCGGCACCTTCGCGTTTGTCCTGGGCGCCACCTGGTTTCGGAGCCGCTCCTCCGTGGCCGCATTCTTCGCGGCTACCGCTGTCGCCGTGTCCTCGCGCGACTGGCTGAGCATCCGGCCGGCGACGATCCAGTTCTTCCTTCTGGCCGCCACCTGGTTTTCCCTCTCCGCCCTGCTGGGACAGGGCGAGCGCCGGCGGTGGTGGCCGATCGCGCTGCTCCTGTTGATTCTCGGGGCCTGGCCTCATGCGCACGGCAGTTTCCTGTTCGGCTTCGGGCTCTTGGGACTTTTCCTGGGCTGCGCTGCGCTGGCAGGGCTGCTCAGCAAGAAGTTCTCCGTGAGATCAGCCATCAGCCTGCGGCAGGGGATTGCCCTGGCTGCCGTCGGGGTCGTGGCGGTGGGCCTCAGCGTGGTCCTCAGCCCCTATGGGATCGAGAATCTCACGCATCCATTCAAGATCGTTGAGAGCGAGGTTTTTCGCCGGGTCGGAGAGTGGTTCCCGCCGTATCGCCTGGGTCAGTTTCCCGCCGTGACCCGATTCTGGATCTTCTTCGCCATGGCCGTGGCGAGTCCGCTGGTCATGCTCGCATTGCGTTTGTTGACTGCTCCGGTTTCGGCGCACCACGGCTTTCCAATCAACTCGACATCGGTGCGAGCGCAGCGACAGGCGTCGATGCGCAGCAAAGGACCCGCCGGGCGGCCCCAGATGGCAGCGACTTCGGGTGAAAAGCCGCCCTGCCTGGATGTGATCCTGTTTGACATCGCCTCCGTCGGGATCGGATTGTACATGGCGATGTTCGCGCGCCGCTTTGCCCCGGTTTTTTACATCCTGGCTACGCCGGTAATCGTCTCATGGATCATGCAACTCGCCCGGCCGCTACCGGCGCGCGCGCGTCATGTCGGCTGGTGGGGGGCGGTATGCGGGTGCTGGATCGGCGCGGTGGTTTCGATCGGCGTCACTGCCCACTTTGCGTACAAGGAATTGGTTACGGACCTCGGGCCGTCGGTCGGTTATGACCTGCTCGATCGGGTGACCTGCACATACAGGACGCCAAGCCTTTCGCTCGAGTTTCTGCTCCGCAACGATCTGAAGCCGAACGTGATGACCGAATGGAAAGTGGCCGGATCGGTGATGTTCTTTGTGCCGGGCGCCAGGGTCTTTATCGACGGGCGGGCCCAGCAGGTCTATACGGAAGACCATTTCCTGGCCTATTCAGGGCTGATGAGTGTTCCCCCGGCGAAGGCGGCGGCCGCCTCCGACCTGCTCGATCACTTCAAGACGGATGTGGTTCTGCTTCCCAAATGGGATGCCGCGCGGCCGTTGATCACCGCGCTGGAGCGTCAACCGCAGTGGCAAATGGTTCTCAATGAGCCCCAATCCATCCTCTGGGTCCGTCAGGGGTCGCCGGTGTTGGATGAATTGATCCGGCGGCAGCAGGCCGGAACCCTCTGGTGGCCGGAGCAGCCGGCGCAACAGCAGCAGGACGACCGGGCAGCGACTGGTGCCCGATAGCTCACCACAACAACCGCCCGGGTCATCTCCGCTTCTTGGGGATAAGCAGGCCCGCTTGTTTGGCGCGCTGAGGAGGTTGTTCGGGTTTCGGCGGCCACGCGGGGGCGCGGGCCACTACGGTAGTTGCAGCGTTGCACGATGAGGGATCGGTCATTTGATCCAGTCGCGGAGATTTGCGGCCAGGACCTCGGGGCTGCGCTTCTGGAGAATGTGGGCGCGGAGGGATTCATCGATCTTGAGATTCTTCAGGGCGGTGGCCACGCGCTTCCAGAGCTGGTCCCGTTTCTTGTCGGAGTCGGCGAGGTAGAGTTCCGAAACCAACTGCGAGAGCTTGTCGAGCATGATCTGGTCGCGATGCTCGTAGTATCGATCGATGATCTTCTTCTGGTGGGGAGTGAAATCCGGCATGGCAGCTCTCTGTTGGTGTCATTCAGTCGGCAGGCGCCGATAGTCGGGTAGTCACGGTGGGGGCCGCATGGGATGGGCTGACCTTCTTCCTCAGGTCTTCCGCCGGTTGTTCGGGCTGGGGCTTTCCATGCGGCCGAAGATCATTCGGCCAGCCGAGGTCTGCAAGACGCTGGTCACGCCGATGTTCACGACCTCACCGATCCGGCCACGACCCTGGTCGACCACGACCATGGTGCCGTCATCGAGATAGCCGATGCCCTGCCCCGGCTCCTCGCCGGCCTTGATGATCTTGACGGTCATGGGCTCGCCGGGCAGGAAGACGGGCTTCACCGCACTGGCTACTTCGTTGATGTTGATGACCACGATTTCCCGGAGCTTGGCGATCTTGCTGAGGTTGAAGTCGTTGGTGGCCAGTCGGCCATTCAGGTCCTGGGTTATGGCCAGGAGCTTCAGATCGACGGACTCCGCGGCCTCGACCTTGGCGCTGCGGGCATCGAGCACCTGGATATCGACGTGCGGGTTGCCCTGGAGCTTGTTGAGGATGTCGAGTCCGCGCCGGCCGCGGGCGCGTTTGAGCTTGTCACTGGAATCGGCGATGGCCTGCAGCTCGATCAGGACGAATCGCGGAACAATCAGGGTCTGGTCCAGGAGGCCGGTGTCGCAGATGTCGGCGATGCGGCCGTCGATGATGACGGAGGTGTCCAGTATAAGCGGCCGGTGACCTTTCACCTGCTTGGCGAACTCGACGTAAGGGATGACGAAGCGGATGTCATCCTTGGTCTGCATGATGAAGCTGACGCAGAAATAGCAGCAGATGATGCCGAGGGTGACCTTGGTGGCGGCGACGATGGGGTGATCCCGTTCGCCGACGAGGACCTTGGTTTCCCTGACCAGAGGCTGCCCCTTTTCGTCGAGCCTGATGTTGCCGGCGGCGTCCTTGACCTCCGTGATCTGCGTTCGGTAGACGGGAATTGTGCCGAGCGAGGGCATGAAGGCCGAGACCACCAGATTGAGCACGAGGCTGATGCCATAAGTGATCAACAGCCCCACGGTCAGACCGAAGAAGAGACCGGACAGCGCCTGGAGTGACTTGCGGGGTATGACCAGGTCGATCGAGATCACGATGACGCAAACGATCAGGGCCCCGACGATCAGGACGGCCCGGTATTCCGGGAGCAGCTCGCCGGTCTCGACGTAGCTCATCCCCACGGCCAGAAGGGCGAGAACCAGGAATGCTCGGAGCAGGTTCTGCAACATCAGTAAAGCTCCCGTTCGATGACCACAATGCGGCCCGGGAGCGGCGCGCCGCATGAGTCAAGAGCCGCCGCGGCTGCCATGCCTGACAACAGATGACAAGGTGCTGTCAAGGGCATCAAACGCTTCACCCGGTCGCTGACCAGAAGATGGCGATCACAGTATAACCGAACGGGCGGAAGCAGGTAACGGGCAAACCGGTCGTCGTCTGCACCGACGGGTGAGATCGCGAGAATCCGGGATTCGCGACAGGCGAGGGTATGGAGGCCGCGTTGCGAAAAAGCCAACCCGTCGCAGTGGCATGAACGTCTCATGGCGGGACGAAGGAGAAGTCGACTCTGAAGCCCCCCGGCGCTGAGGCGTCCTGCACGAAGGTGAAGAGCAGAAGACCGCTGCCTGTGGTCTGACGAATGTCGGTGCGGATGCAGTCGAAATCGACGCCGTTCAGGACGATCTTTCCCTGGGCCGTTCCTTCGGTGGGTTCGGCGGCGAGCGGATCGTTGGCCGGGGCGTTGGAGAAGTTCACGCCGCGGACCAACGCCCGCGGGTCGTTGACGACGAGGTTCGGATCCTTTTCATTTTCGGTGATCAGGCGGATCAGCTCGTCCCCGCCGAGGGAAAACGTCTTGCGGCAGGGTTGGGCAACCTGGGCACTGGAGGTATTGCCCTCAAGGCGCAGTTGGCCGAAGCCGGTGGGGAGCGAGGTCTTGTCGTCCTGGTCATAGGCGCCATAGGTGAAGATGGCACGAAAGGGCGTATTGTTGATGAAGCCGACCTGGATGGCGCGGGGAGTGGGGAGACCCGTGCCCGCGGCGAGGTTCGAACCAGGCGCCCAGGCATTGAGCAGGGCCGATTGGGTGCAGGATGAAACCAGCCCCAACAGGCCGGTCAGGCACAGGACCCACTGACGGGAATTTATGGGACGCTGACGGTTCATGGCACTTCGCACGCAGCAAACCAGGCGCTCATCGGAAAACGGCGTACCGCCACCGTTTCCTGATCCATCTTAGCATCGGCAAACGCGGGGTGGGGGGGACAGCTTCTTGTGCACACCGGGTGGCAATGAAGCGGGCGGGAGGCCTGGCCGTCCCGGATTCCAGCATTGCCGCGTTGATCCGGGCCTTCGGCGATCCGTTCAACCGCCGGCCAGGTGACGATCGAGGACCTGGCTCAACTGGTCGGCGGTCTGGTAGCCGCGGACCAATTCGCCCTCCACGAAAAACGACGGCGTCGAATTCAGTCCTAGTGCCAGGCCGGAATTCACGTCCTGTTGGACTCGCTCGACCTTGCCGTTTCCGTCCAGGCAGGCGTCGAACGCCGCGCGGTCCAGGCCCAACGTCGAGGCGTGCTGCTTCAGCGCATCTGCCGACTGGTCCGCCTGATTCTGGAAGACCAACTCGCGGAAGTCGTAGTAGCGGCCCTGATCAGCGGCGCATTCGGTGGCGCACGCCGACAGCACCGCAGCGCTGTCGTTCATGTTCAAGAGGTGGCGAAAGACCCATCGTATCCTGCCCGTGTCGATGTACCGCGCCTTGATGGTCGGGAACTGGTCGCGCTCAAAAAGACCACACCAGCCGCAGTGCAGGTTGGCGTACTCGATCACTGTCACGGCGGCGTCGGGCGAACCGAGGACGTGGTCCGATTCCAGGACCGGGGGGGGCTGCGTGGTGTTGTTGAGCGGCGCGGAAGTGCAAGTGCCGCCCAGCACGGGGAGGGCAAGCCACGCCATGCCGATCAGGGCAAGGCGCAGGTATCCGACGGTCGCCGGGGGCCGGGACCCCCATGATGAAGCAGACTGACCACCTGGCAGCATGGGAGGATCTTCCGTGTCCGTTCTACTGAGTGCCCGCGAGGTGGCGATCGAGCGTCTTGCTGAGGTCGGCGGCGGTGGTGAAGCCCGCGACCAACTGGTTGTCGACGATGAAGGTGGGCGCGTCCGTTACTCCCAGCGCCGTGCCGGAGTTCACGTCCTGGTCGATGCGGGAGTTCTTGCTGTCTCCGGCGATGCAGGCATCGAAGGTGGTCCGGTCGAGCCCCAGGGTGTCGGCGTACGTCTTGAGCTGGGCGTCGGTGAGAACGACGTTGCCGCTGGAGTCCGGGTTGGAGTAGATCAAGTCGCGGTATTCGAAGAACTTGCCCTGGTCACCGGCGCACTCCGCCGCGATGGCGGCCGGCCGGGCGCGGCTCTCGCTGGCCAGAGGAAAATGGCGGAAAACCCAGCGAATCTTGCCCGTGTCGATGTAGTTCTGCTTGATGGTGGGGAATTCGGACCGGGCAAACCTGCCGCAGGCCGTCGACTGATAGCTCTCGTATTCAACGACGATCAACGATGCGGATGCCTGACCCAATACGTGGTCGGAATCGAGGATGACGGGCCTGGGGACGCTGTCGAGGATGGTGCTCCCGCCGGAACTCACCCCCGGAACAGAAGGCGTGGTGCCGCAGCCGCCGGCGTTCATTCCACAGGCGAAAGACATCGCCGCCAACAGTGTCGCGGACCTTATCAGGAGACGATGACTCCGCGAGGGTTGTCTGACTTTGGTGCGGGCAATCGAGCGATCTCGCGCCATACTGACCTCCATTCCTTGACATCCCGGGAGATCCCCGGGGCCATTGCGGCGAGAGCAGGCCCCTGGGTTGCGAGGCGTACCGATTAGCCTGGCCGGCATTGCCGGTACCATCTGATATTAATTCTAGGATCGGCCGGGCTTCGACTCAAACGTTTGCGGGGGAT
>DATKKX010000221.1:0-2606 GCA_035542775.1 Phycisphaerae bacterium | reverse complement strand
TGTGGTCTGCACCCGCCGGCGCCGTGGCATACGCGAGCCCGAGGCCCTGCTTCCCGCGCGGCTCGTGCATCGGGATTTCCTGCTTCTTCACCGTCAGAGCATACCGCTCGGCGCCGCGGCCGATGTGCTTGGCCGCCCGCTCGGCTCCGTCCGCCAAGATGTTACCAAACCCTTCCCGCTTGGCGATCTTCTCCGTCATCGCCAGCAGCGCCTCGGCATTGCCGAAGCACAGTTCGATGCCGTCCGTATCCTTGGTCGTCAGGATCCCATTCTGGAAGCATTCCATCGCAAACGCAATCGTCATCCCGACTGAGATCGTATCCATCACGTATTCGCCGCAGAGCTGGTGGAACTTGGCGATGGCCTTCAAGTCGCCCACGCCGCAGGCGGAGCCGCTGGATGCGATCGTCTCGTACTCAGGCCCCCCGTAATTGCTGGTGACGCCTAGCTCAGGGACGTTCACGTCGCGCTTACATGCCACGGCGCACGCAAAGCAGGTGCCGCAATCTTCCAGAATTGTTTCCGCCATGGTCTGGCCGCTGATCGCCTTGGCGTGCTCGAACTGGCCCTCCTGGAAATTGCGCGTCGGGAGGATCCCGTCGTTGCTCATGCCCACCACGTTCCGGGAGGTCCCGAACTTGTGGACCATGTCGTTTTCCCGATCGTAATGCTCGCGGAACCACTTGATCGCGGCCTGCAGGTCTTCCTTCTTCTTGGGCTCGAGCCTGTCCTTGCCGCGCACGACGATCGCCCGCAGCTTCTTGCTCGCCATGACGGCGCCCAAGCCGCTCCGGCCGTTGAAGTGTTTCAGTTCGTTGACGATGTTGGCGTGCAGGCACCCGTTCTCGCCAGCGATGCCGCACTGGAGGACGCGGGCCCGCTTATCCGTCTCGGCCGTGAGCAGGTCCTGCACCTCGCCGGACAGCTTACCCCAGATGTGCGCGGCGTCCCGCAGCTCCGCCTGGCCTTCGTGGATCCACAGGTACACGGGCTTGGGCGATTGGCCGGTCACGACGATGCCGTCGAAGCCGGAGAATTTCAGTTCCGGCGCCCACCAGCCGCCGGCTTCGCTTTCCCCATACCCGCCCGTCAGGGGCGACTTCGCCGCCACCGTGAACCGGTTCGTGCCGGACAGCGGAATCCCGTTCAGCGGGCAGCTCGAGAACACCAGGATGTTGTCCGGACCCAGCGGGTCGATGCCGGGCTTCAATTCCTTCATCAGGATCGAGGCCGCCATCGCCGCCCCGCCCATGTAGAGCCGATAGGTCAGCGGCGACGCCTCTTCCACCGCGGTCGTGCCCTCGGTCAGATTCACTCGCAGATATTTCCCCGTGAATGCGCCCTGCATGCCTGTCCTCCTCGAGATGAAATTGATGCGAAACCCCGGCAGGCGGAAGAAAGTCCGGGGGGTCATTCAAGTCGGCAGTGTACTTTACTCTTTCCGGTTTTGAGGCGCAAGCCGCAGAGGCAAGAAGAGCGTCCAAGGCAGACAAATGCCTTCATGGTCGCCGTGTCGACGATTCTGGAAACGAAGAAGCTTGCGCTTGACCTTTGGAGAACATGGGCGCCATAATTGGCTGCACTCGTTGCCGTACGTTCCATCTGTGCCCAACCTGCACCTTAGAGAAGGAGGGATCAACCAATGCGACGGGCAAGCTGGTTTGCGGTGGTGCTCACGGTCCTGTTCCTCACCCCGGCGGTCGTCCTGGCCGGCGCGGCCAAGACGATCACCCTGTGGTACCCGGCAGGTGATATCACGGCGGGCGCCGCCCACTTCGCAGACAAGAATCTCTTCAGCGAATTCGAAAAGAAGTACAACATAAAGGTCGAGGCGGTGGCGCTCGACTACGACACCATGCAGCAGAAGATATTTGCGGCCGCCGCCGGGAAGAATGTCGCGGACGTATTGTTCGTCGACTCGTCCTGGCTGCCTGGCTTCCTCAAGGAGGAGATGCTCGAGCCCGTGGCGGATGCCAAAGCGAAGGCCTGGCTCTCCGCCGTCTCGCCGGAAATCGTGGAACTGTCCGACTACGGCAAGGGCCGCATGTGGGGCTATCCGCAATACGGCATCGACGTGTACGGCCTGACTTGGAACAAGACCCAGTTTAAAGACGCCGGCTTGGATCCTGAGAAGCCGCCCAAGACCTGGGACGAGTTCCGGGAATATGCCAAGAAGCTTACCAAGACCGAAGGCGGCAACATTACCCGAGTTGGATACGCAATCCGCCACGTCGGCCATCCCCACGGCGTCGTTCACAAGCATTTCTGGGCGATCTACGGAACCGGCGGCGCGTTGATCGATGACCCCAACCGGCTCCGCGGCGGCAAGGCCTTGATCGACACGCCTCACACCAAGGCCGCCCTCAAGCTGATCCTCGACATGCTGGATGTGGACAAGTCCACCAGCTTGAATTTCCCGGATCCGCGCGCGGCATTCCTGAAGGGCATTGCCTCGATGCAGATCAGCGAGACGGTCAGCATCAAGGCGCGCCAACCGAAAGAGGCGCCGGACCTGAAGTGGGGCATGGCGCTTCCGCCGGTCGAGAAGGCCGGTGACAAGCCGGTGACCTTGCTGGGCGCCTGGCTCTACTCCGTCCCGAAGCAGG
>DATKKX010000220.1:0-3582 GCA_035542775.1 Phycisphaerae bacterium | reverse complement strand
ACAGTCCAAGACTCTGCAGCGGGGCATCGGACAGAGAGCTCATCGCCGGCGCTCTCAGTTCTCGACGTGCAGCTGCTCGCGTTTCTGCTTGCGCCAGTCCCAGGGATCGGCGAACTGGCCCCGCCACATGCCGGCGCTCGCGGCACGCGCCTGCATCTCCTGCGGGACGTATTCAGAGGAGTACTTTCGGTAGGCAAGCGCCCAGCCCTCCCTGACCATGCGAGCGTTGATGTCCTCGCCGTCGAGGTAGCACTTGGCGATGAGCCGGCCATATCGGTCGTGGCTCTTACCCTTGCAGGTGACCTCTCGTCCAACGAGTGCGTCGGTCAGGACGGCCTTGGCGGCGCGGCCGCAGGCCCAGTCGCTGCCGATGACTTCACAGGTCTGTTTCGACTCTCCCGCCACCTCGACGGTGTCGCCGTCGAGAACTCTTGCCTGTCCGGTGATTTCGACTGGTTCGGCGGCTGCCGCGGGATCCCCGGGGAGCAGCGCACCCAAAAGGGCGAGGAACGTTGTTACACGGCCGAGCCAAACGAGGCGACGGCGCACCGACAGGGGGAGGGAACCGGCCGAAACCGACATGAGCGCCTCCGTTTGAAACCGCTAATTGGCTCCATTAGGGGTATCCTAGCCGGAAATGGACGGGAAGGCCAGCTTCTACCCTGGCAGGCAATGACCGCCATCACTTCGCCAAGTTCCTAGCGATGAGGGGGCCATTGCTGATTCCGGAGCAAGTCGCCCACCTATTCCGGGATGATCTCGCCCACTGATTCCGAAATGATGTCGCCCGGGATTCCGGGATGATGTCGCCCACCATTCCGACATGATGTCGCCCGGGTAGGGACGCCTCTGCTGGCCGTGATTACGGTCCTTCCTTTTGCTTTGTCGAGGAAGGGTCCGATGCCAGCGGAGAGGACGACGATGCGCCAGGTGCGCGAGATTTTACGGTTGAAGTTCGCTGCCGATTTGCCGAGGCGGGAGATTGCCCGGCGGATCGGGATCTCCCCCTCGACGGTACGGCTGACCCTGGAGAGGTTTGCAGGAAGCGGTCTGGACTGGCCGTTGTCTGATGACGTCACCGACGCTCGACTGGAAGCGCTGCTGTTCAAGGGCTCCGGCAGCAAGCAGGGCCATCGGAGCCATGTCGAGCCGGACTGGACGACGATCCACCGGGAGATGAAGCGCCACAAGCACGTCACCCTGTCGATCCTCTGGGAGGAGTACGCCGCTCAGCACCCCGACGGATATCGGTACTCCCGGTTCTGCGAGCTTTACCGGACCTGGGAAGGCAAGCTGCCGGTGACCATGCGGCAGAGTTACGTCGCCGGGGAAAAGCTGTTCGTCGATTATGTTGGCGACACGGTGCCGGTGATCATCGACCGGCTGACCGGGGAAATCCGCGAGGCGCAGATCTTCGTGGCGGTGCTGGGCGCGTCGAGCTTGACCTATGCCCAGGCAACCTGGACGCAGACGGTACCCGACTGGATCGACGCCCATTGCCGGGCCTTTGCGGCGATCGGCGGTGTTCCGCATCTGCTGGTGCCGGACAACACCAAGGCGGCGGTGATCCGCGCCTGCTTCTACGACCCGCAGGTCAACCGCACCTACGCCGAGATGGCGGCGCATTACGATACCGCCATCCTTCCGGCGCGGCCACGCAAGCCGCGCGACAAGGCAAAAGTGGAAGCCTGCGTGCTGATCGTCGAGCGCTGGCTGCTGGGGCGGCTTCGCCATCGCCAGTTCCATGGCCTGGTCGAGTTGAACGCCGCCATCGGCGAGATGCTGGCCCAGTTGAACGATCATCGGCCATTGCGACGTCTCGGTGTCACCCGGCGTCAGTTGTTCGAAGATATCGACCGTCCGGCCCTGAAGCCGTTGCCCATTGAGCCCTATGTCCTGGCGGAATGGCGGATAAGGCGCGTCGGCCTCGATTATCACGTCGATGTCGAAGGCCATTTTTACAGCGTGCCGCATCGCTTCGCCCGTCAACAGGTCGATGCCCGACTGACCAGTCGCACCGTCGAGATCTTCCTCAAGGGTGAGCGGATCGCCGTTCATGTGCGCAACTCCGGCAACGGCAAGCACACCACCGTGCCGGAGCATATGCCGTCGAGCCATCGCCGCTTCGCCGACTGGACCATCGAACGGATCCGCCGCGACGCCTCGATCGTCGGTCCGGCCACCGCCATGCTCTGCGAGGTGATCCTCGAATATCGGCCACATCCGGAGCAGGGCTTCCGCGCCTGCATGGGCATCCTGCGTCTGGTCAAAACCTTCGGCCCGGAACGCCTGGAGGCGGCGGCCAGTCGCGCCCTCGATATCGGCGGCAAAACCTATGGCTCCGTCAAATCCATCCTCGACAACAACCTCGATCGCCAAGCCGTGCCCACGCGTGCCGCCGACGGCCAGGCGATCCATCACCCCAACATCCGCGGCGCGCGCTATTACCATTGAGGAAAAGCATGCTCACCCATCCCACCCTTGATCAGCTTCATCAGCTCGGCCTGTTCGGCATGGCCAACGCCTTCGACGAAATCGCCGCTTCCGACCAGGCCGCAACCCTGTCCTTCCCGGAATGGCTCGGCCTGCTGCTCGATCGTGAGGCCACCTATCGGCATGACAAGAAGCTGGTGCGCAGGCTGCGTTACGCCCGCCTGCGTCATCAAGCCGCCGTCGAAGATATCGATTACCGCACCCCGCGCGGCCTTGATCGTCCGTTGTTCCAGTCGCTGGTCACCGGCAAGTGGATCGACAGCCACGACAATCTGATCATCTGCGGGCCGACCGGCGTCGGAAAATCATGGTTGGCTTGCGCCCTGGGGAACAAGGCGTGCCGCGATCAGCGCTCCGTCCTTTACCAGCGGACCAACAAGCTGTTCGCCGATCTTGCCCTGGCAAAAGGCGACGGCCGCTACGCCCGCATCTGTCGGGCCCTGTTCGGTGTCCAGTTGCTCATTCTCGACGACTTCGCCTTGGAGCCGATCGACGCCCAGGCCCGTCACGATCTCCTCGAAATCGTCGAGGAACGCTATGGTCGCCGCTCCACCATCTTCACCAGCCAGATCCCGGTCGATCAATGGCATGCCGTCATCGGCGACCCGACCTACGCCGACGCCATCCTCGACCGCGTCGTCCATAACGCCCACCGGGTCAACCTCGAAGGCGAAAGCCTCCGAAAAACCAAATCCAGGTCCGTGAAGGAGAGTTGACCGACAAGCCTGATCAGTGCCAAATCTGAACCGCCACAGAGGCCCCTGACCTGGGCGACATCATTCCGGAATGGTGGGCGACATCAAATCGGAATCCCCGGGCGACTTCATGTCGGAATCAGTGGGCGACTTCGTCGGAATCGGCATATGAGAGACGCACATAAATGCCGCAGGAAAGCCTGAGTGACCTTCGTGTTTTCATGGCGGTTGCTCGTGAACGGAATTTCACTCGGGCTGCCGCCCAACTCGGGATGTCTCAGTCGGCACTGAGCCACACCATCCGCGCGCTCGAGGAACGGCTTGGCATCCGGCTGCTGACCCGTACCACCCGCAGCGTCTCTTTGACTCAAGCGGGGGAACGCCTGCTCCATAC
>DATKKX010000219.1:0-12496 GCA_035542775.1 Phycisphaerae bacterium | reverse complement strand
GTTCCTGACATGCCGTTCCGGACCGGACATGGTGGATTTCCACGGGGTACCGCTCATAACGTACGTTCCAGCGCGACACTCGCCGGAATTATTGGCCGTCAAGCGGGGGCTGGACATTGTTATCGCGATTATCGGAATCATCCTGACGGCGCCGATATTGGTGGTATGCGCTGCCCTGATCAAGCTGACATCCCCGGGGCCCATCCTGTTTCGACAGCGCCGCAGCGGGCTCCACGGGCGGGAATTTCAGATGTACAAGTTCCGGACGATGGAGCCGGACGCCGAGGAAAAGCAGGCGCTTGTTGCGTACCTGAATCAGTCCGACGGACCGGTGTTCAAGATCCGCGACGACCCCCGGGCGACCCGGATCGGCCGGTTGCTGCGTCGTTGGAGCCTCGACGAACTACCTCAGCTTTTCAACGTAATGCTGGGAGACATGTCGATCGTGGGGCCACGACCTCCTATCCCCAGCGAGGTCGTACAGTACGACCGCTGGCAGCGCCGACGGCTCAGCATGCGACCCGGTCTGACTTGTCTTTGGCAGATCAAGGGCCGGCATCGCATCGGCTTCGACGAATGGATGCAATTGGATCTGTTTTACATCGACAACTGGTCATTGAAGCTCGATTTCCTCATTATGTGCAGGACGATACCGACGGTGTTCGGGGGAACAGGCGCATGAACCCTGAATGTTCATGCCCGGCGCCGTCGCGCCCGCGATGCCTCGCGCAAGCGAGATCCTCGTACCGCAGCACCATGGACGTTCTTCGATGTGAGAGGCGGTGGCAATGATCGGTCTGATCAACTGGATGATGGCGCTCGCCGTGCTCTCGCTGGGCCAAGCCTCCCAGCCCGAGCCCGGCGAACCATCGCCGGAGCCGACGACTGAGAAGCCGTTATCGCAGTCAGTGCGGGCGGAGTTGCGAGCCCCGCGGACGGTCGTGCCCGTGGGAAGCGAAGTCATCGTCGAGTTTTCGATCCAGAACCGCACCGACGCCCCGGTGAAGCTCACCGTACCGGGCGCACTGCCCGCCCGGGAACGATCGGACTACGGCATGGGGTTGCCGCTGGAGCACGTCTTCTCGGGGCCGAATTTCCGGGCCCTGCAGGTCACGTCGGATGAGAACCCGCAGATGGGCGATCGGGTGATGCGCAAGCCGGAATACCCGGTGCCTGCAATCACCGTGGCACCGTTCGGCACAGTGGGTCTGCGTTTCGACGTAGCCAGGTTCTATCCGGGATTACATCAGAGCGGCAAGTACCGGCTGGTATGGCGACCTTACGGAGGGGCGTTGGAGAGCGAGCCGCTGACGATCGACGTCATGCAGTACAAGCAGGTCACGATGGAGACCGAGTACGGCTCGCTGGTCATCGAGCTGCTGTACGACAAGGCCCCGCGACACGTGGCCAATTTCCTCGACCTCGTCGAGCAGCGCTTTTACAACGGCAAGACATTCCACACCGTCTACCCCGGTCAGTTCATCCTGGGCGGCTGCCCGAAAGGCGACGGGACCGGACGGCGTCCGGACGGGGTTCGCCTGCAACCGGAATTCAACGACACGCCTTTTGAAGAAGGCACCGTAGGCATGGCACTGATCGAGGGCGATCCCAATTCGGGGAGCAGCCAGTTCTTCATCTGCCTTGGCCGCCAGACCTCCTGGGACGGCCGTTATACGGCCTTCGGCCAGGTTCGCGGGCCGCAGTCCCTGGCCACGCTCGAGAAGCTTGGCCAAGTATCGGTCGATGCCCAGCACCGACCGATCAAGCCGCTGGTCATCAAGAGCATGACCGCCACGGACATGCCCTTCCCGCCGCGACATGTGAAATAGCCGGACCTATCGGGTTTTCCCCAACGGAGCCTTGTTCCCAATACCCGGCTTGACGGGTGCGGCCCTCCGAGCCCCCGCAGATAGAAGCTCCCGCGCGAGCCGACCTCCTGCCCACCTGTGATTATGCGCGAAAAACTGGTAAGATAGTCTTCTGTGAGTCGCCCGGTCCCGGGAAGAGGGGAGTACACAGCTCACACCTCGGGACCAAGGAGGCGCGAAGGCAAATCCTGGTTGAAAGGTCGGAGGTACGGCGCTGCCCTCCTGATGCGGGCATGGCGCGCGGTCGCACCATCACCCGACCCGTGAAGGAGCTTGGCGATGCCGACGAATACATGCAGATTCCTCGCGTTCTGTTTCCTGTGCGCCATTGTGGTCCTCTCGCCCACAGCGTCAGTCTGGAGTGACGACGGCGGCGGGGGCGGCGATGTCTTTCTCATGATGCCCGGGCAATGGACGCCGATCCCCGAATGGAGTAGCCCCAGCGTACTGCCGGCCCTGTTCGGCGAGGAGATCCATCGACCGGCCGTGCGGATCCAGCCGGGCCCCGGCGCGAGACCAGCCATCGTCGCTTCGGTCTATGCGAAGCCGGCGCTTTACGGCCTGACGTCGTCGCTCGACGGGAACCAACTCATCTCGCTGACTTATGGCGGCACGGTTGAAACCGGCGTTGTCATGCCGCTGCCGGGATCTCCCGGTCTCCCCGGCGAGATTCGCGGGCTGGCGTTCGATCCACTCAGCGGGACGGTCTATGCTCTGTTCGGCTACCCGGAGGACCCTGAGTGGACTCCTCCGTCATCTGTTTGCGCGATCGATGCGGGGACCGGGACATACACCTGCAACCAGATCCCCTCGCAATATCCGCACATGGTCGGCCTGGCCTTGGACTCGGCCCGAGACGTCTTCTACACGATCATGTTTGCGCCAGAAGGACCGTGGTTGCTGGCCCTTAGACCTTTCCCGTTTGTCGATATGCTCTGGATGATCGGGCTGCCGACACCGGGCAGCAATTATACGGTCACGGACCTGGCCTTCGATCCTGAGGGCGACGTGCTCTATGCCTTGTATTCGAGCGACATCAATACCTGCCGGCTCGTCGCGTACCACGTGGACTCAGGGGTGATGCGGACGATCGATCTGACGGGGCCATATGCCGCGGAGCCGTACAAGGCTGCGTGGGATCCTTGCTCGCGCAGGCTGCTGTTCCTTGGGCGATTGAGCAGCGCGCTTTTCTCCCTGGACCCCGTGATGGATTCGGCGCCGCAACTGGTCGGTCTGATCGCCAGCAATGAGCCGAGTGTGATCGCTTTCTGTAGGCCGGAGTCGTGGGGACTCGATTATGCCACGTATGACGGCGGGACTTTGTGGAACCGCGAACCGATCGACAACCGACAAGGGAGCGAGTGGGACCCCCTGTGGTACTGGGGAGATCAGCGCTTTCACACTTGCGGGGCGGCGTCAGATCCTGAACTCGGCCGGATCGACGGAATGTCTTTCCTCTACCGCGATGGCCTGCTGCCCGTGGTTGCCTGGACCCAGCGGGTCGATGGCCAGTTCAGCGAGATTCTTGTAGCCGCGAAGGATCCCGGCACGGGCGAATGGGGCGCGGTCGGCTGGAATGCCTACGGGATTCCCTCTAACAAACTGCCGGGCATCAGCTCCACATTTGCGTTCGCCACGGATCCCAAGATCATGAGCGGCCTCGTGGGCGGGCAGGAGAGGCTCATCGTGGCATGGCTCGAGCGATTCGACTCGCCGGCTTCCAGCGGAGAGGTATATGCCCGATATTATGACGAGGGCGCCTGCCAATGGCTGGAGCTGGGGCTGGGCTGTGCGAGCGACTACGGTCTGACGCAAACCGGCGGCACGGTGGACAGCTTCGACGCGGCCGTCCTCAGCGCGGCGGACCCCAGCGATCGCAGAATCGTCGTGGCCTACTCGTGCGCCGCTGAAGATCGACAATCCATTTGTGTCAAGACGTGGAAGGATGCCTTCCAATACTGGGATGAGTTCTCGTCCGGTTCGGCGTCTCCGGGCTACGGCATATCGCAGCCGCCCGAGGCAGGCATGTTGGACAGCCATCCCGCCATCGCCGCCGGTCCCGACTCGGGCACGCTGTTTATCGCCTGGCGGCGTCAGACCCCTGGCCAGCCCTGGCAGGTCATGGGGAGACAGTATTTTGGCGCGTGGCCCGCGGGGTGGCACGGTATCGGCGGTGGCGACATCATCCATCGCCCGGCGCTGACTTCGGCAACCATTTCTCACCCGACCGCGACATTCGACAAACAGTACGTGGTTGCGTGGGAGCAGGATCTTCCGACGGAGGCGGGCAAGCGGGAAGTACTCGTCAAAGTCTGGAAGGATTACTCGTGGCAGGAGATCGGGGCCGGCTCCAGCAGCGCGGGCGGGATCAGCGGAAGCTACGCCATCGAGTCGGTGTATCCCCAACTGCTGACGGACCCGAACTTGCAGCCGGTCGTGGCCTGGGACGAGGGCGGCCTGGCCTTTGTACGGCGCTTTGATCAGCCGCTTACCCAATCCGCCGACTGCGACAACGACTGGTATCCCGACGATGCCGAGATCGCCAATTGTTCTCCGGGAGACAAGTCGTGCGCGGACTGCAACAAGAACGGCGTTCCGGACGGATGCGACATCGCCACCGGCTACTCGCTGGATATCGACCCGCCGAACGGCGTTCCTGACGAGTGCGAGGCCCCGCCCATCGGCGACCTGAACTGTGACCGGGCGGTGGATATCCGGGATATTCCCCATTTTGTGCAGGCCCTGGTGGACCCGGTGGGGTATCAGCAAGCGCACAGCGGGCCGCCCTTTGGACCGTGTGACTGGTTACTGGCGGACGTGAACGGCGATTCAAGCATCGACGGAAGGGACGTGACGGCCTTCGTGGAGGTCCTTCTGGCTCAATGAGCTAAGGCGTTCCGCTCGAGGGGATCAGGGCGCGGAGGTCTTCCCGGGTGGGATCAGCCGCGAGGATGCCGCGGATGAATCCGGTCGCCTCGTCCACTTTTCCCACGCAGATCAGCGCCGCTGCCAGGCTATGCTGGGCGGCGCGATGATCGGGCTGAGTCGCGAGTACCTTGCGGAAGCTTGAAATGGCCAGATCGAAATGGCCCTGGTTGGCCCCGATCACGCCGAGGTTGTAGAGGGCGTCGGTGTAACGAGGACGATACCGCAGGGCGTGCTCATAGGCGCGGGCGGCGTCATCCGCCCGGCCGGCCTCCAGGTATGTATTCCCCAGATTCAAGTACGCCTCGGGATATTTGGGGGCGATGGCCAAGACGCGATTGAACAATTCAACGGCCTCGGCGAGACGGCCCTGTCGGGCAGCGACCGTGGCCAAGTCATTGAGGGCGACATAGTCTTCGGGGTCGAGACTCAAGGCGCGGCGGTATTGCTCGCTCGCTTCGGCGAATCGCCCAAGGCCTGCCAGGGCATCGCCCATCCCGCGGGCCGCGCCGCTGTATTGCGGGTCGCCCGCCTGGGCTCGCTGATAACAGTCGAAGGCCTCGTCGTACCGGCCCATGTCGAGCAGCACGCTCGCCTCGATCATCAGCGCGTCCACGTCGTTGGGGCGAAGGGCGAAGGCTTGGTGAAGCTGGTCCAGGGCATCGGCGTAGCGACGCTGATCAGCCAGGGCCACGGCGTGATTTACGTAAGAAAACGAGTACGGCCGCCGTTCCAGATGGACGGTCCAGTTGGATGCGAACGCGGCAACGCCGGCGGCAACGGCTGGCCCCGCCAGAGCGCGAAGTTGACGTCCGCGGAGCAACAACACCGCTTCGATGAGAGCGGTACCGGCGAACATCGCCAGCACCGGCACGAGCGGCATGCGATATCGGGCGAAGACGACGAATGCTGCCACGCTGACAGTAGTGACGAGCAGCCACGCATAGAACAGCCACAACTCTCGAAAGCGACGGACGGTCAGCCAGATCCCGGCTACCGCGAGCGGGCACAGAACACCAAAGTGGAGAAAGTAATCACCGGCGCGAAGCAACAGGGAGTCCTGCTTGTAGAGGTAGTAGTCCTCGGTGTCAGGAGCTTCGTAGGCGTTCCAGGTCATCAGGCATTTCTTGGCCGTCAGGTAGAGCCACGCGCCTGGATCGGCCTTGACGTAGTCCATCGCGGCATGGAGGTAGTACGCGGACACTTCTCGCGGCGACAGGCTCCGGCCGGAGGCCTTCTCGGCGGCGCGGGTCCACTCCTCCTGCTCGTGCTCACCGGTAGAGCGGCCGCGCTTGAACGGCAGGTAGGTGCCGGTGGCCTTGGGATTGTTGCCCATGGCGAAGTTCTGACCGAGGTTGGGCGTGGTCAGCACCAGTTCGCCGGTGACGATGCGATTCCGCAGCGCCCATGGCGAGAGGACAATCAGGAGAGCAATCATGCTCGCCGCGATGAGAAGCAACCGCCTCGGGGCGGGAGCCGGCCGGGCGGTGAACCACAGCCACGCAATGAGGAGCGGGACGAGGGCAAGGGCGTTCTGCCTGGTCAATATGAGCAACCCCAGCACTGCTCCCGACAGACACCAGCGCCTCCAGTCCGCCCTCCCTTTGCAGATCGCCATCGACCACAGTAGCAGCACATCCAGGAATGACGCCAGGCTGGTCTTCTGAATGAGCCCGTCAAAGAAGATTGCCGGCGGATAGATCGCCAGGAGGATCCCGGCAATGACTGCGGCACGCGCGTCAAAGAACCGCCGACACGCCGAAATCAGCAGGACGCATGAGGCCGCACCGAGGACAACCTGCAAGCATCTCGGCGCCCATGGACCGCCGCCGGCGAGCCGGCGCACGGCCCCCAGCACATAGGCATAGAGCGGTGCATGGACGAAGTCCGCCGGCCCGAGCCAATCGCCTGCGGCGATTCCTGCCGCCCGCTCTTCGTACACCGCCCCATCGGAGAGCGGCTGACGAAAGAAGCCGATGTTCCTGATCTCGCAGAGACAGACGACACGAAGCATCAATGCCAACAGGAAGATGGCGATCGGTGCCCGAATTCTCGCCAGGTGAAGCCATCGGCCTTGCGTCATGCCACGATTCTACCTTACAGTTCCGGGAAAGCCGATTTCTCAGGCAGAATGGGCGTCTGGACCCGGCATGGCGGTTATGAACGGATGTCAGCCTGAATCGCCTCGCGACACGATTGATTGGCAGCGTGCGGCACAACCAGGGGAAAAACTACCGCACGTGTTTGCGGCTCCAGATTTCCAGCAACCATCAATGACATGAGAGGGGAAATGGTCATGCCCCGCGTAAGACGCGTCTTGTTTCTTATCGCGATCGTCTCAGGTTGCAGCATTCAGCTGGACTCCATCCTGCTCAAGCCTTCGGCGGACTTCCGCCTGCGTCCGGCGGACTTGAATTACACAGCCGAGGCGACTGTTCTTACGGGAGCAAATGCCGCAGCGGTGAGCACCTGGTATGTCAAGACGAGCGGGACATCCAAGGGCTGCGTGGTGATCATCCCGGGGGCGGACGCGAACAAGGGGCGATATTCCCTCCTCCTGCCGATCTTCGTGGACAAGGGCTGGGATGTGGTGCTGTACGATTACCCGGGCTTCGGGGACAGCCCCGGAACGGCAACGTTCGATGGGGTCATGGAGAGTACACGAGCGGCGCTGGACTATGCCTTCCGGCAACACACTGTCGTGGTCGGCTTCGGGGTAAGCATGGGAACCGACGTGCTGGCCCGGGTGGCGGTGGACTATCCGTTGGCGGCGTGCATCTTCGAGAGCGCCGGCGATTTGCGGGAGATCGGCTCCGACTTGCTGGCGTTCCAACATGCGCCTGCGGAGCTCGGAGCCCTGGCCGACACGGTGATCGCGGCCAACGCGTCGGAGGATTTCGACTTGAGGCGGTGGATCCAGGAAGTGCGGATGCCCAAGCTGTTCCTGCACTCGCCGGATGACACGCTGACCCCTTGGGAGAAACTGTGGGAAATCTTCAAGCTGGCGCCGCAGCCCAAGCACCTAGTCACCACACAAGGGGATCATGCGGAGCAGGTCTTCGTTGATCCCGATCTGTACCGCTCGCTTGTCAACGGCTGGCTGGATGGCGCCCTCAAGCTCGATCCAATCGGTATCCAGGGATACCAGCAGATCCTGGATAACGAGCTCCGCGCGAGTTACGCGGACTACGGGTTGACGCCCCCGGCGTGAGGTCGCCGGCATGGCGGCGCGATGCGGCAGCCCCTCCACCCCACCCTGGAGGGCATTTCCCGGCCTTTTGAATCCTCGCCCAAGCCGATATAATCCCCTCGTGCGATGCGCGGAGGCGGCTTCGCACTCGGCGCCATGAGGCGTTGATGGCTCGGTCTCATGCAATGCGTTGCGTGGACAACGGGTCAGGCTGGAAACAGAGCAGCCCATTCGCGTATACCCATGTGCCGTGAGGTGCTGGGCTGGAGCGGATTGGCGC
This sequence comes from Phycisphaerae bacterium, assembly GCA_035542775.1. Taxonomy (GTDB): domain Bacteria; phylum Planctomycetota; class Phycisphaerae; order UBA1845; family UTPLA1; genus DATKKX01. Next base: position 4,233 of record DATKKX010000219.1, on the reverse strand, counting down.
CGAGTGCGAGGCCGCACCGCCATTACATGGCGGTCTGCGAATAACCAAGGGAGGATACCGAAGCCGGCACTCCCGCGTGCCCTGTGTGAGCACCCATGTCATATACCGTCCTAGCCAGGAAATTCCGCAGCCAGACGTTTGAGGAGGTCGTCGGGCAGGACGCCATCACGGCCACGCTGAAGAACGCCATCGGCCAGAACCGCGTCCACCACGGCTATCTCTTCTGCGGCACGCGCGGCGTGGGCAAGACCTCGATGGCCAGAATCCTGGCCAAAGCCTTGAACTGCCTCTCGTCGGACGGCCCGACCGTCACGCCGTGCGGGAAATGCGATTCCTGTGAGGCTGTGGCCCGCGGGGAAGATGTCGACGTGGTCGAGATCGACGCGGCCAGCAACACCGGCGTCGATAACATCCGAGAGCTGCGAAACAACGCGGTCTACCGCCCGGCCCGGTCGCGGTTCAAGATCTACATCATCGACGAAGTGCACATGCTGAGCAAAGGGGCGTTCAACGCCCTGCTCAAGACGCTGGAGGAGCCGCCCAGCCACGTCAAGTTCATCTTTGCGACCACCGAACCTGAAAAGGTTCCGCCCACTATTCTCAGCCGCGTGCAGCGATTCGATTTCAAGACCATCCCTCCGGAGGACATCGCCAGGCAACTGCTGATGATCTGTCGCGAGGAGGGCGTCGAGGCGGAGGAGCCGGGCATCAAGCGGCTGGCCCGGCTGGCCAACGGCTCGATGCGAGACGCCTTGTCACTGCTCGACCAGGTGATGTCGATGGCGGGCACGAAGATCACCACCGACATCGTGAACGAGCTCTTCCCGGCGGCGCATGATGAGTTGTTTGCCCAACTGATCGACCGGCTGGCCGCAGGGGATGCGGCGGGGGCATTGGCCGTGGCGGACCGCAGCCTGAGCCAGGGGCAATCGCTGGACCACTGGTGCTCGCTGCTGATCGGGCAGATCCGCGATCTGATGATGCTGCGCGTGTGCGGAGAAGAGACGGACCTGGTGGACGTCCCCGCCGGTCTTCGCACCCAGCTGGTCGAGCAGGCCAAGCAGTTCGACGCCGGCTCCTATGTGTACATGATTACGGTGCTGGAGGAGCTGCGGCGGAGCGTGAAATACAGCGGCAGCGGCCGGGCCTTGACCGAAGCAGCGATGGTGAGACTGGCGGAGGCGCCGAATTTCTCATCCATAGAATCGCTCTTGGCCCAAGTAAAGGGGGGCGACGCCGGAACTACGTCGGCGCGAGCAGCCGCCCAGCGCCCCGCGTCGCCGCTGGTCGCGGCCCCGCGACGTACGGCATCCCCGCCGGCCTCGATGCCCACCGGGACCGCGGTCACGCCTGCGCCCGCCGGCCCACCCGGCGCTGCGGGAAAGCCGAAGGCCGCCCCGCGGACAGGCACCGCCAAGGAGACACGCCGCGGACGTCAGCCTCGCGCGGAAGCGTCTTCGGAAGCGGTCGCCTCGCCTGGGCGGAGGATGACGCAAGCGGATCTGAAGGCCGCGCAGGCCGATCCGACTGTGCAATCAGCGCTGAATATCTTCGGCGGTAACATTGTCCACGTGCGCCGAGACGAGCCGTCGGTGAAAGTACCGGGCGAACCGAAACAGGAACCAGACTAGATCACCGCGGAGGCAGGTTATGTTGGGCGGACTTGGGAATCTGGCCGGCATGATGAAGCAGGCCAAGGAAATGCAGTCCAAGATGAAGGAGATGCAGGAAGCGCTGGCCAATTCCCGGTTCCAGGCCGACAGCGGCGCTGGAGCCGTCGCCGCGACGGTCACTGGAAAGCTGGAGCTCGTGGAGTTGAAGATCAATCCCGAGACAGTCAAATCCGGCGATGTGGAGATGCTCGAAGACCTGGTCAAGTCGGCGATTTGCGCGGCCCAACGGAAGGCGGTTGACGGCGTCAAGCAGGAGATGGCCAAGCTCACGGGCGGTCTGAACCTGCCCGGACTGGATGCACTCCTGGGAGGCGGACAGTAGAAGCGTGGCCGAGCCACTTCCACCATCGTTGTCACGGCTGAAGGCCGAGTTTGAGAAACTGCCGGGCATCGGGCCTCGCAGCGCTGAGCGGCTAACGTTTCACATCCTCAAGTCCGACAAGGAGTCGGCCCTGGCCCTGGCCCAGGCCATCCGCGACGTGAAAGAGCAGGTCCGACACTGCCGCATCTGCTACAACCTGACGGAGAGCGATCCTTGCGCGATTTGTGCCGATCCGCGGCGCGACCAGAGCCAGGTCTTCGTGGTCGAGCAGCCCAAGGACGTCATGCTCCTGGAATCGACCGGCCTGATCCGCGGGGTCTATCACGTCCTGATGGGCCATATCGCGCCGCTGGACGGCATTGAGCCGGGCGACCTGACGATCGATGCGCTGGTGGCGCGGGTGAAGACCGGCAAGGTCGCGGAAGTAGTCATCGCCACCAATCCCACCATGGAAGGCGAAGGGACGGCCCTGCACCTCAAGAGCGTCCTGGCGTCGTACAAGGTGAAGGTCACGCAGCTTGCCCGAGGGCTGCCGGCCGGTTCGCAAATCGAGTATGCCAGCCGCGAAGTGCTTCGGGACGCCATCGAGGGCCGACGGAGCTTCTAAGGCCTCCGCTCGGACCACCACGTCCGTTGCATCGCCCTCGTGCCAATGGCCCGCCCGGGCTCCCAGCCCACGCTCCTACTGCCCGCCCGTCGCCCGCGCCGGCATCGTCCAGTTCCGCACCGGCAGCCCCAGCTCTTGCATCTTCTCCGAGACAAAGCCGTAGCGTGGGCCATTGGGCCCACGGTCCTGAACGCTTGCATCTTCTCCGCCATCAACCCGAACCGGGGAACAAAGGGGGACATTCTACTTTTTCGTTAAAGCAGAATGTCCCCCTTCTCCCCCGCGAGCTGGAGCCGTAGCGACCGTCGGCAACACGGCCAATAAGTAACCCAACGACATCACAACCTTGTGGACTCGCATGTGCTGTCTCCTTATGCAGGATGCCTTCGATTGGCGCCTCGGTCGCTTGACCGAGCTGCGTCAATCGGGTAAAATGTTTATCATGATGCGAGCGATCAGAGAGCCGCTTTCCGCTCACGCCGCTTTGGTTGTGCTCACAGTTTTGCCTGTAATGGTTGTCGCCCAGACGGCCGCACGGGGCGACGCGATCACAATTACACAGTGGGATCCGGGGGTGCTTGTGAACTCGCCCTTCGGCTATGATGACGACGGCTGGACCACGGTGGAAAACCCCTGCCATCGCACGCTGTTTGCGCAGGCTGGAAGTTCTGTGAGTTCGAGCACTATTGACTTCGCTTGGGCTGCGCAGTCCGGGACCTTTCTCATCGAATCCCAGCAGGCTGCCGTAGCTGCGGCATCGGGTCCGAGCACAATCACCTCTGCCCCGGGCTTCATCCGCCTCACCACCACCGAACCCATGCCGCTGAGCATCGACGCATCTTGGACCTTCGACCTGCCTGCCTGGTGGATGCGCAGCACCCTCCTCGTCAGCGTGTACGGTTACACCAGCCACACATCACTGTTCTCGGAAACCACGGGCGGGCAAACCTCCTGGCCCGGCGGTTTTTCCAACACCGTCACCATCACCGCCGACGAAATCGTCCTTCCCCCGGGCGAAACCTGGGTCCTGCGCTATGACATGAACATCTACAACGACTGCGAAAGCTCGGCATACACAGCCACCGGCAGCGGCTATGTCAACTTCCAGATCACACCGGAGCCAGCAACCCTCTTCCCTCTGGCCCTCGCCCTGTTTGCGGTGCCACGCCGGCGACACCGCCCGCTGGCGCGCCCATAGCTTCACGGCGTCGACCAGGCCGCTTCAGCGGCCTTTCCCGAAGGGCTTCAGGCCAGTCCCTCTGGGGCTGGTTGGCGAGGGGCGCCCGATCTTCTCTTCTCATCTCTCTCCTGCCTGCAGCCCGTTTCAACGGGCTTCGCAGCACCCCGCTGGCCGCCATCATCCGGTGCGAGGATCCGCTCCAAACGATCATGCGCGGTCCCGGCCGCGTGGTGTTGTTTCTGGTTGGTGACGTATTGCACCACCCAGGGCAGGTCCTTGGTACCGAAGCTGACAACGCCATACCCGGCCCGCCAGTCCAGCACCTTCCGGTTGCAAATCTCGTGATTGATGTAGTGCGAGGCGGCGCCCTTGAGTTGGCCGATCCACTCGCTGACCAGCAACGTCGGCGGCACGCTGACCGCCATGTGGATGTGATTGGGCGTGCCGCCCA
>DATKKX010000218.1:0-9432 GCA_035542775.1 Phycisphaerae bacterium | reverse complement strand
GCCCAGAGCACCAGCACCGATCGGTACTCGGGCGTGAGGGAGTCAACCGCCGACTTGAGTTCCTCATCAAAACCTTCCCAATCCACTTTTCCTTCAGCGAGGCCGGCCATGGGCTCGCGTTGCACAACTGCCGCGAAGTCGTCCAGGTCCGTGTCGTCCATCAAGCCCGGCGTCTTGCGGACCTGCTCGCGGCTGGTCAGGAAAACGTTGTGCAGGATCTTCAGGAGCCAGGGCTTGGCGCCGTACTCCCGAAGCTCGAAGCCGCCAAACGCCCGATGCGCACGCAGGCACGTTTCCTGCACGAGATCCTCGGCCTCGTCTGCATTGCCGGTGAGTCGGAAAGCCACTCGGTAGAGCAAATTCAGATGACAAAGCACTACCTCTTCGAAACGGCGAGAGGCCGAACCTGCCCCCGGGTGTTCCGGTTCGGTCGGATATGTTGGATCTTGCTTACCCATCTAAGACAACACCGGACGCGACGAAAGTATTCCCAGATTAGGCGGCAAGAGCGTCTCAAAGTAAAGTCGCCGGGCTCTTCCGACGGTTGAAGACCTTGATTCGAGGGCTCGATTTACCTGAGCGCAGCGCCGGCAATGTCCGTTTTTCTTGCGAGGGAGCCGTGTTTTATGGACCAGCCGCCGTCAAGCCGACCAACGAGACAGCGAACCTGGAGCGAGGATGACGCAGCCTGGCAGGGCCCGTCGGCTGCGACTCCAGGCGGTGCGGAACAGAGATTGGGCTCACATATGTCCGTGGTTGAAGAACATCCCATGGGCGAATAGCATGGCCGCGTCCACGAAAGTGTTGCCAAATAAGATGATTGACCAGTACTACGAGGATCGGCATAAGAAGCTACAGGAGTTGGGGCGGTCTGGGCATGCGCCATACGGGGCTCGATTTGAAAAGGTCGTCGCCAATGCGGACATCCGAGCGCGAGCCGAGCAGTCGGGTCTTCAGCCGGGGCAAATCGACGAGTCGACTTCGATCCGCGCGGCGGGCAGGATCATGCTTCGACGGGTCATGGGGAAGCTGGCCTTCCTGACCATTCGCGATTCGACGGGAGATCTACAAATAGGGATTTCCCTGGCGCGTGTTGGGGAATCCGGCTGGTCACTGGTCAAGCTGCTCGACCTGGGCGACATCATTGGCGTGGACGGGCTGTTGGGCCGCACCAAAACGCAGGAGATCACCGTCTGGGCCACAACCGTGACGGTGCTCTGCAAGAGCCTCCGGCCTCCGCCGGAAAAGTGGCATGGGCTTCAAGACGTAGACGCCCGCTATCGGCAGCGCTACGTCGATCTGTTCTCGAATCCTGAGGTCATGCGGACATTCAAGGCCCGCAGCCGGATCATCGAGGCGGTTCGCGGCCACATGCAGGGGTTGGGGTTTCTCGAAGTCGAGACACCCATGCTGCAGCCAATCTACGGTGGCGCTGCGGCGCGACCCTTCACTACTCACCATAACACGCTGGACATGGACTTGTTCCTGCGGATATCGCCCGAGCTGTACCTGAAGCGGCTGCTGGTCGGCGGGATGGAGCGGGTTTTTGAGGTCAATCGCAATTTCCGAAACGAAGGGATCAGCCCGCGGCATAACCCCGAGTTCACCATGATGGAGTGTTACCAGGCGTACGGCGACTTGACCGACATGATGGCCATCGTCGAGGGCTTGTTTACGAGCGCCGTGAAGGCCGTCGGCGGCGGCTTGAGGCGGCGGTTCGGCGAGCATGAGTTGGATTTTACGCCGCCGTGGCCCAGACGAACCTATCGCGAGCTGCTACGCGAGCACGGGGAAGTCGACATGATGGATGTCACGGCGGTCCGGCAGAAGGCGGCGTCGTTGGGCATCACGGTGGCGGGCATGGATGACGCAATCGCGGTGAACAAAGTGTTCGAAGCGACAGTAGAAGGCAAATTGATCCAGCCGCAGTTCGTAACCGAGTATCCCGCGGCGCTGTGCCCACTGACACGGCGTAAGAAGGACGATCCGTCGCTGGCGCTGCGATTCGAGGCGTTCGTCGCCGGCATGGAGATCGGCAACGCCTATACGGAGCTAAACGATCCGGCGGTACAACGGGAGACGCTGGGCGCCCAGGTGAAAGGCGAAGGTGACGAGACCATGCGGGTCATGGACGAGGACTTCGTCACGTCGCTGGAGTACGGTATGCCACCGGCGGGCGGGCTCGGCGTGGGCATCGACCGCATGGTGATGATCCTGACCGACTCGCCCAGCATACGGGATGTCATTCTGTTTCCGCTGCAGAGGAAGCAGAAGTAGTGGAGAATTGAGGATTGAGACCTTAGAACGGCCTTTCATCGGGCAGTGTGACAGACACGCAGGACCGTTCCCACTCACGCTTCATGTTCTCGTTTTGAGCCCTTGGCAATGATGCCGGGCAAAGGATAGCTCGTGCGTTCGCGTCTCGCTTTGATCCTTTTCATCGTATTCGCCCCGGTCGCTGTCCCGATCTACGGTTTGTTTCTGGTGGCGACCAATCTGCTGGGTGGCGCGTTTTACATTGTCATCGAGGCCACGGCGGCGCGGCTCGTGGGGCGACCGATCAGCCTTACGCGCGGGTGGATGATTCTGCTGGCTATACCTGTCCTGGTGCTGGCGCCGCTGGCCGCGGCCGTTCATCTGTTGCTGTGGTTCATTCGTCTCGTCGGTTGGGGACTGTGCTGGGCCGGCCGTTGGCAGACCGGCACGCACCGGACCGGACCGGCATTTGTCGCCGGGCTCATCTGGGTGCTGGCGGCGTTCTGGACGACGCTGACCTGCCTGAATGCGGCGATGGGACTTAGCCTGGTCGGCCGACCGGTGCAGGGGCGCGAGCTTTTCGTGGAGTATTACACCCGGTCGAGGACGCTCGGTCAGATGCCGCCGCAGATGCAGGAGCGGCGCCAGACGCTGATCAAGGAGTTGCAAACCCACCAAGAGGCGTCCCATCCGCAGTGGGAGCAGTTGCTGGCCGGCTTGCAGGATGATGAATGCCTTTTTCGCTGGCTTCCCAATGCGGTCGCCTGGCGATTGGCGGGTTTACCGTGGTTCTTCATGCCTGCTGAGCTCTCCGACGACGGCCTTGACCACAGCGTGCTGTTGCTCGGACCGCTACTGCTGGTGTGGATGCTGCTGATTCGCTGGCCCGGCACATTCAGCGTGCTGAAGTGGCGCGTGGTCCGCGGCCTCTGGTTTCTGGTCCGCGCGATCGGGGTCGTCTGGGCGATCTATGCGTTGGCGGCATGGGTGCCCTGGCGAGCACACTCGGGCTATTGGTTCGGCGACCTGGGGCCACCGACCTTCTTCCGCATTCTGAGCCCGGCAATGTGGCTTGGTGTGGGGCCGAGCCATTACGTTCCGCCGGAGTGGCTCGAATTCAATGCCGGCCTGTGGCTGATGCTGATCGGGGTGGTGGCTTTCATCTGGTGGCTGGCGTGGCGAATCAGTCCTTTCCTGGGGTGGCCGCGATACTATGTCGCTTTCATTTCCTCCCGGTTGCTGCAGCGAAAGCGGATCGCGTTCTTCTCTGTGGGGGCGGTGACGCTCTGCGTGGCAATGATGATCATCGTGATCAGCGTGATGGGTGGATTCGTGGACAGCATTCGGCTGCGGGCCCACGGTCTTCTCGGCGACCTGATCATGGATGGAGGCCTGCAAGGTTTTCCGTATTACGACGAATTCATCAAGCGGCTCGGCGACTTGAAGGACAAGGACGGCCAGCCGGTGGTCGTTCAAGCCACGCCGCTGATCCATTCCTATGGCATCCTGCAGTTCCCGAAGACCAAACGAACCAAAGCGGTTCGCATCTGGGGCGTTCGGCTGAACGAGTACGTTCGCGTGAACGAGTTTGGCAAGGATCTCTTCTATCAAAATCGCTTCGGCGGGACGGTACTTACGCCGCAGCAGCAGCCAGTTTACGGCTTTGACGACAACGGCATCGCGGTGTTGCCTGACGAGATGGATAAGCATTTCCAGGCCTACCTTGCCGGCCTGCCGCCGGAGAAAGAGGCGGAGGAGGAGAAGCTGTACAGGCGTGAACCGAACGAGTTGTACCCGGGCCCGGGCGTTTTCGAGATGGCCTCGGGGACCGAGCCCAGGCCCGGCTACCAGGGCAAGCCCTTTCCCGGCGTGATCATCGGTCGGGACGTCATTTTTCAGCGGATGCCCTCAGGCGAGTACCACCGCTCCCAGGATTGCCCGCGAGGTGAGCAGTGCTTTCTGACGGTTCTGCCTTTGACCCGCGGGGGCGACATCAGTTCTGAGCCTCCACCGAAGCCGTCATTTCGCTACGTGGATGACTCGCGCACCGGCATTCACGAAATAGACTCAATGAACGTATACGTCGATTTCGACGAATTGCAGCGGCTGATGTCGATGGGGCCTCAGCCGCGGGCGGACGGATCGGGGCTGACGGCCGCACGCTGCAGCCAAATCCAGATCAAGCTGCGGCCTGAGTACGGCAATGACCGCCGCAGGCTGGAGCAGATAAAGCGGCCGATCATGCAGATCTGGGATCAGTTGCGCCAGGAGGTGCCCGCCGACGGCGCCGAGCTCATGATGATGGCCCAGGTGGAGATCCAGACATGGGAGGAGATGCAGCAGAGCTATATCTCCGCAATTGAGAAGGAGAAGTTCCTCGTGCTGATCATGTTCGGGGTGATCAGCATTGTCGCGGTGTTCCTGATTCTGTGCATTTTTTACATGATCGTGCAGGAGAAAATCCGCGACATCGGGATCATCAAGAGCGTGGGCGGCAGCGCCGAGGGCGTGGCCGCGGTGTTCCTGGCTTATGGCGGAGCGATCGGGCTGGTGGGCTGTGTTCTGGGGTCGCTGTTGGGCATTACCTTCGTGGAGCACATCAACGGGGTCCAGGACTGGTTGGCCAGGCTGAATCCGGACTGGCGTGTTTGGAGCCCGGAGACTTATTCGTTTGACAAGATTCCTGACGTGTGGAAATGGTCGGAGGTGATTTGGATCAGCGTGCTGGCGGTGATATCGTCGATTCTGGGCGCGACGGCGCCGGCGATCCGCGCCAGCCGGACCTGGCCGGTAGAGTCGCTGCGTTACGAGTAGGGCGGTTGGCTCCCGAGAGCTGATCGTTGCATGCTGAAAGCTGCTTATGTCCGACGTGCTGATACGATGCGAAGAGATCCACAAGAGCTATGTACTGGGACGCACTATGCTTCCGGTACTGCGGGGCATTGATCTGAGCATCCGCCGCGGGCAGTTCGTGGCCATCACCGGGGCCAGCGGCAGCGGCAAGAGCACGTTGTTACACGTCATGAGCGGGCTGGATGTGCCGCAGCGCGGGCAGGTCTATTACGACAAGACGCCGCTGTTTGAGCCGGAGGGGCTGCGACGCATCCCGCTCGGGCGCGAGGCCTCGTTCGCGGATGCCGCCCAAATCGGGGTACCGGCCGAATTGTCCCATAACCGGCGCCGCTCCCGAGGGGAGGGTCGGTCGGGATATGTTGACCTCCGGCTTATGGCCGGCCGCCGAGAGAATCTTTTGAATGCGACATTTGGATTCGTTTTCCAGTTCTACCACCTCCTGCCGGAGTTCGACGTGCTGGAGAACGTGCTGCTGCCCCGTATGGTCGGCCGTTCCATCGGAGGCTGGTTGGCGGATAGGCGCCAGGGGGCCGCCCGGGCACACGACTTGCTGGAGCGCGTTGGGCTGAGTGGCCGTCTGCGCCACCGTCCCAGCGAGCTTTCCGGCGGGGAGCGACAGCGCGTGGCTATTGCCCGGGCGCTGATCAACGAGCCGGCGGTGCTGATGGCGGATGAGCCGACCGGGAATCTGGACGGCAAGACCGGCCGAGGGATCTTCAATCTGTTGAAAGACCTCAACCGGGCGGGGCAGACTATTGTGATGGTTACTCACGACCGCGATCTGGCCCGAGAGGCGGACGCGGTGGTACAACTCGTGGATGGTGCCGTAAGATAAGCGTTCTGGAGGCGTGACTCATGGGCGACGAATATACACCGAACCCGAACTTGAAGATCTGGCTGAACGGCAAGCTGGTCCCGGTCGAGCAAGCGAACATCAACGTTTTTGATCACGGCGTGCTCTACGGCGACGGCGTTTTCGAGGGGATCCGCGTTTACCACGGCCGGATTTTCGAGTGCGCCGCTCACATGCGGCGGTTCGAGTTGAGCATGAAGGCCATCCGGCTGGAACTGCCCTGGACCAGCGAGATCATCGTCAAGGGCATGCACGACGCCATGCGGGCCAACGGCATCAACGAAAACGGGTATATCCGCCTGGTGGCGACTCGTGGCGTCGGCACGCTGGGGATTCATCCGTTTCGCTGCGTCGGCCCGTCGGTCTTCATCATCGCCGATCAAATCTCGATGTACGACCCAATCATGTATGAGAAGGGCATGAAAGTCATCGTTGCCTCGACGACGCGGAATCACCCGAATGCCCTGTCGCCCCGCATCAAGAGCCTCAACTACCTGAACAACATTCTGGCCAAGATCGAGGCCATTGACGCCGGCTGCCTTGAAGCGGTCATGCTCAATCCCGAGGGCTACGTGGCCGAGTGCACCGGCGACAACCTGTTCATTGTCAGCAACGGGAAACTGCGGACGCCCGGCCCGCACTCCGGTATCCTGGAAGGCGTCACGCGGCGACTGATCCTGCGGCTGGCCTCAAAGCGGGGCATTCCGACGGAGGAGTGTACGCTCACGCGTCAGGACCTCTATTTCGCCGATGAGATGTTCATCAGCGGCACCGGGGCGGAATGCTGCCCGGTCGTGGAGATCGACAGAAGGACCGTCGGCACCGGGTTGCCGGGTCCGATCACCAAACAGCTCATTGTGGACTTCCGGGCTCACGCCAAGAGCGGCGAGGAGATGTTCAGCTCCTAAGCGACGACCCGTGCGGCAAGTGCCGCCGCGCGGCACCTGCCCTACTTTGCCACACTTCCCTTCACCTCAACGGTGGTTCGCAAGCGGTCCGCCACCGCGGCCGCGACGCTGTCTATGGTCAGCCGCTCCATGCAGGCGTGGGCGTGGGGGCATTGGCTGAGCTTGCGCAGGTAGCAGGGCGAACAGGGCAGATCGATCTGGACCACGTCACGTGAGCGGCCGTGGGGGCCGGTGCGGTGAGGATTGGTCGGGCCGAAGAGGGCGACGAGGGGGCGATTCATCGCGGCGGCGAGGTGCATCGGCGTCGAGTCGGCGGTGATGACGACGGCGGCGCGGTCGATCAGGGCGGCGAGCTGGCGGAGCGTCGTGCGGCCGCAGAGGTTCCTGGCGGTCCCATCCGCGGCGGCAATGGCGATTTCGCCCGCGGCCACATCGTCGCCCCCGCCGACGAGGATGCTGTCGAGGTAGTGACGCTGGCGGATCAGATGGGCCAGACGCCCGTAACGCTCGGCGGCCCAGCACTTAGTTGCCCAGCGCGTGGCAGGGACCAGCACGGCGTAACGCTGGCCGGGCAGGAAGCCTGACTCCTTGAGCAACGCGGCCGCCTGCCTGCGGTAGTCGTCGGTTACGGTGATCGAGAAGTCCATCGGCTCGTCGGCAAAGCCAAGCATGTCGGCGACGGCGTAGTTCTTGTCCGCGGCGTGGACGTCGGGATCGGCGGGGGGGATCTTGTGGGTGTAGAAGATCCAGGCCATCTCGCGGGCGGCGGCGAAGCCCACTCGGACGGGGGCCGCTGACGCCCGGGCGAGGAAGCCGCTGCGGAAGAGCCCCTGGAGGTCGATCACGAGATCGAACTCGCGGGCCCTGAGGGCAGCGACGAAGGAGGCGAAGTCGCGGGTCACGCGGAGGCTGCGGCCCAGACGGCCGAAGCGCTTGCGGTCAAAGGGGATGGCTTCGTTCAGGGCGGGATCAGCCTCGACGAGGTTCACGAACGGCGTAGCGACCAGCCAGGCCAGATGGGCTTGGGGGTATCGCCGGCGCAGGCCGTGCAGGACCGGCAGGGCATGGATGATGTCGCCCGGCGAGCTGGGCTTGATCAGAAGGATGCGCTGAAAGTCCTGGCCGTCGAGGTCGCTCATGCCGGTAGTGTAAACTGAATCGCCCGATCAATCCCGTTGAGATCCTTGGAACGGCCGAGGAGCTGGAGGGGGGGTGAGGAGGCGGCGAAGAGGTTCTCGACGGCATCGGCCTGGTCAAAGCCCACCTCGAGAATGAGCGTGCCACCGGGGCGCAGGAAGGGGGCAGCTTCGGGACTGAGGCGGCGGTAGATATCGAGGCCGTCCTCACCGGCGAGAAGGGCCTGGCCAGGCTCGTAGTCGCGGACGTTCTGAGGCAGCGCCTCACGGTCGCGCTCGGCGATGTACGGCGGGTTCGAGACAATGATGTCGAAGCCGCCCGGCGGGACCGTGTCGGGCGGCAGGCTCAGCAGGTCGGCTTCCAGAAAGCGGACGCGGTCCGCCACGCCGTGACGCTCGCCGTTCCGCGCGGCGACGGCGAGGGCCGCGGGGGAGATGTCGGTCGCCATGGCCGCGATGCCCGGCTGTCGCTTGGCGATGGTGATGGCGATGCAGCCCGATCCGGTGCCGATGTCCAGCAGAGTGAAGCGATCGGCGGGATGCTCCTGGCACCAGGCGAGAGCGAGCTCCACGAGCAACTCGGTCTCCGGGCGGGGGATCAACACGTCCGGTGTGACGATGAAGTCCAGCGAATAAAACTCGCGGTGGCCGATGAGGTAGGCAATCGGCTTGTGCTCAGCGGCGGCGATGACCATTTCGCGGAAGGCGGCGCGCTGCTCGGCGGTCGCGACCTGATTGTAGCGGGTGTACAACTCGATCCGCTTGCAGCCGAGGGCATGGGCCAGAAGCAGTTCGGCGGCGAGGCGCGGCTCATCGATGCCCTTGGTTTCCAGGTGCCCCTTGGTCCAGGTCAGAAGACGGCCGACGGTCCATTCTTCCTGGATGGGAGCGTGGTTTTCGGGCATGCAGAATGCCGCTTCCCTCGGCGAGTCAGCGGGCGGCCGATCAGTCATTTCGCCGCGAGCGAGGCCGGCGCTATTTCGATTCCTTCAAGTACTTTTGCAGTCGCTCCACCTCAGTCTTGCTGCCGACGACGAGCGGCGTTCGCTCGTGCAATGAAGTCGGTATCTTGTCGAGGATGCGTCCTTTGCCGTCGGTGGCCATGCCCCCGGCCTGCTCGGCGAGGAAGGCGATAGGGTTGGCCTCGTAGAGGAGACGGAGCTTCCCGGCGGGCGATTTGGCCGTCGGTGGATAAAGGAAGATGCCACCGCGGAGCAGGGTGCGGTGGAAGTCCGCCACGAGGGAGCCGATGTAACGCGAGGTGAAGGGGCCGGCCTCCTCGGACTTGCACCACTTGAGGTATTCCTGGTAGCCCTTGGGGAAGGAGTTGTAGTTGCCTTCATTCACGCTGAACATCTTGCCTTTCTCGGGCATCTTGATGTTTTCGGAGGCCAGGATGAACGCGCCGACCGACGGGTCGAGCGTG
>DATKKX010000217.1:0-2097 GCA_035542775.1 Phycisphaerae bacterium | reverse complement strand
GGGGCTGCAACGGGAATCCCACGTATGCCATCAGCGTGTTTGCCGGCTGCTCGCTGACGTCCGGCAAGGTCACCGTAGACAACTGGCTGCCGGCAGCACCGAAACAGTAGCCACGATTACTTCCGTCAGCGGGAAAGGCGTCAGGGGCGATGCATGGGTTTTAAAAGCCGTTGGTGGGTCGTATTTGCGTCTGTGCTGGGGCTGCTGGTCGGTAACGGTCCGGTCATGCAGTTCACGTTTGGGACATTGATGCCGCCCATCACGCGGCAATTCGGTTGGAGCCGCGGCATGGTCTCTACCGCCATGGTCGTGGGTCTATGGATTACCGGAATCAGCACGCCGCTGGTCGGCAGGCTGGTCGATCGCTTCGGGATTCGGGCAGTGGCGCTTCCCGCCATTCTTTTGTTCTCGCTGGCCACCGCGTCGGTCGCATGGGTCCCCGCGTCTGCGGCGGCGTTCATTGCCCTATACGCACTGATGGGACTTGGGGCCGCCGGGCAAACTCCACTCATCTACGCCAAGGCAGTTTCGATGCGGTTCGATCGTCAACGCGGGCTCGCGCTAGGTATCGCGATGGCGGGAGTCGGCCTGGGCGCCGCGGTGGTTCCCCAGTTTGCGCAAGCGATGATCGGCCTTGCCGGCTGGCGGGGAGCGTATGCGGGCCTCGGTGTGCTAACGTTCGTTCTCGCCTTTCCCGCCGTGGCATTGTTCGTGGGGAGGCCGGACTCGGACTCGAAGCCTGTGGTCCAGCGACCGAACGTCTCGATGCCGGGCCTGACCGGCATGGAAGCCTTGCGAACCGCTCGATTCTGGACTCTTGCCTTCAGCTTCTTTATCGTGGCGGGAACCACCGGGGGCGTCATCTCTCACCTGGTCCCATTGATGTCCGACCGGGGAGTCCCACTGCAAACCGCCACCGCCATGGTGGGCATCGCGGGCGCGGCGTTAATCGGAGGCCGCATGCTCTCGGGCTTCCTGGCGGATCGCATCCACGCACCGTATGTCGCCGCCGTGTTCTTCTTTGCTCCCCTGATTGGCATCGTCGTACTGCTGACGACGCCGCGAGCGGAAGGAGCGGCGCTCGGCACACTGCTGGTCGGCATCGGCGTCGGCGCCGAGGTGGATTTGATCGCTTTCCTGCTGTCTCGCTATTTGGGAATGCGGTCGTTCGGCGAGATCTACGGCTATTTCTTCGCGATCTTCATGCTGGGGGCAGGGCTCGGCCCGTTCGCCATGGGCATGTCGTACGACAGGACTGGGTCCTATCGGTACATGCTGGTGTGCTTCGCGGCGGCACTGGCGCTGGCCAGCCTGCCCATGCTGCGTTTGGGCGCTTATGAATACCCGGCCCCGGCCGAACCCGTCGAGGAGAGCGCTCTGGCTCCGACCCACTGAGGCGAAACAACCGCGTTCCGCGCAAGCATCGGCTACACTCTTAGGAACACCATGCGAACCCTACCGCTACTTGCGCTCCTGCCCGCTCTTCTCGCGGCCCAAAGCATCACTCCTCCCGACCAGTTCTTCGGCTTCCGTCTCGGCTCCGACAAGCACATGGCCCGCTGGGACAAGATCGTGGAATATTACGGCGTGCTCGAAAAACAATCGGGCGGACGCATGAAGGTGGTCAACATGGGGCCCACGTCGGAGGGCAACCCTTTCCTGGCCGTCTTCATCACCTCGCCGGCCAACCTGCAGAAGCTGGAGCATTACCGCGACATCAATCTCAAGCTGTCGGATCCTCGCGGACTCACCGAGCAACAGGCACGCGCCCTCGCCGGAGAAGGGAAGGCCGTCATTCTGCAATCCATGTCGATGCATGCCACCGAAATCGGCGGCACGCAGATGGCGCCCGAACTCGCGTTCGATCTTCTCAATCGGAAAGACGAAGAGGCGCGCCGCATTCTCGACAACGTCATCTTCATCGAAGTCCCCTGCTTCAATCCCGATGGCGAAATCATGGTGACGGACTGGTACAACAAGCAGCTCGGCACGCCGTACGAAGGCTCCAATCCGCCATGGCTGTATCAGAAGTACGCCGGCCACGATAACAATCGCGACGCGTTCCAGACCAACATTCCCGATTCGAAGTACATGGCG
>DATKKX010000216.1:0-25055 GCA_035542775.1 Phycisphaerae bacterium | reverse complement strand
GATCATCCTCCCGGCGTTAGGCCAGGCGAGGGAGAACGGCAGGGCGGCCCACTGTCTCGCGACGCTGCATAACGCCGGCGTGGCGGTGACCGCGTACCTCGATGACAACGAAGGGGCTTTCTGGCCGTACTATCAGGACTTGAGCGCCCCGGAATGCGGCCGCCGCTGGTGGTTCGGCCTGGAGCCCAGCGGCCCGCCCGCGGATTCGTGGAAGACCAACCGATTCCTCGACAAATCGGCAGGCTTTCTATCCGCGTACCTGACCGGCACAGCCGAGGACTTTCGCTGCCCGGCGTTTCCATACGGGGGTGGAAAGTACTTCCCGAAATTCTCCCCCCCTGCCGGCGGGTACGGCTACAACCTCGAGGCCCTTGCCTCGCAAGGCCAGGGGTCCTCCTCCGGTACAGGACCGCGAATCCAGCAATTTGCCGGCCAAACCGCCGATGTGTTCATCCTGGCCGACGGCATCCATTTCGACAGGCTGGGCTACGTCGGCGGGCAATTGCTGGAGCAGACCTTTAATGAGCCCGCCTACATCCAGTGGCGCGACCCTTCACTCTTCGGCGGCTCTTCCGGCGTCAACGGCGGCTTCGGGCACTTCCGGCACAATGGCCGGGCGATGGTGCTGTTCCTCGATACGCATGCCGCAGCCCAGCCGCCGCGCCGACCACTCCACCCATACAGCCGGATGGCGTACGGCCTTGTCGCTAATCTGTCCGACGAGTCGCTCCGCGTCCGTCAGATCACACGAGGGAGTCGCAAGCTCAGCGTGGACCTGATCTACGGGCTCAAATGAGAGAGCCTGGGTCGCCGGTGTACAGCCGAAGTGGCCCCCGGTGGCGTACATAAGCCTTTGTAATATAGGTCGTAATGGTTGATTCCAAAAACCGCTGCCTCGCTATTGCAATTTAGCCGGACTTTGGTTGGTATACGTCCGCAAAGAGAGGAGCGGTGGGTGTCTGCCCGTGGAGTGTAGACCCGGCTGCTTTTCACACCCCTCCCGAACTCTTCGAGAAGGATCGGTCATAGGCCGAACCTGATCCGCTAAAGAACATCTACCCCTGCGGTCGGAAGACCAACGCGTCTCGCGCCTTAGTTCTGAACGATCAAAACTGTGGCGGTGATGTGAGCGGTGCAATCACGGTCCATCCTGATCCACCACAGTCAGGCGCGTACGCGGCATCGGCCGAAAGGAGATGAGACATTGCGGTAGCTCCACAACTCGGAACCTTAGTCCGTTTCGCCCATTGGTTTATGTTGTTTTGACCCGTTAGAGAAAGAAGTAGCGCGCAAGCGCCAAGGGAGTTGAAGACAATGAATCGCAAGACACTGTTTGGTTTCGGCATGGTCCTCGCGACCCTCGCCATTTGCTGTTTTGTCACTTTCGCCATCGCCCAGCCCAAGCCCGAGGGCAACAAGCCCGCGGAGAAGCAGGAGGCCAAGCAGCCCCCGAAGATGGAGCCGAAGGCCGAGCCCAAGGCTGAGGGTGGCAAGGAAGGAACCTGGACCGGCAAGCTCATGGACCTGCACTGCTTCATGACCGGCAACAAGGAAGAGCCCGCCAAGACCGGCGAGTGCCTCAAGGCCGGCGTGCCCGCGGTCCTGGAGACGCCGACGGGCATCGTCATCCTCGGCAAGGCCCCCAAGGGCGTGGATATGGTCGCCGTGGCTGGCCAGGAAGTCGAAATCAAGGGCAAGCTCTTCGAGAAGGCCGGGGTCAAGTACGTTGAAATCGCCACCATAGTGAAGAAGGGTGGCGAGAAGAAGGCAGAGCCGCCGAAAGCCGAGCCGAAGAAGGAAGAGCCGAAGAAGCCGGAACCGCCGAAGACTGAGAAGCCGGCCGACCAGCCGAAGAAGCCGGAGCCGCCGAAGACCAAGTAGCTCTGGTTTCTTGGAAGGAGGCATGCGCACGGCATCCGATCCGCGGTGACCGGGTCGATCGGTCATTTTGGACCACTTCTGCCGCATCACGGATTGGGCTGGACGGAAACGAAAGGTTCGAATTGCATGGGCGCGAGTGCGGCCGCCAAACCGCACTCGCGCCCTTCACTTTTTGGACGACGATGAGTTCTTTGTGTTTACGCCCGGGAGCCAGTAACCTCCAGCGGCGTGAACGGGAACACGTGAGCACCAGAGGGTCCTGCCGGCGATGACTGTGTGGCTCTGGATCGGCTTCGTCCTGGTCGTTTTCGGCCTGCTGGCCCTGGACCTGGGCGTTCTCAATCGGAAGGTCCATGTCATCTCTACCGGCGAGGCGCTGATCTGGACCGGTCTGTGGGTGGCCGTCGCGCTGGCCTTCACCGCGGTGGTCTACTTCCTCTATGAACATCACTGGCTCGGCATCGGGCTGGATCCCCGCCACGTTTGCAGCGGCAAGGAAGCGGCCCTTCTCTATCTGACCGGCTACATCATCGAGGAGTCGCTGAGCCTTGATAACATGTTCGTGATCGCCCTGATCTTCGCCTACTTCCAGGTGGCGCCCATATACCAGCACCGCGTGCTGTTCTGGGGCATCATGGGCGCGCTGGTACTCCGCGGGGTGATGATTCTGGCCGGGGCGGCGCTGATCTATCGCTTCTCGTGGATGATTTACGTATTCGGCGGGCTCCTGCTGCTCTCGGCGGCCAAAATGCTCTTCATGAAGGAGGAGAAGTTCGATCCGGAGAAGAATGTCCTGCTCAGGCTGGTCCGCCGGTTCTGCCGGTTGAGTACCCGGTTCGAAGGGCAGAATTTCTTCACCAGGATGGACGGGCGGCTGGCCATCACGCCGATGTTCCTTGTGCTCGTAGTGGTGGAGAGTTCGGACGTCATCTTCGCGGTGGACTCCATCCCGGCGATCTTCGCCGTGACCACGGACCCGTTCATCGTTTTCACCTCCAACGTCTTCGCCATACTCGGTCTGCGGTCGCTCTACTTCGTCCTGGCGGGGATGATGCGGAAGTTCCAGTACATGAAGATCAGCCTGGTGTTCGTCCTGGGCTACGTCGGCGTGAAGATGCTCCTCTCCTTCCGCTACCATATCCCCGCGCTGGTGTCGTTGTGCGTGATCTGCGGCCTGCTGCTGACCGGTATATTGGCGTCGGTGATCGCCGCGAGGCGGAATCAGGCGGACGGCGGCAATTCAGATGCCATATAGCCACTATTCACCACAAAAGGCACGAACAACGCGAACAAGGAAGGAAGATAACACAGTCTGGCACGGTCGTGGCGCGCGGATCTCCGTGCCCGACGACGAGTCACGAGCGGTTGCGCTCACGCCGGTCTACGAAAAAGTGCAACCACGCGTAACCAGGCGCAACTTTAATTCTTTTGGGCCGACGGGCGAAGCGGCCAAGTGCCAGCGGTCAGCATCACACGGGCCGGCACGCGCCGTCCACAGGAACGGCCACAGCCGGTGTGCCGCACTGATTCCTAAATATACCCTAACATTTGGCCAGAGGCAAGTGGAAACAATCAAAAATCGGAAACAGCGGGGTGGAGCCAGGGCGAGGATTTGAGGGTCCGGAGTAACCATGAGGATTGACGGATGAGGCGGGCGCAGCGCGGAGCCGGGCAGCTTCTGTCGCCCTTGCAGGGCTTAAGTGTGGTAGGGGCGTCGTTGTCCGAGGGCTCACGCCGCTCGGCTATTGACTGGCGCCCTTCCAGGGCTGAGGGTAGGCTAGACGGCGGGCGATTCTCGGAACAGCGGTGAAGCCGAACGCGCGAGGCAGGCCAGGTCGCGGAATTCAACGCGATCCTGTTCGTCTTCTGTGAAACCGAACGCGCGAGGCAGAGCAGATCGCGGAATTCAGTGCGATCCTGTTCGTCTTCGGTGAAACCGAACGCGCGAGGCAGAGCAGATCGCGGAATTCAGCGCGATCCTGCTCGTCTTCGGTGAAGCCGAACGCGCGAGGCAGGCCAGGAGCAGCAGTCACGCCCAAATGTTCGAAACAAGGCGGGAGCCTTGCCCTACCCCCCCACCGTTGCGGCGTTCCTCGCCCGCGGGTACAACGCCGATTTATGCCACGCGGCTCGCACAAGCGTTCGGACCGTCTGCTCCAGGTCCTTGGGGAGTACGAGCGGATTGTCGTCATCACGCACAACAATCCCGACCCCGACGCCATCGCCGCAAGCTGGGCGCTGGTCACGCTGGTCAAGGAGCGGCTCGACCGCTCCGCCAGCCTGATCGGCGGCGGGGCAGTCGTGCGGGCAGAGAACGTGCGGATGGTGGACCTGCTGCGGCCGCCGCTCCGCCTAGTGGCCAGCTTCACGCCGGAGGAGGGTTGCGCCCCTGTGTTGGTCGACTGCGCCCCAGAAGGTGTGAATCACCTGCTGGGCGACGGCTCGGCAACGCCCGTCGCGGTGATCGATCACCACGAGGCCCCGAAGAGCCCGTTGCGAAGGTCCCGAAGCCGCATCAGGGTCAAATTCCGCGACATCCGGCCCACGGCTGCCGCGTCCTCATGCATCGCGGCGGTCTACCTCCGCGAACAGCGGATCGATCCGTCGCCGCGACTGGCGACTGCCCTTTCGTACGCCATTCGAACGGAAACCAGCGGATCGCCGGTGCGCCTGACGCGAACGGACCGCGGCGTCATTTCCTGGCTCTCGCAGCAAACCGATCACGCCATACTGGCCCAGATCGAAAATGCCCCCTTGACCCGGGCCTACTACAACGAGTTGTCCCTGGCCTTGGAGCTGACCAGCCTGCACGGCGACACGGCGGTCTGTTTCCTGCCCCGGGCCAGCGGGTCGGAAATCGTCGGCGAAGTGGCCGACCTGCTGATTCGTTGCGCCGACGTGGAGCGGGTCCTTTGCGGGGCCGCCATCGGCACGGACCTGATCATCTCCATTCGCACGTCCGAAACCGGCGGCGACGCCGTGGAGCTGGCCGGTCGGACACTGACGGGGCTGGGGCACTGGGGCGGCCATCCGCATCGGGCCGGCGGCATCCTCGCGGGCGGCGCGGAAACGGAGAAGCAGAGCGAGGAACTTCGCGAGGCCATCAGGCTCCGCTGGCTCACGGCATGTGCCGTGGACAGCCTCCAAGGTGTGCCGCTCATCGCCCGGTAACGTTCACATTCGATCAGTGACCTGCAAACAGCGGCGGCATGGGCCTTGGGCACCCGGTGAGTGATGAATTTCGGCAGCACGATTCGTCACACCAGACGGGCTGCGGCGGAAGTTTCCTCAACGTACCCTGCGGCATCGAATGCTTCCCATCAATTGCGGCTGCAGCGATTGACCGGCGTGGCATAGTTGGGCTGCGCGAACCTCAGTCGCAGAAGCATCGCACGTGGGCGGCAAGCGATGTCTAGAGCCGGCGTGCGATTTTCTTGCCCGCGCGTGGAGCTTGTTTTCAGTGCTGGCGGGCGGGTTCATGCGTCGGCGCGGCGACTGCCTCCGTGTGCAACGAAGTCCGCGCGCCTTGGGACTTGCATTTTGCCGGATTTTGTGCTATGAATTGAATGCCAAAGGACAGGGTGATGTCCCTGCCATGTTCGACTACGGAGGTTCGACTGTCTTGAACCGATATGGCTGAACCCCGGGGGCCGGCCAGGGCATGTTTCTTGGGCGAACTTCGAGTACTCGAAGAGGTCCGAGCTGCCCGCGACGCTCCCACCTAGTATTAGGGTTCAAACCAGCGCCTCCGAACGGCATTGCGGCGGAGACGTTGCTCTGATCAGGCAAAACCCGCTTCGTGAAAACGATCCGGGTTTTCTTTTTTACCGTCGGGCGGCGGGCACCGACGACCGCACACTCACTTTCACTTCGAAAAACCCAGGTTCATCCGCAGGATGTCCCGCAGACGTTCTGAATCGAGCAGCGGCCCACGCGTGATCCGAGCCAAGAGGTCGTAACGCCGGGCCAATTGCGGGTCGGCAATGACGTTCGCGCCGTCGCGAAGTGTTTCGATGTATCCGGTCGGTATGGGCCGGTGAAAATGCCCGACTCGCCAGGTCGAACCCGGGGCGTACCGAATTCGGGCCAGCAGAGGGTCAGCCAGCCCGTCCTCGTCGACGATGTGCACACGCGGTCCGGCGGCAAGGCCGAAGAACCCGATGTTCCGCGAAACAACCACGCCGGGGCCGGCTAATCGGGCAGCTTTCCCCTCGCGGGCCCAGGCGTGGTCCGGCACCGGCCTGCCGCGAAGGATGCGCAGCAGGCCTGTTGCCTGGTAGTAGGCGGCCCGTTCGTCGGCGATGTCGTGCGGGCCCATGTAGTAGAAATCCATGCCGTAGCGCTCGTCACTCAGCAGCGAGGGCCGCGTCGCCACCAGGCCGGTCAGCAGGATAAGCCCGAACAGGGGCACAAGGGCCCGCGCCGATCGCGCCACGGGCGATGAAACCAGCAGAATGACGGCACAGAAAAGAGGAACGCTGAGAAAGCGCCCGGCCATGAAATCCCCGCCAATGCGAAGCACATAAGCCAGGTACAGGCAAACGCCCACGACGATGGGCAGATGCCGGCGCCGGCCGACCACGATCGGCGCGAGCAGCCCGGCCACGATCATGATCGGCGTCAGAGGGTCGGTGGTGAGGGAGTCGGCAAAATAGAACCATCCCTGCCTGACCAGCATGGCCGCCGGAATCTGCGTGTTCAATTTTGCGTAGGCGGTGTTGGGAAACGGGAAGCCGTAATAGAACAGACTCCAGAGCTCCCAGAGGATGAAGGGCGCGAAGCCCAGCAGGAGCAGCCCCAGTGTGCGAACGCCGCGGCGCTGCCACGCCCAAACCAGCACGCCCGGCAACACGACCAGCGCCAGATCCATGCGGTTCAGTGTGGTCAACCCGGCGAGGGTGGCCAACAACAGGAACGAACGGTCGCTCGCCGGCCGCCTGATCCAGACGATGAGGTAGCCCGCCAGGAGAAGATGCGAAAGCGGATTCTCCAGCCCTGAGGTGGAGTAGTCGACGAAGGCCCGAGAAAGCGTGAATACAAGGACGCCGAGCGTAGCGGCCAGTGGAGTCGCGGACAGGGCAAAGGCACACAACAACACCGCCCCCACGGACAAGAGCACCGAAACGGTGATGGTCGTCAGGTGAGGCTCGCCGGTGACGGCCTGGATGGGCGTCAACAGGAGCAGCCACAGCGGATGCGTATAGGCCTGGACGCGCTCATCGGGGTTCCAGGTCAGGCCGTAGCCGGAGAGGAAGTTGTCTATGGTCCTGAAAGTAATGTAGGCGTCATCACTGAGCCACGCGCAACGCAAGACGACCACAGTGTATAGGGCCAGGCAGACGATCGCAGGCAGGCGCTCGCATCGCTCACGAAGTTTCATGCCAGACATGCTCTCCCCGGCGCAACCGGTGTCAACTCCCTGGCTTGAGAACGCCCGCATTTGAACCAGCTCTTATGCCATAATATCGCCTGCCCATCCTAGCGATGCAGCCCGAACCAGCCCGGCATGAGATACGTCCCCAGGTGTAACAATATCAGCACGTACAACCCGGCGACGACATCGTCCAGCACCACGCCCCAACCCCGCGGCAGATGCCGCTCGATCCAATTCGCCGGCCAGATCTTGGCGATATCGATGGCCCGCTCGAGGAAGAACGCGGCGGTAACGATCTGCCAGGTTGCGGGCAGGGCGACCAGGGCGATCAGAAAGCCGGGAATCTCGTCGATGACGTTCTTGGAGCTGTCCTTCTCGTTGAGGATGCGGTCGGTATGCCCTGCCACCCAGATCGCGACGAGCGTCAGCACGACGACGATCGCGGTGTAGAGCGGCCACGACAATTGCAGGTATGGAATCAGAAGCCAGTAGAGCGGTAGGCCGACGACCGCGACTGCCACGGTGCCCGACGCGATCGGCACAAAGCCGAGATAGGCCAAGGAGCCGACGAAAAGCATCACGTGCTGCGCGACGGTGCGAGAAGCAGCGGCGGACTGTCCGGTGTCACGGTCGTTCTCATGATCAGGCATGCGTTGGGCCATCCTTGAAGTGGCGGGCCAGCAGCACGCCGAATCGTTCCACCGTCTCCCGTCGAACGTGCTGCCGATTGGTCCAGATGGCCAGATCGAGCGATTTGCGGCATTCGCACGGCGGCAGCTCCCGCCCGGCCATGGAGCGTAGGGCGGCCCGGATGAGAACCACCGAGTTAGCCGTGGCGTGCTCCACGTTGCCGATGATCTCGGTCAACAGTGCGCCCTTGTCCACGGAGGGATCGTGCGGACGCCAGCAATCATAGTCCGTGGGCAGAGCGATCAGGGCGTAGCACATCTCCGCTTCGCGGGCCAGCCGGGCCTCCGGCATGCAGGTCATGCCCACGAGGTCGCCGCCCCACGAGCGGTGCATCCGGCTCTCGGCCACCGTCGAAAATGACGGCCCTTCCACGCACACGTAGGTGCCGCCGTCGTGCACGGTCACGGCTGTTGACTCGCCGGCCGAAAGCAGCAGCTTCCGCAGCGCCGGGCAAAAGGGCTGGGCGAATTCCACGTGCACGACAATGCCGGGCTCGTCGAAGAACGATGCCGGTCGCCGCGATGTCTTGTCGATGATCTGATCCGGCACCACCAGGTCGCGCGGTCGGAACTCCTCGCGCAGGCTCCCGGTTGCGCCGCTGGCCACAATGTGCGTCACGCCGACGGCCTTCAGGGCGTAGATATTCGCTCGATAGGGCACCGCGGTCGGGCCGATCGAGTGCCCCGGCCCATGCCGGGCAAGGAATGCGACCTCCGCACCCTCCCACTGAGCCCGAACGATCGGCGCACTCGGCCGCCCGAACGGCGTGTCGACCTCGACAGCCTTTCCCTTCACCTCTCGCAGCAGGACCTCGCCCAAGCCGGTGCCCCCGATCAAGCCGATAACCGACGCCGCCATGTTGCACCCCTTCTGTCGGATGTCGTCCGCCAACCTCGCTTGTTCGGCACTATCGCCGGACTGTGGCGGTTGGTCAATTCCTGTACTCTCCGTGCTTGACCGGCCGGTCCGGCGTAAACTACCCCCGATGGCGCACAAGCGCGAACACTTTACCTCCCGGGAAATCGCGTCGGTCCTGAGCCATTACGACCTCGGCGAGATCTCCATGATCCGTGAATTCACGCGCGGAGCCCCCGCGGCCGCCAAGCTCCTTATTTCCTCCGATCGGGGCCGGTTCCTCCTGAAACGCCGCGCCAAGGGCAAGGATGATCCGCAACGTGTGGCGTTTGCCCATGAGCTGCAGAAGTTCCTGGCCTCGAAGAGCTTTCCGCTCCCGCACCTGGTCGACCTGTGTGCGGGTGGCGGGTCGTTGCTGCAAATCGGCGATGCGATCTACGAAGTGTTCGAATTCATCGACGGAGAACACTATCGTGGCGGCCTGGCCGCCACGTACGATTCCGGCAAGACCCTGGCCCTGTGCCACAAGCTGCTGGGGGACTTCAGATCCGAGAGCAGGCGGCCGCAAGGCCGGTATCACGATTCCCAGATGGTCCGCGATTCGGTGGAAGCCCTTCCGGAGAAACTGCGGGAATCGCGTTCGGTCCTCGGCCATGAACGGGCGCTGGCCGACCTGCTGGCGCAGCTCGAGCATGCCTACGACGTCGCGGCCCAGGCGGTCAACAATCTGGGCATGCCCCAGTGGCCGCCGCAATTCGTGCACGCCGACTGGCATCCCGGCAACATGTTGTTCGCCGGCGATCGCGTTGTCGCCGTGCTCGATTACGATTCGGCCCGCGTCTGGCCGCGGATTCTGGACGTGGCCAACGGGTGCCTTCAGTTTTCAGCGGTCACCGGCGGCCGAAACCTGTCGAAGTGGGAGGATCGCACGGACGATGTTCGGGCCCGGGAATTCCTGCGAGGGTACGACCAAGTCGCCGTTATCAGCCGGGCCGAGTTGCAGGCCGTTCCCTTCCTGATGCAGGAGGCTTTGATCGCCCAGACGTTCCCCCCCATCCTGCAGACCGGCACCTTCGCCGGGCTGGACGGTTTCGGCTTCCTGCAAGTCACACTCCGGAAGGTTCGCTGGCTGAAGAACCGTCGCGAGCTGCTGATGCTCGATACTGATGAGCCCCGGTAAATCAGCTGGCAGCGACCGCTTTGGCAGGCGTGGCCTCATCTCATTTGCCCCCATCCACCACATGGCTACAATGTCGCCGGAGAAGTGGAAGATCATGAGCACCGCCGGCAGCACAACCAGCGCGACAGGGAGGAAGGCGGCGACGCGCCGCGCGAAGGCCCTGACTGAATCGGTCAACGAGCGCCAGGCCCGGGCGAAAGAGATTCTCAAGCGTCTCCGACGGCTCTATCCAGACGCGGATTGTGCCCTGCACCACGGCGGCGCCCTCGAACTGCTGGTGTCCACGATTCTCTCCGCCCAATGCACGGACGATCGGGTCAACATGGTGACGCCGGCGCTCTTTCAACGCTACCGGACCGCCGCTGACTACGCCGAGGCCAAGCCCGCCGAGCTCGAGAACCAGATCCGCTCCACCGGTTTTTTCCGCAACAAGACCAGGAATCTCGTCGGGCTCGGCCGGGTTCTTGCCGAAAAATTCAAAGGCCAGGTTCCGGACACGATGGACGAGTTGCTGGAACTGCCCGGCGTGGCCCGGAAGACCGCCAACGTCATCCTCGGCACCTGGTTCAAGAAAAACGAAGGCGTCGTCGTGGACACGCATGTCGGTCGCCTGGCTCACCGGCTCAAGCTGACCTGGCGATCCCGCGATGAGAAGGACGCCGTCCGGATTGAGAAAGACCTGATGGAGATCTTTCCGCAGAGGGAATGGACCTTCGTCGGGCATGCCTTGATCTGGCATGGCCGGAGAGTTTGCACGGCCCGCAAGCCGGACTGCGGCCACTGCGCCCTGGCGGACGTCTGTCCGTCGGCGTTTACGTTTGATTCCGCGACCAAGGGGGCAAAACCGAAGAACCGAGCGAAATGAGAAACCGTATTCACTTAAGACGCTAGAACCGATGGCGCCTGAGGGTGGACCATTCGCTCGCCGTCATTGTCAGCGTGGGAGCATCAAATGAGGATCGAGTTGTCGGGTCCCGACATCAGCCAGGGGGAAATTGACGCCGTTATCGCCGTGTTGAAATCGGGTCGCCTGTCACTGGGGCCGAAGGTCCCGGAATTCGAGAAGGCCATGGCCGAGTACGTCGGCGTCAAGCACGCCGTGGCCGTCAGCAGCGGCACCTGCGGGCTCCATCTGCTCATGCGAGCGATCGGCGTGGGGCGCGGAGACGAGGTCATCAGCACGCCCTTTTCCTTCATCGCCTCCACCAACTGCATCATGTACGAAGGCGCCAAGCCTGTGCTGGTCGACATCGACCCGCGGACCTGGAACATCGACGTCAGCCGAATCGAGGCCGGCGTCACCTCCCGGACCACGGCGATCATTCCGGTCGATGCCTTCGGGCAGGTGCCGGACATGGACACGATCAAGGCCATTGCCGCCCGGCACCATCTCCGGGTGATCGAGGATTCCTGCGAGGCCCTCGGCAGCAAGTACAAAGGCCGGATGGCCGGCTCACTGGCCGATGCCGGCGCTTTCGGCTTCTACCCCAACAAGCAGATCACCACCGGCGAGGGCGGCATGATCGTCACCAACGACGACGAGATCGCCCGCCTGTGTGCCTCCATGCGCAACCAGGGCCGCGACACCGGCATGGGCTGGCTGTCACACGAGCGGCTCGGCTACAACTACCGCCTGACCGACATGGCCTGCGCGATGGGGATCGTGCAGCTTCGCCGCATCAATGAGATCATCGGCAAGCGGGCCCGCGTCGTCTCCTGGTATCGACAGCGGCTGTCCGACGAGAAGCGAATCTCCATGCAGCAGCTCGGCAGCGACTGCGAGATGAGCTGGTTCGTCTTCGTCGTCAAGCTGGCCGACAGCTATAGCGAGCAGAACCGCGCCGATATCATCGAGAGGCTCCGCGCCAAGGGCATCGGTTGCAGCAACTACTTTGCTCCGATCCACCTGCAGAACTTCTGCCGGCGCGAGTTCGGTTACAAGAACGGCGATTTCCCGGTGTGCGAGCGCGTCGCCGCCCGTACCATCGCCCTCCCCTTCCACAATGCCTTGACGGAGTCGGAAGTGGACGAGGTGTGCGCCGCGCTGAAATCGCTGCTGTAATGGCGGCCGGGACCAACCACCACGAAGAACACGAAAGGCACGAAGATGGTCGAAGCACTCGCACGACCAGCCCAAACAATTTTGACGTTTTGACCTTCCCGCCTTCGTGTTCTTCGTGCCCTTCGTGGCGAAGCTGCCCCACCATCAAGGCTGCCCGTTCACGAAGGCCGCGAACTCGAGCAGATCCGCAAACTCGTAGTCCGGCTCCTGCGTCCCGATGTCGTGTATGCGATGGCTGCGATTCAGCCACGCCGTGCGAATCCCCGCGGCGCAGGCGCCTCCCACATCGCTGTGCACCGAATCGCCGACGTGAATCACCCGCTCCCGCCGCCAGCCCGTCCGTTTCAACGCTGCCTCGAAGATGCCCGGATCAGGCTTGTAGGACCGCGTGTCCTCAGACGTGACCAGCATCGCGACCTTGATACCGTGCACTGCCAGGGCGATCTCCGCGTCCGCGCGGTCGGCATTTGACACCACGCAGATGGGCGGGCGGAAGGCGGCCAGGAATTCCCGGGCCTCCCGCTGGAGGGGCGGGTTCCGCCAATAATCGACCAGCATCTGAACGAACGGGTATGGATCGATTTCAGCGCCCAGCTCAGTCATCGTCTCGACCAGCGTTCGGCGTTCGAGGTCGGCGAGAGTCTCGAAGCCGTCGCCGACGCACGAATCCAGCGATTGAAGGAACCGCTCGCCCCAGACGATGCTGAGCTCCCGGGCGCTGAGGGGCACACCCGCCGCCCGAATGACGGCCTCGCATGTGCTCTCCACCGCCTGCCGATCGCCGGTGGTCAAGGTGCCGTACAGATCCATGAAAACGCCGTCAAGTTCCATTCCGGTCTCCGTGCGGGGACTCCTGGCCGCCGCTTATCGGCCGCCAGCTGGAGGCGTTCCCGGCAAGCGACGTCCCATCATCGCCGCGAACCCTGAGGCTGGCAACGAGCGTCCCGCCTGGCAGGTCGTCCCCGTGACACTGCGCGGATTTGCGGGCCGGCATTGCCTCAACGCGGGGTCCCCGAATAGAATAGCTGCGTAACTTCCTCGCTCGATGCACCCCCGCTGGAGCCCCGCCATGCTGCCACGCTGCTCGAATCGTCTATTCTGTCTCGCCCTGGCCTGTATAGTCCTGCCCAACCTCGGCACAAGCTGCCCCAGCACCCTGCCCCTCGATCCAAACGATCCCAACAGCGCCGGTGTGTCCGTCGCCGGCACTTACACCGGCACGGTCAGCAATACGACCACCACCCTCACCCAACTGCCCAGGAGCGGTTCAAGCACCACCACCGGCACCGGCACGTTCACCTTAACGGTCGGCGCCTACGGCAAGCCTACCGCCGTCCAGATCGGCTTCGACAATCACGGCTCGCCGGTCTCCACCTTCGTCATCGACTACGCCTCCATGACGACGGGCCAGACCACGCCGTTTCCGACGGGCTCGACCTCCGACGGATGGTCCCAGACCGGCGGCATCACCGCCAAGGAAGTGACGTTCTCCGGCACCGGCTTTCACATCGTCGTCGAGGACAACGGGGCCCTCACTTACACCAGCGGTTCTCAGGCCGGCATCACCATCGGCGGCCTGACCACCAGCACCTTCGACGGCAAGATCAGCGGCGACGTGCTCACCTACACCGAGTTGGTCGCCTCGCACCAGACAACGCAGCAGTACGGCGCTACAACGGGCTCGAGCGAGACGACGATTCACGTGACGGGGTCACTGGCGAAGCAGTAGGCACCGATCCCGCCACCGACGTTGAGAGGTTTCCTTGGCCGATGAGTGACCTCAGCCGTCTGTGCGCGCCCCGGTGTCAACATCTTCCGGCTGCACGAACCGCGCGGCCTTGGATTCCTGATCGAGCGTGATCACGTAGGATTGCAGGCCCGCCCCGCCGAGGCTTGCCAGATTGCCGCCGATGAGGATGGTCGGGTGGTCCACTTCGATGCAGCCCAGGGTCATTGCCCCGTCGAGGACGCCATGCAGGAGGATGGTCTGCCCGTTCTGCGTGAAGGTGGCCACCGGGGCGAGCTGACTCTCGAAGGGCAGGCTCGCGTACGAGTTTGGCAGCAGGAGAGCACCGGCGTTGCCGGAGTCGAGAAAGACCGACACGGTCTGACCCTCCAATGTGATCGATACCGAAGGCAGGATATAGACCGAACCAGGGCCCAGATCGCCGCCCGTGATGGGAAGAATCTCGCAATTATCCGCGGGCGGCAGCGCTCCGCTCTCCACGCGGATTTTTTCCCCGGGGTAATCCATCGTCAGCAAGACATGACGGAAGAGGCCGCTGCCGAGGATGCCATCCACGGGAAAGGGCGTGCCGGCGAACATCCCCGGCACGTCGCGAACGGCAACCAGGAAAGTCTGGAAATCCGCATCGCCGATCTTCAGCGAGTCGACCCGGAAAAGCGGGACCGGATTTGTCTCGCCCAACGGTCCGGTGACGATGATCGAGTCGTCGATCCGGTTGGCTGGAAACTGAGCTGAAATGGCCGGAGAAACCTGGCCCAGGGCGGCCCCGGTATCCAACAGGAACTTGTACGGGCCCGCTCCGTTGACGGTCACGTCCACGAAGATGAGGTTGCCGGAGATCGCCACCGGCACCTCGACGTTCGCGTCGGGCAGCACGACTTGTGCCGGTATGGTGGTGGGCAGCGAGGGATCAAAGCTCTGCCCGCATCCTGACGGCGAGAGCAGAGGCGCCGCCGACATCACCAACAGCACCACGAGCAGACGCGGGCGAGAAACCAAGCTTCGACGGCGCGGCCGACGCGGGCGGCGGCAACATGAAGGCATGCTGTCTCCGAATAAAGCCTGGAGGTACCGTGCTGGACGCTTCAAAGAATCCCCATTTGGGCGCGTGCCCGAATCCGGCACGTCCTGCCTCCCCTTCACCCGCGCCACCGGTCCCGCGAAGAGCAGCCGCGCAGCCGCATGACGAAGGTGCGGGACGATCAGGGCGGACTCGGAGTTGCGAGGTTGCAGGAGAGCATAACCTCAACGGCGAGCGCCGTCAATCAGGGGATCTGAAACTCCGATCATGGCCGCGTGAGACGAGGCCTTGCGACGACGAATCGATGATGATGTTGCCAGGGCAGGCTGCGATTCGTTGGCAGAGAACGGTTCTACGGCTTCACGCGGCGGTAGGTGATCGCGCGGGGAAATGCGTGGGCGAGCGGCGTTGTCTCAACCCACTGGTGCGCGTCCCACTCCGGGAACAGGGTATCACCGGTGATGTCGTCGCGGTCGATCCAGGTGACGATCATCTCATCAGCGACGGGCAAGGCGAGCGCATAGATCTGCCCGCCCCCGATGATGAAGGCCTTCTCCTCGTTTCGCCGGCGGCAAAGGTCCAGGGCCTCGTCGAGAGAATGGACGAAGTCCAGAGGCGCAGGCGGCCCGGCTGCGGACGGCAAAACCCCGCTCTCCGCCTGAGCGGCAAACCCTGCACCCGCATCGGCGTTGGCCCTCCGCGTGACCACGATGTTCCGCCGCCCCGGCAGCACTTTGCCGACGGACTCGAACGTCTTTCTGCCCATGATCACGGCGTGGCCGGTTGTAACCTGCTTGAAGTGCTTGAGGTCTTCGGAGTCGTGCCAGGGAATCCGGCCGGCTTTGCCGATCACGCGCTTGCGGGTCATGGCGACGATGATGATGGTTTTCATTGGGCTGTTTTAAGCATCCCTTGTGCCGGAGTCCTTACCATCCTCGCCAGGCAATAAAGTTTACGGCCATGTGCGTGAGCACGCCCGGCCAGATGCTGCCAGTCATCTGCCGGGCCAGGAGCACCCATGCCCCGCCGATGAAAACATAAGCGAGTTGGAAGGCGACATAACCGATAGGCATTCCGGCGAAGTTCGGCAAGTGCCATAAAGCAAAGAACGGCGCGATGATCGGTATGGCTCTTTGCACGTCGATCCTGGAAAAGACTCGACCAGGAAAGGCCTCTCCAAAAACCGGGTAGAGGTAACCCGTGAAGAGCAGGTCCTGGGCCGCCGGCGATACCAGCCATATGCCGACGTGTTTCCCCATGAAGGGGCGCGACGTCAGAGGATAAATCGCCGCCGTCAGCACGATCGGCAGCGCGCAGACGCCCAGCGTCTTCCATGTTCGCCCTTGCCAGTGACCAGGCCCCAGTCCCGCTCGCACCGGTCTCGACAGGCACAAGAGGAGCGGCATCAGTCCGGAGAGCGCATCGTATAGCGTGTAAAACCCGTTCTTGCCGAGGCGGTTGTACAATTCTTGCGCGGGCAGGAAACTGACCAGCCAATCCGGCATGGCGTGGAACGCCGCCACCAGGACCAGCCCGAGCAGGAGCGTTTCGACGGGAGCGCGGCGGACAGCAGCGAACTCGACCTGGTCCATGGGCTCGCTCCATCCTTCTCACACGGCCACTCTGAACTTGATCGCCTCGTGGGACTCGTAGCCGACCAGCTCGAAGTCCTCGAAGGTCAGCTCGTCGAACGGCTTCCGCGCGATCTTCAGCCGGGGCAGCGGCAACGGCTTGCGCTTGAGCTGCTGGCGCAGGCCCGCGGCCTGGTCGTACTCCGCCATGGCCGTGCCGGGCTCGGCGACGTAGATATGGGCATCGACGATGGTATGGGCAAATCGCCCCGGCTCCATGCCGCACTCCTGGGCGATCATCTGGGTCAGCGCCGCGTACGCCGCGAGGTTGAAGGGAATGCCGATGGCGACGTCGCCCGACCGCTGCGTCAGGTGGCAGTTCAGCCGGCCGCCGCCGACGTTAAACGCGAACGTATAGTGGCACGGCGGCAGCTTGCTGGCGATGGCGTTGCCGGGCTCCCAGGCGCTGACCACCAGCCGGCGGCTGTACGGGTCCTTTTTCAAGGTGTCAATGACATAACGGATCTGATCGACTTCCCTGACCTGCCATTGACCCTGGGCGTCTCTGGACGCGCTGGGAAAATGCCGCCAGAAGTAGCCGTAAGCGCTGTCGAGATTGCCGTCCTTGTCCGCCCACGCGTCCCAGATCTTCGTATAGCGCCGGAGATTGCGGATGTGGTCCTCCCCGGAGAGGTACCAGAGCAACTCCCGGAGGACGGACGGCCAGTTCATCTTCTTGGTGGTGAGGAGAGGAAAGCCTTCGGCCAGATCCACATCGTAATGGGCCGCGAAGAGGCTGATGGTGTCCACGCCGGTCCGCGATGGTTTTCGGGAGCCTTCGTCAAAGACCTTCCGGACTAGATCGAGATAGACTTGCACGGGATCTCCTGCTCGGCTTGCTATGCGAAAAGTAGCTTGGCGGAGCCGGTTCTACATGCCCGGGGGGAGCCGCGGGCAAGGCATTTGAAACCAGCCCAACGTTGCCTTCCTTATCAGGACCATCCTAGGGGGGGGCATTGGGGCATACAAGGTGGAGGTTCTTACCTGGGTTTGTTGGCATCCGGCAGACATGCCGCCCTACTCCACCTGCCCTGGGCCCTGCTCAATCGGGCGGCGACGGCACCAACGTCGGTCTGAGAGGCAGATTTTCTGACCAAGTCCGACAAGTGCGGAACCGCTCTGGAGAGGATTTAGGGTGATGATTGACAGCAATTCGGACGCCGCCTTAGAATCCCTAGTCATCCGGCACGGGCTGGTTTTGGCCCGCGTGCCGTTCACCCCTTGCGGCCTTCGGGTGAGCCGGCGGTCCGGTTCGCCGCACAACAGGTCGAGGCGATCCATGGTTGAAGCGACGGCTTGGCACTATGTATTGATTGGTATTCATCTTACGGTGTGTTTCATCCTCGCCGTGTACGGCGTACACCGCTACTCGCTGGTCTTCCTCTACTACAAGAACCGCCGCAACGCGGCGCGGAAGACGGCCTGCTTCCTCAAGAAGCCTTTCGTGACAATCCAGCTCCCAATGTTCAACGAGCAGTTCGTCGCCAAGCGGGTAATTGAGAAGACCTGCAATATCCGTTACCCGCGAGACCGGCTGGAGATCCAGGTGCTCGACGACTCGACCGACGATACGGTGGAGATCGCCCGGCAAACCTGCGAAGAGATGCGGGCCCAGGGGCACCCGGTGGTCTACGTCCACCGCGACAACCGGCACGGCTACAAGGCCGGGGCCCTGGAGAACGGACTGAAGACGGCGAAGGGCGAGTTGGTCCTCATCTTCGACGCCGACTTCCTCCCGCCCGAGAACATCCTCGAACACATGGTCGACCACTTCGTCGACCCGAAGGTCGGCATGGTCCAGGCGCGGTGGGAGCATCTCAACCGCGACCAGTCGCTCCTGACCAAGACACAGGCGATCCTCCTCGACGGGCACTTCGTCATCGAGCACGCCGCCCGCAACTGGTCCGGCCGCTTCATGAGCTTCAACGGCACGGCCGGCATGTGGCGTAAGACCTGCATAGCCGACGCCGGCGGCTGGGACCACGACACGCTGACGGAAGATCTCGATTTATCCTACCGGGCCCAGATGAAGGGATGGAAATTCGTCTATCTGCCGGACGTGACCTCGCCGGCGGAACTGCCACCGGAAATGAACGCGTTCAAAAGCCAGCAGCATCGCTGGGCCAAGGGCGGAGCACAGACCTGCCGCAAGCTGCTGCCGGTCATTTTGAAATCACGCCTGCCCTGGCGGATCAAGGTTGAGGCCTTCTTCCACCTGACGAGCTGCACGAGCTACTTCCTCATCCTTATCCTGACGCTCCTGCTGCTGCCGGTGATGTACCTGCGGACGCAGGTCTTCACGGGCAACATCGGCTTTCACGCCGTCTTCGACGGATCGCTCATCCTCCTGGCCACGTGCTCGGCGAGCTCGTTCTATGTGGCCTGCCAGCGGGAGCTGTTCCGTACCTGGGGCGACAGCCTGAAGTATCTGCCGTTCCTGATGGCCCTCGGCGTCGGCATCGCCTTGAACAATGCCAGGGCGGCGTTTGAAGGTTTCTTCGGCAAGGCCTCGGAGTTCGTCCGGACGCCCAAGTTCGGCGTGGCCGGAGCCCAGGACAATCATTGGCAGAAGAAGACGGCCAAGCAGCGGCTGGACCCCAAGCGGATTCAGGCCTGGCTCGAGTTGTTTATGTCGCTGTATCTGATCGGCTGCGTGGCCTACACCGTTTATCTGAAGGTCTGGCTCGGGCTGTTCTTCATGTGCCTCTTCACGGTGGGCTATGTGTACGTGACATTGCTCACGTTCTACGGCTACTACCAGGTATCCCACGCGGCATCACTGGCCGAGGATTCCTCTTCGACCGGCGGCAGGGCCGCGATGCAGCCGTGATCGGCCGCGCGCCCGACCTCATGGACGCATCCGTCTGCCTATAGCTCTCCACTTCGACAGCCGGGCGATCAGCAGCAGCGTCAAGAAGGGCGATGTCCCCGTGCCGCAAAGACCGGATCCGCAGGACGGACCGGCTTGCGTGTCACTCGCGTTCGGCGAAGCCTGGGGAACCGGCTGTTCTGCCGCCGTGTTGTCTTGCCCGGAAGGCTTCGGCGGATCCGGGACAAAAACGGCCCCGACGTCCAGATCATCCACCATGGCGACGTACTCAGGCACAAAGTCCCCCTGGGCGGCTCCATTCCACGATGAAAAATGCCACGCATCCAGCGGCGCCGGCGTCAACTTCACCACCGTGCCCTCGCGATACAGCCCCCCCGGCGGGTCGAGGACCACCGCGCCGTCGCCGTCGATCAAGATGGCAAGCTGGCACGTCACTGCGAGAAGAGCCTCGGTGCTCAGGACTTCACTACGATAGTCGCGGACCGAGCAGGAGACGCGCACGCCGTCGTAAGTCAAATCAACCCCGGCCAGCGTGAGCACATCGCTGTCCGTTCCCACAGGGACGCCATTCTCGAACCATTGATAGTGCAGCGGGCCGCTGCCTCCGGCAACGATGCTGAATACTGCGTTGTCGCCCTTGCGAACCGCGGCATCGACAGGCTGCTGCAGGATGGCCAGGGTCTTGACTTGGGCAATCGCTTCCCTGACGGCCGGCAGCCACACGGCGGCCATCTTGGAGTAGCCGGAATCGTTGGGGTGCACCGCATCGCTCAGGTCGCCCGGATAGGAAAGGGCGTGCTCCATGTCCACGAGCAGAATCTTGGCCCCGCGGGCGATGCGAGCGCTCGCCATCGCCTGCACATTATCGTTGAATTGCGTGACAGTCTCGCAATTCGTGCACGGGGGGACATCGCCGCAGCATGCCACGCTGACGATACGGGCCAGGACGACGATGATGTCGGGATTGACCGACTCGACGTTGTCCAGAATCGCCTCCACGTCAGTGGGACTGGGATCGAGCGAGTTGATGCCGATATGCAGCAGGACGATATCGGCCGGGTGAGCAGTCAGGAAGCCTACGACGTTGGCCGCGATCTGATCATCGCGCCAACCGGCATGGCCTTCGTGATCCGGGTCAAAGTCCCCGAGGCCGCCTTGTTGGCTGCCGACGAAGTCAACGCCGTATCCTTCCGCGATCATCGAATTGTACAAGATCCGGCGGTAGCCGGCGAAATCCGAGCTGCCCGAGCCCGCCGTGATCGAGTCTCCCAGCGGCATGATCCGCACCGGGGGGCCCTGCCCAGACACGTGATCCGCGGTGGCGCCGAGAACGACACAACCGAGCGTGATCAACGCCGGCAAACACATGCATTGCCTCACGCCGCCTGAGATGTGTGGTCGACCATGCATACCCAGTTGAGTCAGTGCGAGTTCCGGCGGATATGCAGGCGGGGTTGCCTGCATCGGGCAAGGTTGTCCGCGCGATTCGTATGCGTGCCGATGTCGCACAATTAGTATATCCCAACCGATGAGCCGGGAACACCGATCGGCACTAATTCCCCGGCCAGGGAATTCTTTGTCCCAGGGATGACCGATGTGTGGAATCGAACAGGCCGCCACTGGTCTGCGGCGGTATTGTGAAGTGTCGTGCTTTTACGGCACCCCGTTGCGTGCAGCAGTCATCCCAGGGAAAGCCGGCCGCTCCTCCGCCGGCTTTTCGCCTGTGTCGCCCACGATGTCCTCGAAACCGCTGCCTTTCCGGCGGAGGGAATGGATGACGAACATCATCGCCGCTGCCACGGCATAAGCCGCCGCGATGCGATAGCCGCGATGGAAGAACGTGCCCTCCGGAACATTGAGATAAAGCCCGGTGTCCTTAAAGGCCGGTTCCGCCCTTTGCCAGACCATCAGTTCGCGAGCCCCGCTCGTAAGTTGGCCGGGCTGATCAGGCTCGATGCGATAAGCGTGGTGAAAGCCCAGCAACGTCACGATCACCGCGACGACGCTCCAAATGCCCGCGGTCTTGAACCGCCGGTCGATCAGGAACGCGCTGATCGCGGAGATAATAATGCCCGTAATCATGAAACCGCTGTTCGCGCCGGCCAGGGCATAGATGCCGATCGGCCACCAACTGTCGGAACGGGCGGTCTCAAGCATGTGGTGGTGTGTGGTGATCAGGCTGAGGACGCCGTGCTGAGCGTCCACGCCTGACAAAACCTGCGGCATGAACAGCACGGCGATCGTCGCCACGGCGGGAAAGAACGCGATCGCCACGGCGGGGAAATGCCGCCGGGGCACGGCCTCGTAGCTCTGCGCCGTGATGATGATGCCGATCCACATCACGATGGCCATGCCCGCCTCCATCGGAATGACGCTGACAACGACTGCGCCCAGCCCCAAAACGAAGGCGACGCTGAAGAAGAGTCCGTTGATAATAGAGTAACCTGATCGGGCACCGAGTGCTTTCCAGCCGGGGTGGCCGATGTAGATGGTCATCGGGAAGCAACTGCCGAACAGGCCCGCGGCGATGGTGCCGACACCGTTCATGGCCATGCACACGCCGGTGGAAAACCTGTCCCCCGCGGCCTCCGCCGATTCGATGTTCTGCAACGAGCCCATGGCGTTGATCAGGCCCATCGGCACGACGACGCCGAGAAATGACCAGAGCAGCGTGGAATCCTGCCGAAGCAGGGCGAGGACTTCGTTCCAGCAACCATGAGGCACGCACAGCCGGACCCACTCCAGCGATCCTTTCACTGTCTGCGCGCTCATGACTTCCGGCCCCGCGCCGGGAATGAACGGCACGGTCCACGCCAGAATGGTGCCGACAAGCACGGCGACTAATCCGCTGGGCAGACCCAGGGGAAATCGCACTTTCGCGAAGTAGCCGATCAGAACGATGAACATAGGCACGATGGCGATCAGCGGTCGTTCGAAGATCTGAAAGGCGAACGGGCTGGCCACGAAGATCACGCCGATGGCGGCCAGGGCCCCAAGCAAGGCCGCCCGGGGCGTCACCTTGCGGATCCAGCCGCCGATGAACGCCGCCAGGAACTCGATGACTCCGCCGCCGATGCAGGCGATCAGGCCGACCTTCCAGGCCAGCTCCCCCGCCGCCTGGTCGCCCAGCGTCACCCGATACCGCTCATAGACCGGGGACATGATAAACAGGATGTAGGCGAATACCGTCGGCGTGCTGATCCCGTAGGGCAAGGCCGTGCAACTCGTGTTCCCGTCGCGTTTGGCCACGCGCCGGGCGTGCAGGGCATAGTACAGATTGCCGACGAACAGGCTGACCGCCACGCCCGGCAGCATCCGCGTGTAGATCAACTCCTTGCTGAAGCCGCAGAGCTGGGTGCAGAGGGTGACGATGACGAGCACCTGCACGAGGTTGTCGACGGCCAGCCCGAAGAAGCCGTCGAGATCGCCTTTGACGAACCAGGGGTATTTGCGAACAGAGTTCATGATGTGCCCTTCCTGTGACCCGCGACGACGGACGCCCACGCCGCGGTCAGCGATGGGCGTTCCAAATAGGTTTTGTCGTCGGACGGCTCTCTATTCCGTCGAATGTGCCGCTTTTTATAGCTGATGGTTCGCCTGCTGCAAGCAAAAAACGACGACGCCCGCGGTCTTCGCGGGCGCCGTCGTGGGGCACTGCATGGTGGGCAGAAGGAGGCCGGATCAATCAAGGTAGGAGGAGCCGTCGCCGTAGGGGCTTCCGCCGAGGAAGCCACCGCCGATGAAGCCGACGCCGCCGCTTGTGGTGGTGGTCGAGCTGGAGGCCGAAGCGGAAGCGGTTCCGCCGGAGGCCGTGGCGGTGGCGGACGATGTCTGCTGGGTCTCAGTCCCGACGTAGCCCCCGGCGCCACCGGCGATGCCGTTGACGAGATCGTCCATGCACCCGTCCATCGAGAAGGGCATGGCCGCCGTCAGCGTCGCACAAGTGCAGATGGCCGCGAGTCGCTTGGTGATCTTCTTGAACATGGCTTGTTACTCCTTTCGCTGTGTCTGGGTTGATTACTCGTCTCTCTCGTTCTCGCTGGTGGGCTCCGTCGCCCGCCACCTTCCAGAGCGTGCCTTTGATGCCGGCGCTTCGTGGAGAAACGGGGTTTTCTTGCGATAGGCGGACAACTGCCCATCTCTTCGCCCTGGAAGGGCGGCGGTCAATAGCCGAGGGCGTGAGCCCTCAGAGGACGGCGCCCGATCACCATTTCGCCCTGGAAGGGCGGCGGTTAATAGCCGAGGGCGCGAGCCCTCGGTAGACTGTCGGGCGATTCCCTGAGCCCTGGAAGGGCGGCAGATACGCGGAGGCTGGTCCATGCCGCAAAGTTACGTATGCTCGTTCCACCACATCGTCTTCAGCACAAGACAACACCTCCGGCACATCACGGCGGACCTGCGGCAACGACTCTACGACTACATGGGTGGAATCATCGCCCGCGAAAACGGGCGATTAATGGCCGCCGGCGGAACCGAGGACCATGTTCATCTGCTGGTGAGCATTAATCCTCAAACGGCGCTCTCTGAGTTGCTGCGCGTACTCAAGGCCAACGCCTCCAAATGGGTTCATGAGACGTTCCCCGGCAAACGCGATTTCGCGTGGCAGGATGGGTATGGGGCCTTTTCGGTGAGTTTCTCCAACGTCGATCGAGTAAAGGAATACATCGCGGGCCAGGCGGAACACCATCGTCGATTGTCGTTCGAAGAGGAGTTTATGGAGTTCCTGAAACGGCATCAGATCCCGTATGACGAGCGATATATCTGGAGGTGAGCGCGAATCTGTCGCCCTTCCAGGGCTTGATGGTGGGCGGACGCCGCACCCCGAGGGCTCACGCCCTCGGCTATTAACCGCCGCCCTTCCAGGGCTTGATGGTGGGCGGACGCCGGTCCCCGAGGGCTCACGCCCTCGGCTATTGACTGACGCCCTTCCAGGGCTCAGAAGAGCGAGATAGAGATACCGGTGTCCACGACATCGGAGGACGACTCGAGAATGCCTGACGATAACTCAAAATGGATCCGCATCCTCGGTGCCCGCACGCATAACCTGCGGGACATCTCCCTGAGTCTGCCACGGGACAAACTCATCGTCGTCACCGGACTGTCCGGCTCCGGCAAGAGCAGCCTGGCATTCGATACCATCTATGCCGAGGGCCAGCGCAAATACGTCGAATCGCTCTCCGCCTACGCCCGGCAGTTCCTCGGGCAGATGGTCAAGCCGGATGTCGATCAGATCACCGGCCTGCCGCCGACCATCGCGATTTCGCAGCAATCGGGCCGCAGCAATCCGCGAAGCACCGTCGCCACCACCACCGAAATCTACGACTACCTTCGCCTGCTCTTTGCCCGCGTCGGCACGCCCCATTGCCCCAAGTGCGGCCGGCTGGTTCACCAGCAGACGGTGACGCAGATGGTCGACAGCATCCTCGCCCTGCCCGAGCAGAGCCGCGTGATGATCCTGGCGCCGCTGGTGCGGGGGCAGAAAGGCGAGCACAAGGAAGTCCTCGCCCGCATCCTTCGGGAGGGCTTCGTTCGCGTCCGCGTTGACGGCCAGATCGTCGAGGTGAAGAGCCCGCCGGTGCTGGACAAGAACAAGCGGCACGCCATCGAGGCGGTGGTCGATCGCCTGATCATCAAGCCCGATCTGCGGACGCGGC
Source organism: Phycisphaerae bacterium (assembly GCA_035542775.1). Classification (GTDB taxonomy): domain Bacteria; phylum Planctomycetota; class Phycisphaerae; order UBA1845; family UTPLA1; genus DATKKX01. The sequence goes on along the minus strand of DATKKX010000216.1, from coordinate 130 downwards.
TGACCGAGTCTGTCGAGACCAGCCTCCGCATGGCCGACGGGCTCGTCGTGGTCGCCCACCAGGCAAGCTCGGCAGCGGGCGTCGACGATCATTGGCAGGACGCGATTTACAGCGAACGCTACGCCTGCAT
>DATKKX010000215.1:0-2300 GCA_035542775.1 Phycisphaerae bacterium | reverse complement strand
CGGAGGGCGAGGCCATCGTGGTCGATCCCCAGCGCGATGTGGAGATCTACCTCAAAGCCGCCGACGAGCACGGCCTCCGCATCCACCACATTTTCGAGACCCATCTGCACGCCGACTTTGTTTCCGGACACAAGGAACTGGCCGCGCGTACCGGCGCGAAAATTTATATCGGCGCCCAGGCCGGCGCCAGATTTCCCCACGTGGACGTGGGCGACGGCTTCGAACTGCGGGTTGGAAAAATCCGGCTCACCGTATTGGAAACCCCCGGACACACTCCGGAAAGCACTTGCCTGGTGGTTGCCGACCTCGAGAAGTCGCCCGAGCCCTGGGCGGTGCTCACCGGAGACACTCTTTTCATCGGCGATGTCGGCCGCCCGGACCTCTCGCAGACGCACACCTCCCAGGACCTGGCGGGCCTGTTGTATGACAGCCTGCACAACAAGCTGATGAAGCTGCCCGACCCCGTCCTGGTTTATCCGGCCCACGGCGCAGGTTCGCTCTGCGGACGCAACATGCGCGCCGAGCGCTCCTCGACCATCGGCACCGAGCGCTTCACCAACTACGCTCTGCAGATCAGGAGCAGGCAGGAATTCGTAAAGCAGTTGACCACCAATCTGCCGACCCGTCCCGAATATTTTTCGCAGGACGCCGAGATCAATCGCGACGGCGCGGCCCCGCTGGCCGAGCTGCCTGCGTTGCCGGAGGTGTCTGCCGCCGAATTAAAGCGCCTGCTCGAAGACGGCGTGGTCGCGCTCGACGTCCGCCCCGGAGACCAGTTCGCCGCCGGTCACGTGCCCGGTTCCATCAGTATCGCTCTGTCGGGCCAGTTTGCCTCCTGGGCCGGAACGCTGCTGGGCCTGGGGTCCCGGCCGGTGCTGATCGCGGATTCTGCGGACCAGCTCACCGAGGCGCGTCTGCGCCTGGCAAGAGTGGGGATTGAGGACCTCCGGGGATTTCTGCCGAGAGGCGTCGCGGGATGGAAGCAGGCAGGATTCGCCCTGGCGGAACTCCCGCAGATGACCGTGCAGGAACTGAGCGGGCACGGACAAGATCGCCCGCTGCACGTTCTCGACGTGCGCCGCGAAGGCGAGTGGCATGCCGGCCACATCGCCGGTGCCGACTGGTATCCCCTGGACCGATTCCGCTCCGACTTGCCCGACCTCGACGGCGGCCCAGTGGCCGTGCACTGCAAGAGCGGCTACCGCAGCATGATCGCCTGCAGCCTGCTGCAACGCGCAGGCCATCGCCACGTCATCAATGTCACCGGTGGATTCGACGCCTGGCAGGAAGCACACTTACCCGTCGCCACCGACGCTCCGGTCGAGGCCTGAAGGTGCGCACTGCGCGGCATTTTTGCCCCTGGAAGCGTCGCCGGGCATCGCGGCTCCGATCTGCGCTGCGAGTGATGGCCGCGGTTGCGGAGCCATGCTGCGGTCTCACGCCAGGGGTGCAGTGCATCCGTCTGTCCCCGATTTCCCCCTGATATCCGGAGGCACGCTTTCGCGCAACGCCTTGCCCGCCGCGTAGCGCTCGTCGTAGGTTTTCAAATTGTGCACCTGGGGCGCGCTAGGATAGGTTTTATTTATTGCGGGCGTCGCCATACGACCTCCTGTTGTTCGCTAGTCGTGTTTCATCCGTTTAGATCCTTCGATGATCTTGTGCCACCCGTACACGACCGAGACCATGAACTGGTTCATTCGAAGGGCATTCGGTGCGCCGTCGTTAATCGTCGATTTGTAGCCGAACGTTAGGCCCAAGTTGTCGTTGATCTTGTACCCGGCTGTGAACCCCAAGGCAACGTCGTTACGCTTGTCTCCCGAGACGCCGTTGATGCTCGATCCTCCCCCGTTGTACCAGGCGGCGTCGAACGATGCCCAGAAGTGATCCGTGAGGTCGCGAGTTAAGTGTCCGTCCAACTGGAACAATGGATCGGTCGTCAACGTCTGACCGACGAAGTTGTCGTTGGTTCCGAACAACCACACAGCCGGGAGTAATTCCAACGTCGTTCGCTTGCCCGGTACCCACGGTCCGAACTGGCAGACGATAGGCGCACCGATGCGTCCATACCAGCGGTGCTGCCCGAGATTCAGGGGCTGACTACTGTTGTACTGGCCAATCGGGAAAGCCAAGTCGCCGAGCAGATCGACAGAAAAACCCGGCTTGTAGCGCAAGGCATCGGGGATTGTTTTTTGCGCCTTGGGTCCGATGACGTTGATGTCGAACTCGACCATCGGGTCGCCGAAACCGTCGGCCGTTTGCTTGGCCGTTTTACCGGCAACCGTCACGTCACCCGAGATTCG
>DATKKX010000214.1:0-4660 GCA_035542775.1 Phycisphaerae bacterium | reverse complement strand
TCCGCGGGGTGAAGCCGGAGGCGATCGTCGAACTCGACGGCGCGAAATACGAAGTGGGGGGGTTAAAGGGGCAGGTCGAGTACGCGTACCTCCTGCCTGAGTGGGTCGATACGATGACCAGCGACCCGTCGGCATTCCGGTTCACCGGCTTCGAGATCGGCAAGACCGTCGAGCGCTTTGCATGGAAGCACAATCGCTATTCGGAGGACCGTCCCTGGCCGCCGCCCGGCGCGTCGCTGACTTTGCACTTCAAGCCGCCCGCCGAGAAGCTGGCCGGCGTGTCCGTCGACGTACACTATGAGCTTTACGACGGCATCCCGGTCTTGTCCAAATGGCTGACCGTCAGGAATGACGGGAGCCAGCCTGTCACGCTCAACTCGTTCATCAGCGAGATCCTCGCCGCGGTTGAATACGGCTCGGATGTGGGCGTGCCCCCGGAATGGCAGTATCCCAACATCCACGTGGCCAGCGATTACGCCTTCTGCGCGATGACGCCGGAGTCGGCCAACAAAGTGGCCAATTGGGTGCCGGATCCGCAATATACCTCGCAGGTGAATTATGAGCTCAAGGCGCCGGTGATGTTGGAGTGTCGCCCGCCGCTCGGTCCGAATGCCGTGATCGCGCCGGGCACGACCTTCGAGACCTTCCGGGTTTTCGAGATGCCGTACGACAGCACGGATCGCGAGCGGAAGGGCCTCGCCCTGCGCCGGATGTACCGCGTCCTCGCTCCCTGGGTGACCGAGAACCCGATCATGATGCACGTCCGCAGCGCCGAGCCCGCGGCTGTGAGGCTGGCGATCGACCAGTGTGCCGCGATCGGCTTCGAGATGGTGATCCTCACTTTCGGCAGCGGGTTTGATCCGGAAAACGAAGACCCCGCCTATCTCGCGCAGCTCAAGGATCTGGTGGATTATGCCCACGGCAAAAACGTCGAGCTGGGCGGCTATTCACTGCTGGCCAGCCGCCGCATCAGCGACGAGGACGACGTGATCAACCCCAAGACCGGCAAGCCCGGTGGGGCGATTTTCGGGAATTCGCCGTGTCTGGGCAGCAAATGGTCTCAAGAGTACTTCCGCAAGCTCCGGGCCCTTATCGAGAAGACCGGGTTCGACCTGATCGAACATGATGGCTCGTATCCCGGCGATGTATGCGCATCCACCACGCATCCGGGCCATCGCGGGCTCGATGATTCGCAATGGACGCAATGGCGGACCATCAGCGAGTTCTACCAGTGGTGTCGTGCCCGCGGCGTCTATCTGAATGTGCCCGATTGGTATTACCTCGCCGGCTCGAACAAGAACGGCATGGGCTATCGCGAAGTGAACTGGTCACTGCCGCGCGACCGGCAGATCATCCTCGGCCGCCAGAACATATTCGACGGCACGTGGTACAAGACCCCGAGCATGGGCTGGATGTTCGTGCCGCTGGTGGAGTACCACGGCGGCGGCGCCGCGGCGACGCTGGAGCCGTTGAGCGAACACCTGGATGCCTATGCAGCGCACCTGGCTCAGAACTTCGGCTCCGGCGTGCAGGCGTGTTACCGCGGCCCGCGCCTGTTCGACGCCGACGCCACCAAGGCGACGGTGAAGAAGTGGGTGGATTTCTACAAGCAGCACCGGGCCATTCTGGACTCGGATATCATCCATGTCCGCCGCGCCGACGGGCGCAGCCTGGACTGCATGCTGCACGTGAACTCGCAGCTCAAGGAGCGGGCCCTGGCCATGGTCTACAATCCCACCGATCAGCCGGTGGACGCGAAGCTGAGGCTGCCGCTGTACTACACGGGCCTCACCGGTAAGGTGACAATCCGCCAGCAGGACGGTCCGCAGCAGCCGTACGACCTCGACCGCGGCTACGGCGTCGTAGTGCCGGTCCGGCTCGAGCCGCTCAGCGTGACATGGTTCGTTGTTGAATCGGGGGGGTAGAAGCCGCCGCCCACAGACCACCGGTAAACGATAATGTGACGGTGGACGAGTCGGCGAATGCTGGCCGCAGCTCGTGATGGCTCCGGCAGGTGGGAGATCGTTTCGTCGCCGCGTACCGGCCTTTGCACAACCACACGGGGCTCCCGCGACCTCGCCCTGATTCGTTGCCCTTGAAGCTTCATCCAGTTACGATTGACCTTCGGTTCCGGAAGCTCTCTTGTGCCGGCCAGGATTCTGTTCAGTCCCAGGCAGCCCCGCGGCAATGCAGCGCATGACGATGGGCAAGCTGTGTGTTCGGAGAGGCGTACACATGAAACTGCCGGCGTATATCGGGGTTCTATTGCTGGGACTGGCGGGCTGCAGGAGCCAACCCGCAACTTCCGGACCAGGGCCCGCAACACAACCCGCCGAGGGCCGCGCGACTGCACCGACAACCAAGAAGCCGCTCCGCATCGCCCTGATACCCAAGGGAACCACGCATGAGTTCTGGAAGACGGTCCACTGCGGGGCGATCCAGGCGGAGCGTGAACTGGGGGGCGTCGAAGTCATCTTCCAGGGCCCGGAGAAGGAGGATGACCGCGAGCAGCAAATATCCCTGGTGCAGAATTTCATCAGCAGCCGCATCGACGCCATCGTCCTGGCGCCGCTGGATGATCGGGCCCTGCTCTCCGCGGTGCAGCAGGCCACCGCAAAGAAAATTCCGGTCGTGATCATCGATTCCGGCCTGGCGGGCGAAGCCGGCAAGGACTTCGTCAGTTTTGCCGCGACCGACAATTACCAGGGCGGCCAACTGGCGGGAAAACGGATGGCGGAGGTTCTCGGGGCAAAAGGGCGGGTCCTGATCCTGCGTTACCTGGAGGGCTCCGCGAGCACCACCGAGCGGGAACGCGGCTTCATCGAAGCGCTCGCCCAATTCCCCGGCATGCACCTGATCGATCCTCATCGGTACGCCGGGGCCACGCGGGCGACCGCTCAGGAAGCGTCGGAGAACCTGCTGACGGCGGAGACTGATTTGCAGGGCGTCTTCTGCCCCAACGAATCCTCGACCTTCGGGATGCTCCTGGCCCTACGCGGACGGGGATTGGCTGGCAAGATCCACTTCGTCGGTTTTGACGCCAGTCCCGGCCTCGTCGAGGCCCTCGCCCAGGGCGAACTCGACGGCCTGATCGTCCAGGATCCGATGCGGATGGGCAACCTGGGAATCAAGACGGCCTTGAACGCCCTGCAGGGCAAACCGGTCGAGCTGCGGCAGGATACGGGCGTGGTGCTGGTCACGAAGCAGACCATGAACCTGCCGGAAAACCAGGATCTTTTGAAGCCGGATCTGGCCAACTGCCTCGGAGAATGACGCGTGCCGAACACACCGCCGCGGCTCGAGATGCGGGGGATATGCAAACGGTTCGGCGCCACCGTGGCCCTCGACCAGGCCGATCTCATCGTGCAGCGGGGCGAGGTCCACGCCCTCGTCGGCGAGAACGGAGCCGGCAAGTCCACCCTCATGCGAATTCTGGCGGGAGCCGTCCGCCCGGACTCCGGTGTGCTGCGGCTGGATGGCGCCACGTTCGCCCCGGCGAACCCCCTTGAGGCCCGTGCGGCCGGCGTGGCCATGATCTACCAGGAGCTGAATCTCGCGCCCCATCTGACGGTCGAACAGAATCTCACCCTCGGTATGGAGCGGCACTTGGCGGGCTTCATCCGTCGCACCGCCGATCGGCGGAGGATCGTTGAGGTCTTCGAGCGACTGCATCGTTCGGACATCCGTCCCGAGACGGTCGTTCGCCGGCTTTCCGCCGCCGATCGCCAAATCGTGGAAATCGCCCGGGCGCTGCTGATCGACGCCCGCGTCCTGGTCCTGGACGAACCGACCAGCAGTCTCAGCCTGGCCGATATCGAGCGACTGTTTGAGATGATCGCCCGCCTGCGGGCGCACGGCGTCGGCGTCGTCTACATTTCCCACTTCCTGGAAGAAGTGCGCCGTGTGGCCGACCGCTACACGGTGCTGCGTGATGGCCGCGTTGTCGGCACTGGTGCCATGAGCGAGGTGACCATGGCGGGGCTGGTCGAGATGATGATCGGTCGCCGCCTGATCGAGATGTGCCCGCGAAGGCCGCATCAGGTTGGCGGCCCTGTATTGGTGATCGCCGGATTGTCCGGCCATCGCCTGCCGCTCGACGTGGATCTGACCCTCCATCGCGGAGAGATTCTGGGTCTGGCCGGGCTGATCGGCGCGGGCCGAACCGAGCTGCTCCGCTGTATCTTCGGCTTGGAGAGCGCACGGTCGGGACGCGTCCACGTCATCCGCGAGGGAAAAGACCAGCCTTTGCCGAGAACGACCGCGCCGCGGAGGAGGCCTCGTGCCGCGCCGGCGACGCGGCTTGCTCAGGGAATCGGCTTGTTGAGTGAAGACCGCGCCGGCGAAGGATTGGCGCTCTCGCGTTCGATCATTGACAATCTGCTGCTCAGCAGGCTGGGGCCGTTCGTTCGTTGGGGTCATCTGAACTGGGGAGCGATGCGTCGTACGACGGCGGAATGGATCGGTCGCCTCGACATCCGCGCCCGCGGGGCCGGGCAGCGGGTCCGGGATCTTTCCGGCGGCAACCAACAGAAGACAGCCCTGGCCCGGCTGCTTCATCACGATGTGGATATTCTGCTGTTGGATGAGCCGACCCGCGGTATCGATGTGGCCAGCAAGGCCCAGATCTACGAGTTGATCGGCGCCCTCGCCGCACGGGGCA
>DATKKX010000213.1:0-22390 GCA_035542775.1 Phycisphaerae bacterium | reverse complement strand
CAAAAAACACGCTCTGGCAAGGCTTTTGGCGCTTGTTCGGGATTTTCACGCTCACTAGATTGGTGGACGGGACGGCGGGTAGCTCCCGCCAAGCGCTGTCCGGCGTCGCGTTCTGCATCATCCGCCGCGGCGTCGGACAGCGACCCGATTCGAGGATGATGCGGCATGTCCACGGAAACGGAAACGACGAATGACGGCCAAAGCCCCGTCGAAGACTTCATCGCGGAAGCCGATCGAATCTGATCCGAGCACTGCGACGGAGACAAGCCGGACGGCTGGCCGGGACGCCACGAGCGCCACGATTCGGACTTCCTCAAGCCCGTGGATTCGTCCGGACGGGTAGCCGACTTTCACGCCACGAGAACCAGCTACATCACGGCCCTGGTGCGGAGCGGTGCGTCGGTCAAGGTATGTCAACAGCTCGCCCGGCACTCGGACCCCAAGTTGACATTGAACGTCTACGCCCGGCTCGGCGTTCACGACCTGACGGGGGCGCTCGAGGCCCTGCCAGCCGTGGCCGTGGCTGAGGCCCAACAGGAGCAAGAGGCGGTCAAAGAGGCAACGAACGATACCCCCACCAGTCAGCGTGCGAATACGTCCAAGTCCAGTGCGAAACCGTGCGATGACAGGACGGCGGCATTCGCAAAGGGCGCGGCGCGGAAGCCCTTCAATGTAGCCAACGTTAGCGGCGCTCTGCCGCGCAATGCGACGAAATGTGGAAACGCGCCCGGCAGGATTCGAACCTGCGACCGTCGGATTAGAAATCCGATGCTCTGTCCGGCTGAGCTACGGGCGCAACTACTTGCCAATGAAGCAGTTATAGATTTTTCCGGCTCCAGAAAACCACTCTCACGCGGTTGTCGTCCCGGTTGTCGCAGCACCAACTGCGGCTCACAACGAGCTTATTCGCTATAGGTTACAGCGCTAGAGCAGAGGTTTCAAGAACTACGGCTCTAGGCGTCATGTATTTGGTATCCACCCCGGGCTTCTTCACTTCGCGCGAAGATTGTCGGCTGATGTTAGGGCACACCAGTGTCGACCGCTAGTCTGCGGTCAACGGTCGCACGGCTCCTGGAGCAATCAGGAATGCCGGCGTACTACTCCGACCGCGGTGGTTTGAAACGCCGCTTGAAGGACGACATCGAGCAGTTGCTCGGCTAGGTCGAGAAGGCATGAGAACCTGATCCTGCTCGGTCTTGCTCTTCCCCGCAGCGAGGAGCAGGCCAACAATCTCCCGGCGATGGAGGGGTATTCTCGTGCGGGCAGTTTGCGCCGCTGCATGGTCGCTGCGGGTGGGTCGACCGGCGAACGTGCATGAGGTCACGGCCTTGCTGCGACGACCCTTGCGCGGTCGCCGCCGAGTGCTGTCCCCTCATTGAGAAGGCCCAGCCTGCTTTTCGACCTGTTTGTTGATAGCTCCATTCTGGAAAACGAGCGAATCGCCTTCAACGCCGGATCGCTGACCAACTCCATCATCATGAACGTTCAAGACTACCTGCACGTGGCGCACCCTGCGGTTCTCAGCTTCAGCAAATGATCGTCGAGCGGATCAGATAGGATGATCTTCTGATCGCATGGGGCACGGCAGATGGTGGTTCGGCTTGCACAGAGGGAGTCCGGAACACCCGGCCCGCCGTTGTTGGGAAGTCATGGAGGCCGTGAATCAGGCCTTTTGCGCAATCCGATCGAGGCAGCTGTGGCTCGCCAGTGACCTGGACCGCCCATCACGGATAATGCGATATGGCTGTCCTCTTCGCAGGTGAGTCGTGCCAGATCGTTCAGTCTCCCCGCACTCACAGTGCCGTGGCCATGGCACTTATCATGTGAAAATCGAAAAACACGCGAGCAACCTTGAAGTGTCATGTCCGCCGCGCTATCCTCAGAAAACCGGGATTTGTTCCCGAGAGGAGAGAGAAGACTTCCGAGCGATTCGCATTCAATCGCATGACGATCATCGGTAACGACCGCGACAGGTTCTTTTGCTGAGTTGCAGCAAGTCTGTGGCCAGGTCCAAGTATGCTCAGTCGCGCTGCTGGCCAGAACATGACGGGAAACCGGCATGCACCGACCGAGCCGGATAATCGTCGCCGGAGCTAAGAGTGGTGGAGGATGGGGGGCAGCGAGGAGCTACAGACACCTCAATGCCACGCCGCAACCAGGTGAGCGTCATTCATCCTCCGTCTGTGCGATCTGGAATTCGAGCCTGCACGCAGGCTAACAGGGTAAGTGCACTCGAGTCACGTGGATGAAAGGAATACAGCAATGAGTCTATTGGGAACGTTGTCACCGCAGGCGTGGTCGAATATGGGAAGGTTCACCGGCAGGACAGCACGCCTGTGCCGCTGCGTCGCATACGTGTTGCCGGTACTGGCGGCCCTACTGACAGGGCCGTCCGCGGCCTGGGCCGGATCTGAGGACAACCTGCGGGCTGACGCGTTGTCGGCTGAAGTCGTAGGCAACACTGTTCAGGCAACTCTCACTTACACCGTCTTCGATCTCCTTCCCTTCGGGAACGTGGGCAGTTATGTCATCCAGGTGGGTATTGATCGCAACGGCGACAACGTGATCGATTCCGTGCTCGAATCTTTCACCGGCTCACCCACCCTGGGCACGCACCAGTGGAGCCAGGACATCCGAGCGGATCTTGACGCCCTTAGCGGCGCCGACCGCGTCAAGAACGGCGACAGGCTGATCGCCAAGCTGGATGCGAACAACAACATCAATGAGTTCTTCGGCGCCGGCGAGGGAGACAACGTCGTCGCCGCGACGCCATTTTACGTTGACATCGTCGCCAAGTCGCTGGTCATTGACGCGGCCAATCAGGCGACGCTGACCTATCTGGTCGACAGCCCGGCGAAAGTGCACACGTTCCGGATTGAGTTCTATCTGGATAGCAATCTGAACGGCTCATGGGATCCGACGGACACGACGGTGTTCAGCACGGTCGTCAACGGCGATCCCGGCATACGTGTCTTGACGGCGGATTTCAGTGCCAATCCTCCGGCCGCGGGCCAGAAGATCTTCGCCCGCGTAGACACGGACAACGACGTGGCCGAGGCTAATGAGAATAACAATAAGGTATCGGGCGACGGCGCCGAGGGGAACGATCTGATCGCCATCGCCCTGAGCTACGATCCTTCGACGCAGAACGCCGTGTTGAACTACTTCGTCGACAGCGCCAACAATGTCCCCAGCTACAACATTGAGTTCATCCTCGATTCGGACAACAGCTTGGCGCCGAGCGCCGGAGACGCGATTGTGGGCCTGGTTTCCGGCGACGTCACGCCGGGTCCGCACACGACCGCTCCATTCAGTTTCGGAGCCAATCCGCCCGTTTCGGGCCAATTCGTTTTCGCATACATCGACCGGCCCGGAGCGCTGGGCAACCCGCCGGTGACGGGCAACGTGATTGAGAATGACGAGACGACGAACAACTGGGTGGGCGCTGCGAACATTTTCACGACGGACCTGATGGCGCTGGCGCTGACTTACGACTCAAACACCCAGACGGCCACATTGGCGTATTCGGTGATCTCGCCCACGCCGGTTGTACCGTATGACATCCGCTTCTTCGTGGATCGCAACAACAACGGCATCCTCGACGGCGGTGATCCTCCGCAGGTGGGCGATGTCGCGGGGGCGACGAGTCCGGGCGCTCATGTCGTAACCCAGAGTTACGCGGCCGCCCCGCCGGCTTCCAACCAGTTGATCTTCGCGGTAGTGGATTTCTTCCACGCCGTGGCCGCGGACCCCACGGGCAACAACACGGCGATCGGCGTGAACACGACGCCGACCGACCTGGTGGCGATTTCGCTGGCCTATGACGCCGGCGCGCAGAAAGCCAAGCTGAGCTACGCGGTGCAGGCTCCGATCCCGGTGCCCGCGTACAATATCGAGTTCATACTCGACTCCGACCACAGCGGCACGCTGACGCCCGGCGACGCCCTCATCGCCACGGTCGCCGGCCAGACGGCGCCCGGCGACTACACCCTGGAGCAGAGCTACGCGGCCAATCCGGCGGACTCGGGACAATTCCTTTTCGCCTACATCGATCGGCCGGGCGCGAGCGGCAATCCGCCGGTGACGGGGAATGTGATCGAGACCGACGAGACCGGCGACAACGTCGTTGCGACGGCCAACACCGCGACGACGGATCTGGTCGCGGTCTCGCTGTCCTATGACGCCAGCACGAAGAACGCCTCGCTGACTTACCTGGTCAACAGTCCGATCCCGGTGAGCCCTTACCTGATCTCCTTCATTTTGGACACGGATCACAGCGGGACGATCACCGGCGGCGACGTCGTGGTGACGACCGTCAACGGCGACATTAATCCGGGCGCGCATGTCCTGACGGCGAGTTTCGCCGGTAATCCACCGGCATCCGGCCAGGACGTCTTCGCCAAAGTTGATGTGAACAACACGGTCACGGAAATCAACGAGGGCGACAACGTCGCCATGGCGGTCAACACCGCGCCGACCGATCTGGTGGCAAACCTCCTTGGTTCGCTGACCTACGATTCGAACACGCAGACGGCGACGTTGAATTATGAAGTAATCAGCCCGACCAATACGCCCGCGTACTCGATCATGTTCATCCTGGACAGCGATCACAACTTCGTCCCGAGCTTCGGCGACACCATCGTCGGCCTGCAGGCGGGCAACACCAGCCCGGGTCTGCACACGACGACTCAGGCGTTCGCCGGTCCGAACGCGCCGGCGTCTGGCCAGGCGATCTTCGCCATCCTGGACCGCCCGCCGCCGCTCGGTGGCAACGTCGTGGAATCCGACGAGACCAACAACATCGCGGGCACGATCAACACCGCGACGACAGATCTGGTGGCGCAGTCATTGACGTATGACTCGAATACCAAGCTGGCGACACTGGACTACGTGGTCTTTAGTCCGACCAATGTGGCCGGCAACGCCATCCAGTTCTGCCTGGAAACGAACGGAACGCCCGGGCTGCAAATCGGGCCGGGCGGCGATCAGATCATCGCCGTCATACCGGGCGAGGTGACGCCGGGCGGGCATACTGCGACGGCCTCGTACAATCTCGCCCCGCCGGCGACGGGCCAGTTCCTCTACGCAACGGTCGATACCGCGAACCAGGTGGCCGAGAGCAACGAGGGCAACAACCTGGCCTCGGCGATCGACACCGCACCGACGGATCTGGTAGTCGTCTCGCTGGCCTTCGATTCCAATACCAAGGCGGCCACATTGAGCTACACGGTAATCAGCCCGACCAATGTGCCGGCGTACAACATCGAGTTCTTCCTCGACCGGAACAACTCCGGCCTGCTGGACCTCGGCGACGGGCCGGTCGTGGCGGTCGTGCCGGGCCAGACGGCGCCGGGTTCGTACACCGCGACGGCCAACTTCGGCGGCGCGGGCAACATGCCGGCGACGGGTCAGTTCCTCTTCGCCATCATAGACCGCCTGCCGAACCCCAACGGCAACGTGGCGGAGTCTAACGAGAACAACAACCTGGCCACGACGTTGAACACCCAGGGCACCGACCTGGTGGCCAACTCGGTCCAGGTCATCAGCGACGATGTGAACAACCGGACCACGGCCAAGGTGGCCTACACGATCTACAGCCCGCTGCCGGTCAATGCCTTCAGCCTCAAGGTCGGCATCGACCGCGACGGCAACGGCGTGATCGACGGCGGCGGGAGCGATGTTCTGACCGACGTGCTGGTCAGCAGCGTGGCGGATCGGTCGCCGGGCGCGCACACCTTCGAGACGCCCGACTTCCGGCCGGCCCTCAACAGTCTGCCGTTCCTGTCGAGGATCCAGTACGGCACCCAAATCGTCGCGACGCTGGACCTGCTCCAGGACGGTTCGCCGGCGGGCGCCGTGACGGAAACGGAGGAAATCTCCAATAACAAGGTGGCGACCAGGCCGATCGTCGACCTGGTGGCCGACGCGATCGCCGTCTTCACCGACCCCAGCGCGGACACGACCAAGGCCGCCGTGGCCTACACCGTCAATAGCCCCGGCGCGGTGGAGAAGTTCAAGATCCGCATCGGCGTGGACCGCAACAACGACGGCGTGATCGATGATCCGTCCGACGTGTTGAAGGTGATCAACATCGATGGCAGCGACCTCGAACCGGGACCGCACTCGATTACCTCGGGCGATTTCCGAGCGGCCCTCAGCGGAGTTTCGCCGCCGCTCAAGGAAGGCGACTACATCATCGCCTCCCTGGATCTGCTGCAGAACAACACACCGGAAAACAAGGTGATCGAATTGGGTGAGGTGACCAACAACGTCACCACTCAGAAGCAAAGAATAGACCTGGTGGCCGATGCCATAAACGTCAGCACCGACGTTGCGGCAGGCACGACCGAGGCCGACGTGGCCTACACCGTGAACAGCCCCGGCAGCGTCGCGCCGTTCAGTCTCAAGATCGGCGTCGATCGCAACGGCGATGGCAAGATCGACAATCCCGACGGCCTGCTGGCCAACGTGACCTTGACCGGGTCCGATCTGGATCCCGGTCCGCACGCGGTCACCGTGCCCGGCCTGCGGGCGGCGCTGAACGGCCTGACCACGCCGCTCCAGAATGGGGACACCATCCTGGCCACGTTGGACCTCAAGCTGAACGGAACCAACGAGGGCGCGGTCAAGGAAGACGTGGAAGTCGACAACAACGCGGTCGGCGAGATTCAGACCGTCGATCTGGTGGCGAACAGCATCGCGGTGACGTCGGATGACATCGCCGGCACGACGCTGGCGAGCGTGTCCTATACGATCAACAGTCCCGCGAACGTGGCTGATTTTGACATCCGCGTCGGCGTCGATCGCGACGGCAACGGCGTGATTGATTCCGTGGGCGATGTGCTGGTGACCAGCGTGGCTCCGAACCTGACGCCGGGCACGCACACGTTCGTGAGCGCCGATCTGCGAGTAGCGCTGGAAGCCCTTGCGCTTCGTTTGCAGAACGGCGACCGCATCATCGCTACGCTGGACCTCCAGCAGAACGGCGTTCCGGTGAACGACGTTCTCGAAGCCGATGAGGCCGCGAACAACGTGGCCGCGCAGGCCCAGTTGGTCGATCTCGTGGCCAATGAGGTCAGCTTGTTCACCGAACCGGCCGGGGCGAAGAAGGCCCGTGTCAGCTATACGGTCAATAGTCCCGGCACGGTGGAGAGCTTCAAGGTTCGCATCGGCCTGGACACCAACGGCAACGGCGTGCTGGATCCCGGCAGCGTCATCAGAATCTACGACATTGAGCCGGATATCGGCGTGGCGGGCGTGCAGCCCGGCGCGCATCAGATCACGACGGACGACCTGACGCCCGACTTGAACGCCCTGGCGCTGCAGGACGGCTATCGGATCATCGCGACGCTGGATCTGAAGGACGTCGATCCGTACAACATCGGCGCCGAGAACGCGGTCGTCGAATCGGAAGAAATCGACAACAACCGCGTATATCAGCCGTTGGCGGTCGATCTGGTCGCAATTTCGCTGGCCTACGACTCCAACATCAACCTGGCCACGCTCAGCTACCTGGTGGACAGTTGGGGAGGCGTGCCGGCCTACAACATCAAGTTCTACCTGGACGACAATCCCAAGAACGGCGTGCTCGACCCGACCGACACCCTTGTGGCCACGGTCCCCGGCAATCAGTTGCCCGGCGGGCACACCGCCATCGGTGATTACAACGCCATTCAGGTGAACAGCACCCAGTTCATCTTTGCGGTGATCGACACCGGCAACACGGTTGCCGAATCGAACGAAACCAACAACACCGCGTCGACGGACAACACCGAAATCACCGACCTGGTGGCCAATTCCATCTCGGTCGTTTCGGACAACGTGGCCGACACCACGACGGCCAAAGTGGCTTACACCATCATTGCTCCCGATCCGTTTGCCGTGCCGCCCTTCAACATCCTGATCGGCGTGGACCGCAACGGGGACAACAAGATCGACAGCCCGGCCGACGTGCTGGCGACCATCGCGGCGCCGGATCTGACGCCCGGTTCGCACAGCGTCACGTCGGGCAATCTGCGTGCGGCCCTGGAAGGCCTGGCCACGCGGTTGAACAACGGCGACCGCATCCTGGCGATGCTGGACCTGACCTACGACGGCGTGCCCGTGAACTCTGTCGTGGAAATCGGCGGAGACGAGGTGGGCAACAACGTTGCAGCCTTCACCGTGCAGGTGGACCTCGTCGCGACGTCCGTGGATGTATATCGGGATCCGAGCACCGGGAACATCCTGGCCCGGACCGTCTACACGGTAAACAGCCCCGGCACGGTGCATCCCTTCAAGGTCCGCATCGGCGTGGATCGGGATGGCGACAAGATCATCGACCCGGCCAGCCTGCTGGCCACGATCGATCTGGCCGCCCAGCCGATCACCGCGCTGCGGCCGGGAAGCCGCAGTGTGTCCACCGGCGACCTGACCGCGGCGCTGAACGGGCTGGCCATCCCGTTGCAGGACGGCAACCAGATCATCGCCACGCTGGACATCCTCGACGACGGCTTCGGCACGCCGGAGAACCTCGTGATCGAGGCCGAGGAGCAGACCAACAACGTGGCCCTCGACCCCGTCACGGTGGACCTGGTGGCCCAGTCGATCTTCCTGACGGTGGACAACGTCGCGGGCACAACGGCCGTGACGGTGGCCTACACGGTCAACAGCATCGGCGCGGTCTCGCCGTTCAAGCTGCGGATCGGCATTGACCGCAACGGCGACAATGTCATTGACGCCCTGACGCCGGCCGACCTGCTCCTGACGGCCACGCAGACCCTCCTGGCCGATCGCACGCCGGGACCGCACGTCTTCCAGGCGGCGGACATCCGCCCGGCGATCAACGCGTTGAACCCGCCCATCAAGAGCGGCGACCGCATCATCACCACGCTGGATCTGACGCAACCGGGCCTCGACGAGGGCGCCGTGAAAGAAGTGAACGAGATCGGCAACAACGTCACCTCCCTGGCGGGCACGCAGAGTCAGATCGTCGACATCAGCGCCAACCACCTGACGCTGACGGTGGGCTCCTTCGTGGCGACGTTCGATTACACCGTCACGAGCCCCGGCGATGTGGCCCCGTTCAGGATTCAAATAGGCCGCGATACCAATAACGACAATGTCATCGACCAGTTATTGGCCGATCTGGCCGGCGATCCGACGCCCGGCCCGCACCAGATCACGCAGGACCTGGCTCCGGCGCTGCTCGCCAGCGGCGTGGTCTCGGGCTCGATGGTCAAGATCGTGGTGGACGTGGATGCCCTCAACGACGTTGTCGAGGCGTCGGAGAGCAACAACAAGCTCACCGCCTCCGCGGCGTACAAGGTCGATCTCGACGTGGGGACGATCAGCATGCAGTGCGCCGTCGCGGACCAGCCGTTTGACGTGGTCGTCACCTACGCCGTTGACTTCAACGCGCCGACCGAGAACTTCTCGATCTGTGCGTATGCGTCAGGCGATCAGGCCACTACGCTCAGTGCCGGCGACATCTCGCTGGGTTGCGTGACCGTCAGCACCACCGCCAACAAGGCGGTGGGGAATCACACGGTCACCATCCCGGGCGTGACGGTCTCCGGCGCCGCCTTCCCGACCAGCAAGTTCTTCGTGAAAGTGCGGCTGGACGACGGCTCAACCGTGGCTGAGAGCAACGAAAGCAACAACTTCGTGACGCGGCCCGGGGCCTACCTGGATCCGTCCCAGGATTCCGACGGCGACGGCGTGCCCGACTGCGTGGACCCCGCGCCGAATGATCCGAACATACCAACCCCCGCGGGGACTCCGGCGGGCGAGACAACGCCCGACCAGAATAACGGTTTGCAGGTCTTCCTGCCGATCCTCCCTCCGGGCTTGCCGACCTGCGGCATTGGGCTGTGCGGCTCCGGGGCAATGATCCCGGTTGGGATGCTGATCGTCGGCATCGTCGGTCTGAAGGCGCAGAATCGACGCTTACGGAATCGACGCCGATAAATGGAGGGGAAGAAGTGGCAGCAGTCCTGGGGAGTCGGGCTCAACGCATTCTTGCGGCGACCCACTCCCCAGGCACTTTTTTTGCCGCTGCCGGGCGACATCAACCTCAATAACCCGCAAACTGCTTCCGTTCCCGGGGTGTCCAACGCCTTTGCCGTAGGCGACTTGGACGGCGATGGGCTCGATGACCTTGTCGTCGCAATCCCCGGCCAGACAGGCACCGCGGTCGTGCTGCTCACCCGCTTCAACAACGGCCGGTACGCGCTCACGTCGACCTCCTAGCCAATGGGATTGTGGCTTACACAGGGGCCGACATTCGGGACGTGGTGCTGACGGGATTGAAGATCACATTTCATGCAAGAGAGCAACTGAACACCGAGCGTCTTTTGGGTGCCGTGCCTGAGATACGGCCGCTGTCCAAGATGGACCCGGAAAGCGTGGCCGCCATGACCGAATGGCTGGATCGGCACACGAAATCGGCCAGTTCCCGTCAATCAAGCGGTCCAAGCAACGACGGCGTTGTGAAGCGGATGCGGCGGGTTGCCTGAATGGTGAATTGCGATTCATTCTGCCCTGCAGGTGCCAAGAAAACGCCCGCGTTTGCCCGTTAGGCGTGCTCGCGGGAGGAACGACGCGGGCCGCGAGGTGGTCGGAGTCACTCGAAACGACCTCGGGGCATTTCCCCGAAGAGCTTGGCACTTGACGTCGTGATTGGACTGTGCCGTAATTGTGCCGTTTTCCGGTGCAACATAGGCAACATGGTGTACATGCAGCGTGACCTATTGATCTTTGAATAGTGAAAGAAGTCGCGGCGAAGCCTCCGATCTAAGCTCCATGAGGACCAAAGGATCGCCGAAGGAACTTCAGACCCGCCGCCAACTGGCGGCTCGCTTTCTCCAGCAGGGACATGGGGTTGGCGAGGTCGCCGAGATGACCGGTGTTCGTCCCTGCTCCGTCTCCCGCTGGAAACAGATCCTCGAGGCCCCGGGCGTCGATGGATTGACGGCCAAGCCGCATCCCGGACCCCGCAAGAAGCTGTCCGACCGGCAGCGCCAGCAGTTGCCGCGATTACTGCTGAGGGGCCCGTCCGCGTACGGCTATCAGACCAATTGTGGACCTTCGCACGAGTGGCTGCCGTGATCGAGAAGCAATACGGCGTTCACTACGACCCCAGTCAGGTCTTCCGCATCCTGAGAGATCTGGGGTGGAGCAGTCAAAAGCCCGAGCGGCGAGCCCGCGAGCACAACCAACAGGCCGTCGAGCAGTGGCGTCGCCAGGATTGGCCGCGGATAAAAAAACGCCCGAAGAAGCCGTCGAAGCATCGTCTTCATTGACGAAAGCGGCTTTATGCTTCAACCCCTAGTCCGGCGGACACTGGCTCCCCGGGGGCAAACGCCGATTCTGGAGTGCTGGGACCGCCACGACCGGTTTTCGGTCATTTCTGCCCTCACCCTGGCTCCGCGGCGGCAACGCCTCGGGTTGTACTTCGAGATCTACAGCCACAACATCCGAACCGACGATGTCTACCGCTTCATCCAGAGCATCCGCGGTCGGCTCCGCCGCAAGATCATTCTGGTCTTGGACCGCTGGTCGGTGCATCGGGCCGCGATCCGCCGCCTGCTGGAACGTCATGCCCGGAACATCGACATCGAACTGCTGCCGGCCTACGCGCCCGAACTCAACCCCACGTAACGGGTCTGGAACCACACCAAGTATGCCGATCTGGCCAATTACTTCTCCGATGACATCCATGAACTGGGTATCGAGGTCGCCGGTTCGATACTGAAGACCAGATCGAAACCGGCACTGCTGCGATCCTTCTTCAAATGGGCTGGACTGGACTTGTGAGTGTTGCATTGACTATGCAAAGGTCAATAAGTGGCGTGTTCCAGCGGCGGTGGCGTAGGATGCGGTTGGATACGATGTTCGTTTAGAAACCGCACGTGTGCAGCGCATTGGTTGGCTTGAAGAGGTCGAAGTGGCACGTACAAAGCTCTTGCCATGCGCGATAGACGGAGGTACAAGGCATACAGCCGCGCGTGATTTCGGACTGTAGCAAGACTGTAGCAAACCGGCGCACGGCATGAGGAACATGAGCCACATGCGGATTTGAGTTAATCCTTGTGAGACAAGGCGATACGCATAAAGTGGGCTGGGACGAGAAGTTGCGAAAAACGGCTCTGGGTCGCTTATAACCCGGAGGTGGGCACAGACTACCGCTCATACACCTTCAGGCATTCGCTCGCTGCCTTCTAACTCTAGACCGCAACCTCTGCCGCCTGCCGGGCGGTCTGGTCCACACCGGGGAGGGCCTCCAAGTAAGTGAGTGAGCCGCAGGTGTCATCTTCGCCGGACCTGAAGCTCTCCGCGCCGAATACGGGCTTAACAACCGCTGCTCGGATTGGCGGTTGTCGCGACAACCGCACCTGCCTTTTCGTGCGGTCTTGTGCTTCTTCGTGCGGGCTTCAAGAGGTAAAAAATGCGGTTGGAGCGTGGGAAGAGGGGCAAAAGATCAATTAGAAATCCGATGCTCTATCCTGCTGAGCTACGGGCGCGACTCCTTATCAGATAGGTACTTTGTACCAGATCCGGGCTTTTTTTCAAGTCTGGCTTTGGGCGTCGGATCATTGGGGCGTCAGGCCAGCCTTGCTTCTCGACAGAAATCGCGACTCCGCCGGCAGGCATGATCTCGCCCAAATTTCGCAGGACCACGTTGTATCACAGCCCCGGTTGCGGTCTTGAGAGTAGAGGTGAATCAGGCTTCCACGTGGTTCGCGGAAAGCAGGAGGATTGTGGCCAGCCGGGCCTGGAGAGGTTCTCCAGAGCCGCGGCGACGGTTTTTGTTGCGCAGAGGCCACTTTAGTGGAGGAGATGCCATGCTCACTTCCTATCCCATTCCCAGCATCCGTCATGTGATAATCCTCGTCGTTACTGTAATTCTGCTCGCTGGAGCCCCGGCGCCGGCCCACCTGGTCAGCACGGGCAGCCTCGGACCTCTAAACCTGGGCCCGGGCGACACGGTCTCATTCAACACCGACACCGGCCAATACTCCATAAACGGCGGCCCGCCCATCCCGGGCGGGATTCATGACGCCAACGGAGCGATGGTCTTCAACTTCACCGTCATCGAGCTGCACAATACCACCGCAGTCACGGCTTATGGATCGAACCCGTTGGCCCTGGCAGCCATAGGGCCCGTCAATGTAGCCGGGCCGATCAACCTGCGGGGCTGTACGCCGGCGACGTGCGGAAGCCTGGTCATTGCGGGCGGCGGCAGGAACGGCGCCGGGGGCAATGTCAGTGGCCAGGGCGGCAATGGGGGTACTGGCGGGCGGAACGGGCAGAACCTTCCCGGTGGGCAAGGCGGCATCGGCTCGGGTCCTGGATCAGGCACATGCCCCAACGCCAACGGCGGCGGCGGTGGCGGTGGCGGCGGCGGGTACACCCAGGTAGCCAAAGGTACCGGCGGCAATGGCGCGGTGACCGGCGGCGGCGGCGGCGGTGAAGGCGGGGCTACCGGCAATCCGGGCGGCAACGCTGTCGGCAACAACCCGGGTTCCGGCGGATCAGGCGGCTCCGTAACGGGCGGCGATGGCGGCAACGGCAACAACAATGGCGGGGCGGCCATGCCTGGATTCAACGGCACTCCCAACCAGGCCGGTGGGGGCGGCGGGGGCGGCGGCGGCGGGGCGGTTGCAGCCGGTAATGGCGGTGACGGCGGGAACGGTGGCTTCGGGGGCGGCGCCGGAGGGGGAGGCGGTGGAACCAAGTGCGGAGCCTCGGCGGGCAAGGGCGGCAGCGGCGGGGGCGGCGCGGCGATCGTTTCCTCATTTGCGGGTGTCGGTCCGTACCTGGGCGGTGGCGGCGGCGGCGGCAGCGGAGGCAAGTCTCACTTCAGCACGTCCTATGCGCCGAGCGGCGGCGGCGGCGGCGGGGCTATTGCGATCGACAGCCTGACGGCAATCTCGTTCATGAGCGGCGGCCTGATCGACGTCCGCGGAGCTGATGCCAGCTCGATGGGCGGCACGGGCGATGGGGCGGGCGGCGGCGGCGGTGGCGGGGCCATCTGCCTGTCGGCACCGGTGGTCAGCGGAACGGTCCCGGGCAGCAACCTGCTGATCGCGGGCGGGGTCAGCTCGCTGGGGCAGCCCGCCGGCAGCGGCGTGGTCGTGATCCAGCCGATAGTGGCCTGCGATCCCAATGATGCCGTTACAGCAACGAGCTCCTGCTCGTGCGCCGAGCCCGGCCACACCATCACGTTCACGCTGCACAACAACTCGGCTGCTTCGATTTATCTGTCGAATTCGGCTCCGTTTGAGATCAGGACGTCCGCGGGGCAGGTGGTCTATAGGCCTCCGTGCGTGCTGCATCAGGTGGTGACCATCCCGGCGGGCCAATCGCAGAGTTTCACGTGGGATCAGAGAGACTGGGGCAATCAGACACTCAGCGGGTGCGAGTGGAATAACGCCGCACAGGTGGCCAACGGCACGTACACTTTCGCCGTGGGCTTCAGCACCGATGCGCAGTGCGCGAGCCAGTCGGTCCGCTGCACGAGCTTCCAGATCGGCAACTGCGTCACCGTGACAACGGACAAGGATTGCTATGCGCCGGGCGAGCACGTCACGGTCACGGTCACCAACAACAGTTGCGGCGTGATCAATCTGCTCAACTCCAGCCCCTGGCAGATCCGTGACGCGGCCAACAACCTGGTCTATCAACCGGCCTGTGTATTCTGGATCGTCATCCCGCTGAATAGCGGCGAGAGCCACACCTTTACGCTGGGCGGCGGGACCGACGACGGCACGACGTGGGATCAGCTTGACGACGGCAACGGCCTGGTGGGCTGCGGCTATCAAAACCGTGCGCAAGTGGCCAATGGAACCTACAAAGCGTGCGTGGCGTACTCGGCCGAGGGTGGTCAAGGCACCGCCTGCACGACGTTCAAGATCGCCAACAACTGCGTGGCGGTCGATCCTGATTGTTTCTGCAACATGCCCGGCGGGCCGGCTCGCATCGTGATCCTCAACTCGAGCACCGAGCCCATCATGTTGCCCAATCTGCAGCCCTGGCGGATCAAGAACATGGTCGGCCAGGTGACTTACGAGCCCACGCATTCGGGGTCGCCGTTCACGTTGGTTCCGGGACAGAGCTATCCGGTGTATTGGGACCAGACCGATTCCTATGGCCAGCTTGCTCCGAGCGGTCCTTACATCGCCGAGTTTGACTGGATCGAATTGCCTGGGACGCCGCACATCGCCCATGGCGGTCTGCAACTGGGCGGGTGCCTGCGACTCACGCTGGATCAAGACTGCTATTTGCCGGGCGAGGTGGTGACGGCCAAGGCCGTGAACACTGCCTGCCAGCAGATCTATCTGACGCTGTGCGACGTGGGTCCCATCCTGGTCAAGGATGACCAGGGCGACACCGTCTGGACTTATCCTTGCGACACGGCCTGCGACGCCACCCGGATTATGCAGTCCGGTGAAGTGCGTACGTGGACCTGGAACCAGAAAGACGAAGGCGACGGCACGCACAGCAACTGCGAGGGCTGGAACAACGCCAATCAGGTTGCCAACGGTCACTATTGCGCGCAGGTTCCGTACGCGGATGTGAACTTCCTGCGGCACTTTACTGCTCAGAAGTGCCTGGACATCGGCGCAGATTGCGCTGATCTGACCGCCGACAAGGACTGCTACGAGACAGGCGATCAGACCTGCTTCACGCTGTCGAACAACACCGGCGGAGCCATTACCGTCGATCGTCCGTGGCGGATCCTCGACGGAAACGGCAATGAGGTGCATCCCGGCGCCGGCTGCTTCATCTTCTGGATCCCGATCGTCATCGCCGACGGAAGCTGCCATCAGTTCTGCTGGGACCAGCAAGTCTGCTTCACGCCGCCCCTGGTGGCGCCGGGCAATTACACTTTCGAAGTGCACTTTACCGAGGTCGACGGGACCGAGCACACCTATTTCCAGGACTTCCAGATCCTCGCGGCCGGAGGCTGCACGCCGCCGCCTCCCGACTGTAACCACAACGGCACGCCGGATTCGGAGGACATCGCCAGAGGGATCAGCCTCGACTGCGACGCCAACGGAGTCCCTGACGAGTGCGAGTATCCCGGCTGCACCGGTCTTCTGACCGGGGACATGAACTGCGACGGCAAGGTGGACGGCCGCGATATCAGCGGGTTCCTGAAGTATCTGCTGGGCGGCCTGTATACGTGCCAGGCGGACGTGAACCAGGACGGCGCCGTCGACATGCTCGACGTGCAGCCGCTGATAGACCTTCTGCTCTGCTGGCCGAATTGTCCGCTGGCCGGTCCGTCGGTTCGATCGGATCGACTCTGCTACTTCAGCGGAGAGACGGTTGTGGTGTATGTGGATATGCCGCCAACGGCCACGGGATCATTGGTCTTCTCCGTCTACCAGGAAGCGGACGACGGCGGCGGAACGTTGGTCCATGAGGAGACCCGGCCGCTCGACGGGTTGTCGACATACAGTTTCTCGATTGTGCCGCCGGAGATGGGGATGTTCGATACTGTCGGCCGGTGGCTCGATCCCGGCGAGCAGGAAAAGGGCGCTGATGGGCTGAGGATCGGCGTGCACCCCAACTTGCCTCAGATTCCGGTGGAAGTCTGCACGTTTGAAACGTTCACTCTCGACGCCTCGGTGCTTCGCTCGCAGGTGGAGGCCGCCGTCGCCGAACAGAGCCCAATGGTCCTCTCCATCGGAAGCCGCAGCTTCGAAGTTCTGCTGCAGAGCAGCAGCGGCATCGTCGATCCCAACGAGTTCACCAAGGAGCCGACTCTGGCGCTGTTCCGTGGGCGAATCACCTGCAATCCGAACTCAGAGGTACGGCTGACCTTCGTCCACGGCCTGGCCAGCGCCATGGTGGACCAGGGCTTGGACCAATGGGGCGTGTACCTGGAGCCGGCTTACCAGCATGATCCCGGTCTTCCGTTCAATCTCTATCTCGGGTACCGCTCGGATCACGTGAGAATTCCCATGAGGCCCCACGGGCCGCTGACGTCGGGTCGAGCGGACGACCTGCTCTCGCCACTGAGTCCGGAAGGCCTGGTATCCGCTTCTGCAGACGGTGTGGATGTGCTGAGCGGACCGAGATCGGAGGGACGCGCCGCCGGGACCCGATGCCTGCGGTTCAACGTGTACTATGACAATGATCCCAGCGGGGTTCGCTATACCAACTGGAACAACATTGCGGGCACTTTCCTGGTCCGGTTCCCGACGCTCAGTTATGTGACCGCTGGATTCACTCAGATCAATACCAATGCGTACAATGACCCGACCGATGCGTACTGCAATCCGCCCGGTCTATTCAAGTCATTCCGCGACGCCGTCGGTGCCGTCCCTGCCGGATATGACATAGATGTGCTCTTCACTGCGAATTCCACGAACATCAGCTACGGCGACTATCTCGGTCAGTCCGGATGGCGGCGGAACGCCTACGCGGGCACAAGCTGGACGTGCGGGGGCGACGAGCGTTCAGCGCATTGCTGGGTGCGAAGCGACGGTTCGAACTACAGGACCCGAATCGTCGGTTGCCACGAAATCTCGCACACACTGGGTGCCAGTGACACCACCAGTGCCCACCGCGACGGTGTCATGAGGACGCAGTGCGATGTGTGGGGTCCCCTGCACATCATCTGCTACTGGAGCCACAACGTTTATTCGATCATGTGCAGCGCCTATTACGGCGATAGCTCCGCGGATGCGAACTGGTTCGATTCGGACAAAACCACGATACGCAACACCATCAACAACACCGCCGGGCATTTCTGCAACCCGTAGGGCGGGGGCATCGACAGGTTCAGCCCCCGCCCTGGCTTGGCGCTTTGTCGGCAGGTCGACAGGCGTCACGGCGTCAGCCTCGGGCTTAGCGCAAGCCCAGCATCCTTGCCATCGAGCGTGCGGCTCGCCCGAGCGTCAACGGCGGCGGCGCTCCGCCATGATGGTGCAACACGATCGTTGTCTGGTCATCTTCGGCGGGCAGGCCGCCCCGCCAAAGATCGACCGCGTCGACGAGCCGTTGGCCGATGATCTGCGCCGGTTGTGGCACGATGACCGACGCTTGCTTTCCATCCCACGTTGTCCAGTCAGGCTCGCGCGATTCCAGGTTCGGCCCACTATTCTTGCTCGGGATCTGCCCCACCGTGCGCTGCGTCAGTTCCAACAGCCCGCGTGCGCCGAGCATCTCACCAGCCGGGTTCCGCGCCTCGGTCATCGCATCGGTGTAGATGATCACCGCGTCCCCTATCGCCAGCTTGGCGGCAAACTGCCGATACTCAGTACGCTCAACGATGCCGAGCGGCAGATTGGCGACTCGGGAAAACATGTAGCGGGCGCTCTCAGCACGGATGGACGGCCCGGCATCCGCCGCCGCCTGGTCCAGGTATTGCCAGCAACCGGTGAGATGGCTGTACCAGAGGGGCGGCGGGTGGCCGGCGTTGCAGACGATCAGGTGATGCGTCGGCGCGAAGTACGTGGCCAGCAATACGGTGGCGAATTTTTTGTCGCCGACCTTGTCGGCCAGATCCCTGTTCAGAGCGCGAGCGAAGCGTGTCTGGTCCAGCAGGTTGATGTATCGCCGCACCAGCTTCCGCAACCACTGGGCGAACTCGTCCATGTCGGGACCGTGCCCGGAGATATCGGCGACGATGAAGCGGGTCACGCGGCCCGAGCCGCACATGGAGACGTAGTGCAGGTCACCGCCACGGGCCCCGGCGTACGGCCGGCTGTCGATCCACACATCCAGCCCCGGCGAAGCGAGGGCGTGCTGGGTGGCCTGGTTGCCGCCGAGGATCTCGAGACATTGCAGCGGATAGGGGGCGCCGGAAGGGGAAATCGGCGACTGGGACAAGGCCTTTGACGACTGAGCGGATGCGGTCGCAGGTTCCATGGGCGATGCCTTTCCATCTCCATCACGTGTTGGTTTAGCGTGAAGAGAGATCGATCGCCGCAGCGTGATGGCTGCTTGCCTGGGGCGTCTGACTGCCGGGGCAGCCGGCACTGAACCGGGATTATAGATGCGGGCGCCAAGATGGATCGAAAAAAAGAGACCCCCGAACCGTCGGCCGACACGAGGATGTCGGTCTCCGGTTCGGGGGGCGTTTCGTTTCTCCACCCTCCCGGTTCGAGTGGCCGCGCTGGCGAGCCGACTCAATGCGGCCACTCTCCCCGGAAGACGATCGCGGACGCCACCTGCTCTACCGACAGATTCCGGTCTTGTACAGGAGAGCGTTGACGAAGATCGGAACGTCGATCAAGTCGACGGCGCCATCCTTGTTCATGTCCGCACAGGCGCAGTTGCAGTAGGGCGGGATCGTGCCGCCCAGCAGGCAATCGATGAAGCACTCGACATCGAGGCCGTTCCGCATGTTGTCGCCGTTCGTGTCGCCCCGGCAGGTCGGGCACGACGACGGGCACGGCAGGTCCCCGGCCAGGGCGAAAGCCAAATCAAGCGGCCGGCCGTGCAGCGGGTGTTGCATCGGGTATTGCAGCTCGTTCCACGGGCCGGGATAGGGCTCATTTCCCATGCCCCACACGGCGTGGTCGTTCCAGTGGTTGATGGAGGTCTTCCAGCCGAACTGAGCGAGGGCAGGGCCGGCCGACGGGAATGCCTGTACGTCCAACCAGTACACGAGCGGTGTTTCCGGGCTGCCTTCCTGGCAGAAAGCATCCGAGGCCGGGATTGCGAACCGGTACTCCCAGCACACGTGATCGCCGGGGAATTGATAAGTCGGCATGCGCGGATCCCACCAGCCTTCATCAATCTGGGTTGCGAAGGCCAGCACCTGGAACGAGCCCGGCGGGAAGGTGCGAGTCCAAAGGGGCGGGCCAGGCATGCTGTAGAGAGGGCCAGTCCCATCCGGGTCGGGGATGTCGCCATGGATGCTGAGCGTAAAGGCGACATCGGCCGGGCCGCCCGGCGGGAGGATGTCATTATCCCAGGAGCCCCAGATGCGAATGTCGGTGATCAGCGTTCGCTGGTTGCAGAGGAAATCGTCGGCCAGGACCAGCGGCTGAGAGGCCAGGATGTCGATACCGGTGGTGGTCAGATCGGGCAATTGATACCACTTGGCTTCGCAGATGTCGTCGATGCCGTTTTCATTGAGATCGCCGAGGCATCGTGAGCCCGGTCCCTTCGGTGTCCCACCTTGCCGGACGCAGACATCGGGGGGCAGCATGATGCAGGTCCCGTTCGGGAGGCAGCAGGCCTGCGGCTCCGGCGGCTCGCAGACATCGGCGATGCCGTCGCCATCGAGGTCCGCGCAGGTGGTGCCCGGTCCCATCCACTGGCCGAGGAATTGCATCTGGCATGTGATCTGGTCAGTTACCACGCACAGAGGAGCGGCGGTGCCGTAGCAGCAGGCTCCAAGCTGGGCGGTTTCGCAGATGTCGGCAACGCCGTCGCCATCGAGATCCGCACACGTTGTGCCGGGTCCTTTCCACTGGCCGTTGAATTGCTGCTGGCAGGTGAGCTGGTCGACCTCGACACATTGCGGGGGTGTCGTTCCGAAGCAGCAGGCTCCGCGGGCGATGCATGGATTGGGATTACAGGTGGTGCCTGCCCCTTGCGGGAAGCCGCCGCGAGCGCTGCAGTCGATGGGCGTCAGGATTTCACAATGGCCGTCCGGGAAGCAGCAGGCCTCGGGTCCCTGGGCCTGATGGATGTGCCATTCCCACAGGCCGCCGTGAGGTTCCGGCTGGCCGGAGTTGTTGATGAACATCCGCTTGGTGCGGACGAAGAACATGTCGCCCGGGTTGATGGTGACGGGGACCGACGGGCGGAAGTGGCCCGGCGGGACAATGCTCAGTTCGGTGAAGATGTCAAAGAAGCTGTCGATGCCCATGTGGATAGGGTTGCCCGGGTTGATGTCGTTGCCGCTGCTGTTCACCACGTTGACCCACGGCCAGGTTTGCTGGGCGCCTCCCTCCTTGAGCTGCTGGAACCAGTCCGGCGGCAGGAAGCCCGGAGGGACCGACATGATTTCCAACTCGTTGACGAACAAGTCGATGGGGCCCGGCTCGGGGACGATCGGCGGCGGGGGCGGGAGGATGGGCGGCGGCTGGACGGTGCCGTTGGTGATGCGGACGGCCTGGTTGCCGTCGATGGGGGCGACGGAGAAGCCGATCACCGGGACGAAGCCGTTGTTGCCATAGGGCAGGCCGACGCGCTGGCCGTTCTTGGTCCACCAGCCGGTCAGTTTGATGACGGTGTTCTCATCCTGGACATCGAAGAGGAGGCCAAAGTGCATCATGGTGCAGTAAGGAAAGCCGGGGCTGCCCGGGGTGAGCCACCAATCGGCGGTGAAGCTGTACCACCCGTTGACCAGCGGGCCGAACGCGTAGGCGAAGTTCGGAAAGAGGCCGTCAAGGTGACTGTTGAGCAGAGGCAATACGTCATTTCTGGTGCAAATCCAGCCTTCAATATGGAAATCGTTCGGCCACAGGGCCGGGTCCTGAATATCCTGGTGCACATCAAGGGTGATGCCGGCCATGATCGTGTAGGCCGACGCCGAACCCGCGATCGTCAGAAAACCCAGCGTTGCAAGTACCCATCCTGCTCGTCTCATCGTCATTTCCTCCCGCGGCATCAGCCGCTCACTCGGTTGATTGCTGTGCCGGTCGCCCCCCCCAGCGGACCGGCGTTCCAGAAGACACTTTCCCCGGGCTCACGCCCGTTTCACCTCGACCTGTTGAGGCGCCTCCCGGCACCTCGCACGATTGGGACTGTTCCGATTTGTTGTTGTTCCTCTCACCTCCCGTGTTTGCTATGGTTTTCGAGTTCCGCGATTTCTCCCCCTCAAGAGGACGGGCGAGTGGTCGGGGCGGACACGAAAAATGCCGGAAAAACACGGTCAGATGCACAAATGTGAACGGGCAGGAATGCGGCCATGGAGTTGCGTTGCCTGCGGCGGATTGTGGTACAATGACGACGGCACATCCGCCGCTCGAACGGATGTGCCGTGGTCGGCGCTGGGTTAGGCGCCGTCACAGGAGAAGGTTGAGGAGGAGAGGACGGCCCGGGTGCCACCGGTACGCCTCCCAAAAGAAGACGTATCGGACCGGCGAGCGGCCACCGTGATTCTGGGATTTTTCCAGAAGCGCGCGGGTGGCCAGGGCCAGGCCTGAAGCTACCGTGCAGCAGTGAGGGCCCGGCATCTTGCACGCTGATCCGCAGGCAGAGTTGATGACGCGGCTGCAGGCCGGCGACAAAGCCGCCGTGGTCGAAATTGACCGCCTTTTCGGGGCGGAGTTGCGCCTGTTCTGCCAACGAATGGTCTACAACGAGGCCATGGCGGAAGATATCGTTCAGGATGTCCTGGTGACCTGCTGCCGGGCGAGCCAGGGCCTGCAGCCTACTGAGTGCCTACGGGGCTGGCTCTACAAAATCGCGCGGAACAGATCGATCGACGAGCTCC
>DATKKX010000212.1:0-5138 GCA_035542775.1 Phycisphaerae bacterium | reverse complement strand
TGGCTCACGGCGATGTCTTTCGATCGAGCCGCGACCGCAGAATCGGGACCCGGCCCTTGACGATGCGTCCGCCCGACAGCTTGGCGATGTAATGCAGGTCCGGGAGCTGGCCGAGCAGTTGCGGCGCGAACAGATCACCTTCCTCCTCCATCAGCCGTTCGCCCAGATTGCCCGAGAACACCGCTGGGTTGCCGGAATGGGTGGAGACACCCTGGGTGCGCATGATGTATTTCAGCCGCGTCTTCGGCAGATTGTCGGTGATGTACTCCTGGGTTTCCGCATCCATGACACGCAACGCGATGAGGTTGTTGACGTTGCCGAGAATCTGCCTGGCTTTGGCTTCGGAACCGGTTCGGGCGGAAAAGTCGGCGAAGGTCTGGGTGGCGATGGCCATCCGTATCTTGGCGCCTCGTCCCTTGTTGAGCAGCTGGATACACGGATCGTTTATGACCTCGGCGGCCTCGTCTACGAAGATGTTGACCGGGCGGTTGTTCACGCCGTAGTTGTAGCGGTCCCCGGCCACCGAGGCGAGGTCGGCCAGCAATATGGAGCCGATGGCGCTGCCCACCATGCCGTCCGACAACGAATCCAGGCCGATGTAGGCCACCTGGGCGTTGTTGATGATCCGCGCCGAATCCGTGATCGGGCGAGGATCGTCGATATCGTTCGGGTCCGGAGACAGCAAGGGTCCCAGCGTGCCCGAGGTCAGCATGTTCATGATGGGCAGGAGGGAGGCCACCATCTTCCCGAAGTGGGTGCGGTCGTGCTCGAACATCGAGATCAGTCCTTCCAGATCCATGTTCGGATGTTCGGCCTGCACGGTGTCCCGGTAGAAGCGCACCAGGACCGCGGCCCTGCCGTCTTCGACCCGGGCCTTCGAAGTGCCCAGACGGCTCTTCCAGTGGGCGCCGTAACAATGATCGAAATACCGTTCCAGCGCCCGCGTAACGAGGGTACCGGGGCCGCCTTCCAGGTAGCGCCGCAGTTTCACCAGCGTCGGCCGCTGCTCGATGGCGAACAGCCCCTGTACGATGTTGTCCAGGGATTTCTGACCGAAGGCCTTGAAGGGATCACCGGGGCTTTCGCTGGGAATGACCTGGGCGATGCGGCTGGCCACTTCCGAGGAGCGATTGAAGTTGCGCAAGGGATCCAGGCGCACGCTTTCTTCCGGGAAGGCCGGATGGAAATAGACGAAGCGCTCCGGATGCCCCATGAGCCGGCAGGCCCGCTGGGCGCTCCAGCGCAGATCCTTGTCGCCCTTGGGATCGATGATGATCACCGCCTCCTCGCGCAGGACCGCCTGGGTGATCAACAAATCGAAGGAGCGCGACTTGCCGGCGCCGGTGGTGCCGACGATCAGGGTGTGACCGGCAGTGTGGGCAATGGGTTGAAAGATGTCCTGCTCGCGGAGTTCCAGACCATGCACCCAGGTCGAGCCCATGCGGGCGTGATCGGTCGGCACCAGGTCGGATACGTCGCGCTTGAGGATTTCGTACGCCAGCTGGGCATGGCGCTGGCCCCAGTCGAAGCCCCAGCCGAACCAGATGTGATCTGGGTGTTTCCGCACCGTCTGCGCCAGCCGATCCACGTCCAGATATTCGAATTTGAAGCGCGTCAGGCGATGCTTGCGGTACCAAACGCCCAAGGCGCCGGGTAGACGCCAAAGAGCCATAAGCATGCAAACGGCGATCAAGCCCTGAAATGGCCGCATCGGTAGCCCCGACCCATTTCCGGCGGCATAGGTCAATCCGGCACCGACGATCCAGCCGACAATGGCCTGCGACTCATAGTTGGGCCGCCATGGTAACTGGTAGTCGTAGTCGCTCTTCATCGGCCGTCACGGCGACGAGGCCCGAACCTTGAGGACGGTGTTGCCTTCCAACTGGCAGTCGGGATGCCGGTGCAGTCCGATGATCAGCTTGGCTCGGGTCAAACCTGGATGCCGTTCCACGTACCAGTCGATGATGCCGTACGGAACCGACAGCCAGCCTTCCGATGTCGACACCGGATAGGGAATCACCCCGCGTTGCTGGATGCTGCGTATCAGATCCTCCGCCGATCCACCTTCGGGCTTTGGATCCCTTTCATGCCCGGTGTCGACAACTTGTCGCGCAGTTTCGGCGGGCGCCATTTCGGGTGACACGGGCGCTGGTTTCGGAGTCTTCTTCGCAGATTTTCTGCCGCTGCTCCCGGCGGACTCTTTTGTCTGATCGGGACGTGACGAAGCGACCATCGTGGCGTTACCCAATACGTTTTCGCCCAGCAAGGGAATGACACTACGACCCACCTCTGGCAACAACATCAGTCCCCTCATGCCGTCGACCTCGCGAATCTTGCGTAGCGGTGAGCGCAGATCGGTCTCGATCCAGCCGGCCTCATCGAGAATCCGGAGAAATTCTTTCGGTTCCCGGCCAATTCGTTCTGCCGTGGCGGGATGGGGAAGCCACAACCGACCATCGATGGCCCGGATGCCGGGCACGTGTTCGGTCGGGTAGAGATCGAGAGCGGCCTGGAGTATCTCGCCGGCAAGGCCATGCGACGTCAGCCAGGTTCGCACGTCGTCTCGTATCTTTTCGGCAGGCGATGTGCCGTCCGAGGCGCGTGGCGTCGTTGGCGGATGGTCGGTTTCAAGCGCAGGAACGACGGGGAGCAATGGCGCGGCAGCGGGAATAAATTCGTCTACGGCTGCTGTCTGTTCCGTTCGCGGTATAGGCTGAACGGCGTGCTGTTCGGCTGGGCCCCTTGGTCTCACCGCAGTCGCGACATCGGCTTGGACAGTCGTTTCGGCCGCCGACCTGACCGCCCTCCTCGGAGCGTCACTCGAGGAAGGCCCCGACGGGACTCGTTGCTGCTCTCCCTCGCTCCGGCTTTCAGCAATCGATGGCGAGGGAGAAGCCGGTTTGTCGGGTCCTTGCACCTCGTTCCCGGACAAGGTGGTGTCGCTCTCCGTTTCATCCAGGACCCGGCCTTCGACGACGATGGGCGGCTCGCCGGCGTAGATCAGCTCGGGCGAGGCCAGACGGAGCATGTAGAGCGCGATGTCCAGTTCCGCCGGGGCCATGCGCCAATACCGGTATGTCCGCCCTTCGGCGGTGCTGCGAGGGACGGCCAGATTCCGCTCGATGAGGATGTCGGCAATGGTATCCGGGTCGCGCGGGATGCCGGGCACCTTGTCTTTGGCCAGCAGCTCGCTGATTTCCTGAGCCGCCGTTTTCCACACCACATGCAGTCCGTCGGCAAATCTCCACACCCTGCCGCCCCGTTGGTTGGCCGTCCAGCGTCCTTCGCGGACCAAGCGGCGCATGGCATCCAGCAGATATTTCTCCACCGGCACGCCCAGCCCAACATCGGACGGGATGTGATGGGCCTTGAGGTCACGTTCGACGCTCTTGCGGTCGGCTTCGAGCACCAGGGTAGGCAACACCCCGCCATGCTCCACGCCGGCGATGGCTTCCAGTATGGCTTGCATGATGTCAGGACCGGACTGGGTGAGGTAGGACAGGCATTCCGGCGTCAGTACGCGCTCGGCGACCAGCACCGAGAACTGCTCGTGGCGCTGGTGGCGTTTGTCGCGCCAGCGCAGGAAATACCGATCCACGCCATTCTTTTCGGCCCAGTCGGTCAGGTTTTCGAGATACGGGTTCCACTGGCTGGTTCCCTCTCGGTCCAGGATGCACAGATCCGAAACCGGTTTGCCGATGTCGTGCAGCAAGCCCGCCAAACACACCGCCAATCGCCAGCGCGGCTCCTGTTCCTTGCGTTCACGCGGCGTGGTACCCGCGCCGAAGACCACTCCTTCCGACGCCAGCGCTGCCCAGTAGGCGACCTCCAGTCCATGGCGGAACAAGCCACCGGCCCCGCGATGATGATGGGCTTCCGACGCCGGCAACAAATGCGTGAACGCGGCATAGCGTTCGATGACGGGCAAGACGATGGTTTGATAATCCCGCTCCGGCAGCGCCAAGGTGTGACGAAGGCTCGCGGCCAATTCATCTTGGGTGGCGAGGATGCGCTCGACCGATGCCGCCGGCAGTCCCTTGGCGAAGGGCGGATAACGGGGGATCTCCTCGTCTGGTGGGGCAGGCGGCAGGGATACAGGGATATTCAGGAATCGACCAAGTAGAGACTTCATGGCCGGACATCCTGACAGAGTTTCGCGGTCCTGGGGCGCTGATTGATGCCGATTTTGCTCATCTATTCGGACCCCGAGATTGATGGGGACTCTTAAGCTGCGCGGGGACTCCTACGGATACCCGCCATCATGAAATCATCACTTTCCCTTTGTGTGTTGTCCGCGGCGGTCTTACTGCCCGGCTGCGCCAAGTTTCACCCCTCAACGGAAACGTCTCGACACGTCATTGCCTCGTTGACGGCGGATGATCGCCATCCTTCGCCTTGGCGTCTGGGTGCGGCTTGGCAATCCTGTAGCCAAGGCGGAGCCGCCCTGCGCTCGGCCAGCGTCGAGCATGTCGTGAGCAAGAAAGACCGAATCCGCTTCAACACCGTGCTCAGTCAGAGCACTGACGGAACGCCTGTCGCTTCACTGCCCGCACAGGATGAGGAGACCGATCGTGCCTGGCGCAAGATCTGTCACCACCAACTCGACATGACCGAGCGGGACCGGCAGATCATCCGGGACACCCGGATTCCCGACTGGCTGATCGGGCAATGCTACAGCGGCAGCTTGCTCAAGTAATCCCATGTCCCTCATTCAGAAAAATTGCCCGAATACCGAAACGGGGGCTGACGAGCCGGAACGCGACGAGGTACTGCCTCCGTCGCCAGCGGCGCAGGCCCAGCTTTCCCTGTTCCAGACTTTCTACGCACCGGAGGCGACACGCGAGCGCCAGTCCAACGTCATCGAGATCTGGGATGCAGCGCCCAAGTACGTCACCCCGCGTCGCGATGCCGACCTCACCGGCAAACCGCCCACGGTGCTGGAGAAGACCTTCGATTTCCGCGGCACCCTGTTTCGCGTGAGGGTCGCCCCGGTCGTCTTCAAGACCGCGAGAGGAGAAAATGCGATCCGCCTGCCCACCGCCCGCGAGGAACTCATCGAGGACGTGTTGCGGCACATCGCCATCCAGCAGCACCGGGGATTCGTGGGCACGAAAAAGGGCGATGCCATTTTCGGCGTG
>DATKKX010000211.1:0-31062 GCA_035542775.1 Phycisphaerae bacterium | reverse complement strand
CTGGAACAGTTGGGGATTTGCCGCCGCCCGGCACGCGCGGTCGGGAGAGATAGTCGTCGATCCGTACGCCTTCGCGCTGGATTGCCTCGAGCAGGCGATTCTCCCTGCGCGCGGGCGGCGACATCTGCGCGGCCGCAGTCTGTCGCGGGCGCGAAACGTCCGCCGGACCGGCCTTGCCAGAGTCAGCGACGAAGGCATTCGGCGGGCCGCCGGTGATTGGATTCGCGGCGCGAACATCTACGGCATGCTCACACGAACCACGGCGGCATGGGATCACAACGGCGATGGCAACCTGCTCCCGACGAGAGAATGGACCGAAACCGGGACGTTCCTCAAATCGATCCTGCTCCTGCCCCTGCTGACGCGCATGGGTGTCAGCGCCATCTACCTCTTGCCGGTTACCAAGATCAGTCAGGCATTCCGCAAAGGCGAGATCGGCTGCCCTTATTCGGCCAAGAGCTTTTTCGAGCTGGAGCCCGATCTGCACGATCGTCTGCTCGACGGCCTCGCCCGAGGTAATGGGGCGACGGCCACCGCCATCGAGGTGGAATTCGGTGCATTTGTCGAGTCCGCCCACGCGCTGGGCATGCGGGTCATGGTCGATCTTGCTCCGCGAACGGCCTCGCGCGACAGCGATCTGATCCTCGACCACCCCGAGTGGTTTTATTGGATCCGGACGGAAAGCGCTCGTGACTACGGCCCGCCCCGCATCGAGGGCTGTAAGCCGGGAATACCTAAACCGGCGGAGCTTGCGGGCATTCTCTGCCGTGATGTCATCCGATCGCATCTGTCTAAATTTCGTCATTCGCCGAACGTCACGGCCCCGGCACGATGGAAGCAGTTTGCGCGACGTTGTCGGGCCAGGCCCCCTCGGGACCTGATGCGCGAGATGGCTCGCGAATTCGGCGTGATCACTCCGCCCGGCTTCTCGGATTGCGTGAACGATCCGCAGCCGCCGTGGTCTGATGTCACTTTCTTGCGGTTGTATCTGGATCATCCCGTCGCGTCGGTGAAGCACCTGAACCATCCCGACCGGCAGCCGCCATACGTCTTTACGGACACGATCAAGGCCAGCAGGTTTCCTGGCCGGCGGCCGAACCGTCCCCTGTGGTCGCTGCTGGCCGCCATCCTGCCCTTTTACCAGCGGTTCGGAGTGGACGGGGCCCGGGTGGACATGGGGCACGCCCTGCCGCCGGTGCTGCAACGCATGATCGTGCGTCGGCCGAAGAAAACCGACCCCGATTTCTGCTTTCTCGCGGAAGAGCTGAATTACGCCGGCGGACCGGGGGCAAAGCGCGACGGCTACAACGCCTTCATCGGCTCGTCGTGGTACATGGAACCGCGCTACCGCACGGGGGAGCTGCATGATTTTGTGTACTGCATCCTGCCCAAGGCCGTCCTGCCCGCGCTGGCCGCCGCGGAAACGCCCGATACTCCGCGGGTGGTGATGCGCGACGGTGGTCGCAAATTCGCCCGCCTGATAGCCGTACTGAACGGCTTCCTGCCCTGGGCGGTTCCTTTCGTCAACAGCGGCCTCGAGCTGTTCGAGCGGCAGCCGATGAATCTGGGCCTGGATATGCAGCCGTCCGGCCGATTTGCCCTGCCGCGCAGCGATCCTTATTACGGCAAGCTGGCCTACTTCGATCGCGTGGCGCTGCACTGGGGCAACGCGGGCGCCCGGGAAATGATTGATCTGCTGGGGCGGTCCGCCGCCATTCGTCGGAGATTCATTGCCGACCTGATCAAGCCGCGCAACTGTTTCTTCCCGAAAATTTCGCCGGGCGACCGGTCACTCATTGTCCTGGCTTGGCATCTGGATGCCACAGGCATCGCGCCTCCGCTGCCGCAAGCCTGCCACTGCCGTCACCCGGGCCTCGCTCACGGAGCGCTGATCATCGCAGCGAATACCGATTTCCGCCGCGAGCGCCGTTGCGTCATTAACGACCTGCGCGCGGGCGTGGACCGTGGAAAATCGTGCGAGACGCTGCTTGAGATCCATCCGTCGGCCTCATTGCCGCGGATCGCCGGCGGCAAGCTCCGCCTGTCGATGCCGCCCGGCGATGTGAAGGTCTTGTCGGTGTGATACTCCGCGCGGTAAACCTGCGACATGGGCGTGAGCCGCATCCTGCCTGACTGCACGGCAGCCGTGGAATGCCGGAGATCGTGCGTACAGGGTGAGGAGCGTCACCGTTGCTAAAATGGGGGCCGAGCCATTGGGTGGATCCCTGGAATGAGTCCCAACCTCCAGAAGGACTGGCATCATGAAGAAGTGTCTCATTGTCTTATTCTGCATCGTGAGTTGCGTCAGCTCGATCGGCCCGCGCGCCAATGCCTGCACCAACCTGCTGGTGACCAAAGGTGCCTCAATCGACGGCTCGGTCATGATCACCTACACCTGTGACGGTGAATTCCATCCCACCCTTCGGGCTATGCCCGCCGCGGATTACAAGCCCGGCGAGGTGTGTGAGCTCAAGGACTGGTCCGGCAGGGTCCGTGGCAAGATCGCGCAAATCCCTCACACCTACGCTGTCGTTGGTTTGATGAATGAGCACCAGCTCGCCATCAGCGAGACGACCTTCGACGGCCGGGCCGAGCTGGAGAACCGCGACGGCCTGCTGCACTACTTCGATCTCATGCGGCTGGCCCTGCAGCGGGCCAGGACTGCCCGAGAAGCGATTAAGGTCATAACTGATCTCGTTGCCGAATACGGTTATCGTTCCACGGGCGAATCCATCTCCATCGCGGATACGAATGAAGCCTGGATCCTCGAGATCATCGGTCCGGGCCCGGGCGGCAAAGGAGCCGAGTGGGTCGCCGTGCGCGTCCCCGACGGTTACATCTCCTGCCATGCCAACAAGGCCCGGATCGGTGAATTCCCGATGGAAGATCCGGAGAGCTGCGTCCATTCGGACAACGTCGTTTCCTTCGCGATCGAGAAAGGCTACTACGACCCCAAGTCAGGCAAGCCCTTCCGGTTCTGCGACGCCTACTGCCCGCCGACCCCGCAAAACAGACGCTACTCCGACACCCGCGTCTGGAGCATGTTCCGCCGGGCGGCTCCGTCGTTGAATCTGTCGCCCGATTACAGTCGGGCGGTCGAGGGATCACTGCCATACCCGCTGTGGATCAAGCCCGACAAGAAGCTGTCGGTCGCGGACGTTTTCTCGCTGATGCGCGATCACTACGAGGGCACCGAACTCGACATGACCAAGGGTCTCGATGCCGGTCCATACGGCATGCCCGACCGCTGGCGGCCGATCACCTGGAAGGTCGATGGCGTCGAATACTCCTGGGAGCGGCCCATCTCGACTCAGCAGACAGGGTACACCTTCGTCTCGCAGTCGCGGGCGTCGCTGCCCGATCCGGTCGGCGGCGTTTTCTGGTACGGCGTGGACGACACCTACACGACGTGCTACGTGCCGCTGTATTGCTGCATCGACGCCCTGCCCGAGTCATTTACCGTCGGCAGCCTGAACAGGTTCTCGTGGGACTCGGCCTGGTGGGTGTTCAACTTCGTCGCCAACTACGCCAACCTGCGTTACTGCGACATGCTGCCTGAGATCCAGGCCGTGCAGCGCGATCTCGAAGGGACTTTCCTGGCCTTGCAACCCGCCGTCGAAAAGACCGCGATCGAGTTGGGCAAGACGGATCCGAAGCTGATGACGCGATTTCTCACTGACTATTCCGTCTCCCACGGCGACTTGGTGGTCAAGCGCTGGCGGGCACTCGGTGAGCACCTGATCACCAAGTACAATGACGGTTACGTACAGGACGAGAAGGGCCAGCCGCAGGAGAAAGGTTATCCAGACGAGTGGCTCCGCCGGGTCATCAAGGACCGGCCCGAGCAATTCCGGTTGAAAGAGAGAGCTGCCGATACGCCGGAATCGAAGCTCGTGGATTGATCGCCGGGCAAGGCTCCGACTCGTGCACAATTCCGTACGTTCCGAGCCAGGTCGGAGCTACCGGCGAGGTCGAGCCGTAGCCGTCTGGTGCCCGAACAAGGTGTCAGATGAAGGAGGCCTCGGTTGGGAATGTCCAGGAAGAACCGTAAAGTGACTCTTCGCTTTCGCGCTGTCTCATCTCTCGGCTTGGCCCTCACTCTGGTTGGCATCACCGCAGGCTGCGCTCGCGTACCCGAGGCCCAGCGGGCCCGAGACTACTTCGGCGAGGACATCGACTTCAGTTTTGTCACCGGCAACCTGCTGGCCGCCAAGACGGAACCGGATGAGTCGGGTTATTTTGACGTCGGTTTTGAGACCGCCTTTCCGATTGGGCCGGCGGCTCTGGTCACCGCCGGCCACGCCTTCATGACTTCCCCGGGACGTGTCGGAGACCGGTTTCTCGGATATGGCCAGGCGCCGCTGCCCGAGCGTGGGGAAACTGCCGAGTTTACGGACGACCCCAACTGTCCATGGAACAAAGGCTGTGTCGTCCGCCTTCTGCGCCCCGATCAGGACCGCGGAGACTTTGCGTTGATCCAGCTAGACCGGGCTCTGCCGCAGTGGGACCGCTGGGCCGATCCGACCTATCGCCCACGACCAGGCGATGTCGTGGTGGTCGGCAGCAGGAGAGGACGCGACGACGATCGCGTGCTGACGATTTCTGATCACCCTCTGCCCGATTGCAGGTGCACCCGCCGCCTGAGGGCTCTGCTCCCTGAAGACTACATCATGGCTCAACCCGCGTTGGCCAAAGGATGGTCGGGTAGCCCCGTCAAGGCGTGGCGGCCGCCAAGGATTGGCGGCCACGAGCCGGGCAAGTGGGTCACGTTTGGCTATTTCGTTGGAGGAGGAGCTCACTTCGACTCGCTGACCGCAGTGTACTCCTACTCCGTCATCCTGCCGGTGCCGGACGATATTCTCCGGTCTGCAGACCTGCCCCCAGGTCGCGGTGGCGCCGAGCATGACCCGATCACGGCAAGTCAGCGGGCGGAGCCATGACGGCAACGGTCAGGCCGCCTCTCCCTGGCGGCCGGGCTCTGGGGTGGCCGAGTGCGGTAGGCCGCCCTTCTCAGCGGCCACGACGGACCATAACATCGGCCGTCAGCATCACACCGCGCGGCCGTCCGGAACTCTTCGCCCGCTGCCCCGTTTCCCCTTGACATTCTCTGCGGATACTGCGACAATACGCGTCGATTCGGATACGCTTCAGTTCTGAACGTGGTTGTGGGATCGCACATCAAGCGGGTGGAAAGACAATGCGGGTTTGGTTGCCAAAACTCGCGATTGCGCTTCTCGGATGGGCCATGCCGGCCTACGCGAACAGCGTCGTTATTGTCAGCCTCTCGTCTCCGAGCAATGGGACTGTGGTGCCTCACGGTCATCTTATCCAATGGACCATCAAGACCACCGTCAGCACGGGCGACAACATGGGCCTGGCGCTCATCGTCGCCAATCTTGAACAGAACCCCGACAACCCCCAACTGATCGACCTGTCGCCCGGTATCCGGCCTGACGGCATGCTTGATTTTGACCGCCCTCGCGGTCTGAGTAATCCGGGAGGAGAGGGGCAGAACAGCGGCTATGGCGGCACGCCGACTGGAAACGTCGGCGCAACGAACCTTGCGCAGATCGGCGGCGGTCAGAACACCTTCGGCGTGCCAGGCTCTCATTTCGGTCAGGATGTCGACGTCGAGGCCGGTATCGGCCAGGGCCCCGATGGGCAGATCATCGCCATGGGTTCGTTTCCGGCTCCTTCCGTTCCCGGTCCCTACACCTTTGCGCTCCGCAACACGGTGGCGAACACTCTGCTCACCATCCACCCGGCGCCCGACTTTTCGCTGGTCGGCGCTGCGGAAGTGGCGCTGGAGCCGGCCGAAATCACCTTCACCGTCTGCCGATCGGGCGACGTGGACGGAGACGGGAAAGTGTCTGTCGAAGGGGACGTTCCCGCCTTTGTGCGCCTTCTCCTCGGCACGAGCAATGACGGAGACTACGCCCGGTGCGCCGCGGACGCCAACGATGACGGGAGCATCGATGGCCAGGATGTCCAGTCCTTCGTGAATGCCTTGCTGACCGCGGCAGAAGACACGGGCAGAGATTGGCATCGAATTGCCGAGGAGGGCGATGGCTCCGTGCAGCCCCCTTCGCCGCCCAAGGCGGCGCCGACCATTCCAGGCGACGGCGACCTGGATTGGTGTATTGACGCAAACGACTTTCTGAAGCTGGATACGTGCTTTTCGGGGCCCCGCCTCGATCGGACGACTGACTGCATAACCTACGATTTCGACGAGGACGGTGATACCGATCTCTTCGATCTTGCCTCCTTCCAGACCGCCTTCGCCGGTCCCGAAATGCTCATCATTGACTTGAGCGGCGACGGCGACGATGGAACCGAGGTCGACGGCGCCGCATGGTATCCGGACGGTTGCGACTGGTATGGCCACAACTACGTGGGAATCTCTTGCTGGGGAACCTATGACGCGGGGTTCCGCTTTCATCTGCCCCAAATCCGCCAGGGCGAAACGATCGCTTGCGCTCGCCTGGCCTTTCCCGCCACAGGCTACGGTCAGGTCGACTCGGCGGCCGTGCTTCGGATCGTCGGCATCGATCTGGCCGACCCCCCGGACTTCAGCGAGCAGAGGCCCTCGCAATTGCCCAAGACCACCGCCGCGGTTGATTGGGTGAAGACCTCCGACTGGCCCGCCGCAGCCGGGGATTTCGATTATGATCCGGTGATTCGCTACAGCCCCGACATTTCCCCGATCATCAACGAAATCATACAACGTTTGGACTGGGGCGACGAGGGCAACACGACCGCGGCGATCGTGATTCAGAATAACGGCCCGAAGGGGAACAACTACCTGGTCTTTCGTGACTATGACGTGCGCGAATCCTGCCACATCCCCAGGATCATGCCGCGGCTCGAGATCTACCGCACCGCCCGCTCCGCTCTGGTCGGCAAGGAGTTCCTGAGCAGACCCACCGATCGTTCCATTACCGTGAATACGGTCCCGCTGGTGAAGCTGGAGGCGTATTTCGAATACGGATCCTCGCCCCATGTCTTCGACCAGCAGACGCCCGTGGTTTACTATCCGGGCGGAACCCCCGTCGCGGTCGTCCTCAGTCCCCTTTCTGCCGACACGCGATACTACTATCGAATGCGGTACCGGCAACTCGGTGAGTCGGAATTCTTCGCCGGGCCGGAGCGATCCTTCCACACGCAGCGGCTCCCCGGCAGCGGGTTCACTTTTGCGGTTCAAACCGACTCCCATCTGCACAATTACCGGAATTACCCGGACCGTTGCGACCTCTACCGGATGACGTTGAACAACATCTGGGCGGATGCCCCGGATTTCCTCATCGACCTCGGAGACACGTTCAACTCCGAGTCTTATGAGAAGCGGTCCGACTGGTTCTGGTATGGCGGGTTCTATAGCGACGTGGTCGATTTTGAGGAAGCTGTGCAGCGACATCTTGACCAGCGGCCCTACCTCGACCTGGTCTGCCATTCAGCTCCGT
Source organism: Phycisphaerae bacterium (assembly GCA_035542775.1). GTDB lineage: Bacteria > Planctomycetota > Phycisphaerae > UBA1845 > UTPLA1 > DATKKX01. The sequence continues at coordinate 23,602 of DATKKX010000211.1, read as the reverse complement.
TCTTCTTCGCTCTCGGTAACCATGAGGGTGAGCAGGGTTGGAGGTTGAACGGCTCGCCCAACAACGTCGCCGTGTGGGCGACCAATGCGCGCAAGATGGTTTACCCTCTGCCCGAGCCGGATGGCTTCTACACCGGTAACCAGGAGGAAACCGCCTATTGCGGTCTGCGTGAAGACTACTACGCCTGGCAGTGGGGCGATGCCCTGTTTGTGGTGCTGGATCCCTACTGGTACACCACTCGAAAACCCCATTCCTACGGCGGGCCCGGTAGCGGTGACAATTGGGACTGGACCTTGGGCTACCAGCAGTACGAGTGGCTGTGGAACACGCTGGCCAACAGTTCCGCGACCTTCAAATTTGTCTTTGCCCATCAGGTGACCGGGGGAGTGATCACCTATGGGCGCGGCGGTATCGAGGCCGCCCGCTTTGCGCTGGCCCAGCGAGGCTCATACGAATGGGGCGGCGAGGACAAGTACGGCCAGCCGGTCTTTCCCACCATGCGGCCGCACTGGAGTGCTCCCATTCACCAAGTGATGGCCGCCAACAACGTGACCATCTTCTTTCACGCCCACGATCACACTTTCGTGCACCAGGAACTGGACGGCGTGGTCTATCAGGAGTGTCCCCAGCCGAGTGACTCCTATTACAGCTCCGGTTTTGCCGACGATGGTCTGTATATCCACGGTGATCAGGTGAACAACTCGGGCCATCTTCGCGTTTCGGTTTCGCCCGCGGCGGTCACTGTCGAGTACATACGCGCATATCTTCCCGGTGATGGTCCCAACGCCGAGGTCGCCTACTCTTACACCGTGTCCGCGAAGTGAGAACCCGGACTTAGACTGCTTGCCGCTGCTTGGACCCCGCTGCAATGTTTACCTGGTCCAATTCCCCCTGGGCCACGGCGTCCTTGACCATGCCCACGAGTTGAGCCAGGTCGTAAGGCTTGGACATGAATCGCTTTACGCCCGCGGCCTTGCATTTCTCGGGGAAATTCTTCTCGCCGTTGTTGGCCAGAAGAATGACCGGGATATCGCGGGTCCTCGGATCGTCGCCCAGCGCCGCCGCCATTCGAAAGCCGTCCATTTCGCCGGTCAGGGAGGCGTTCAGGGTGATCGCGTCCACGCGCCGCGCCCGAAGGATCTTCATGGCATCCGCCGCGCTGATCACCGACTGCACGTTGAAGCCCGCTTTCGACAGGCAGTTCATCAGGTCCAGCAGGGCGCGCGGATCCTGATCGACGGCAAGAATCGTTTTCGGTTCGGGTACTTTCATTACCATTTGTGCGACCCTCCCAAGTCTCGTACGGCGGCCCTCTCGGATGATAGTCGCCGCCCGGCGGGCGTTCTTTCTCTCGCCCGGGCCGGGCTGGCGGTGCGCATCACGGCGAGGACATTCGAATGGGCAGCGGCCCCGGGTCCATGGGCCGCCCCGCACCATAAATCGTCTACTGTCAGCGGCGGCATCACTCCGAACACCGTCGGCGGTCACCACACGATCAAGGCGTTTTTCTCGGCACCATCGTCGTGGCAGCGGAAGGGGCGGTCCGCAAACCTGAGCGGGACGCCGGACCGGACCGAAGTGCCCTGCCATCGCCAAGCGGTGAGCATCAGCTAGGCGGTCACTGCGGCGATCGCGCTGTCGTCATTGCGCCGACAGCCCCCGCGCAAAGGCCGCCTCGTTTTGCGGAATGGTCCGCAGGAAGAGCATCGACCGGTCGTCCCGGAAAACCAGTCGCCATTCGGGCGAGTTGAGGAGCACGCGATAGACCAATGGCAAGCCGTCCGGGTCCGGTCGATTGAGCAGAAAGGCGCCGATCTGAAACTCGTTCACAATGCGGTTGAACTGCTCGCGCGACTCAGTCACGCCGATGTAGTTGTGTGCGTAGAAATCCATGTCGTCGACGAACCCGTGGAAGTAGAGCTTGCGCTGCCCGTCCCATCGCCACGCCAGGTAAGTTCCAAACCCATGTTCGTTGAAGAGGTTGGTCTCCAGCCCGATCCGGTCGATGAAGTCGGCCGCTCCTGTCGGATGGCGAACGGCATCGAGGCCGCCGCCCAGGTGGCGCGGACCGGCCAAAGAGTCATATCCCCAGAAGGCGATCTTGAAGCAGCACACGACCGCCACCGCGATTACAGCGCTGCTGGTCGCGATGTTGAGCCTGGGCAGTCTCCACGGTCCCGCCGCCGCTTCGTGGAACCATGACTTGGAAACCAGTACGACCGCCAGCACGCAGAGAGCAAACGACGCGGTCGTGAGAAAGCGGGCCGCCGAAAGACCCAGCCAGACGAGCAGGGCCAATACCGAAATCTCAAACCAGGGTCGGCGGCGCAGGGCCGTCAGTGCCAGAAGGATGCACAGACCGATCAGCCCGAGGAAGGCCGGAACGTGAATCGAATGCAGGTATCGAGGATTCAGCGTCGGCATCCATTCGTAATTGTAAACCCGGCATATGTCCCAACGGCGGTCGAAGATCGGCTGCAGGGGATAGGTAATTCCAGCGACTCCTTGAGGATTCACCAGGCAAAGGAGAGCTGAGGCAAGCACGCAGCCGGCGAAGATCTGCACCGGCCGCTGCCGGATTCGGCGGATATCCCAAAGCACCGCCAGACCGCAGATGACCAGGCCGACATAGAAGCCGGGGTGCAGGTTCACCCATGCGAGAAAGATGAACGGGAGCAGATATCGCAGGCGCCCGGGCTTGGCCCGATCCAGGGCCACGATTGCCAGCACCGCCGCCGTCAGAAAATCGGAAGTCAGGGAAGACCGCTCGATGAAACGGTGGTAGCCGGCCACTGCCGCCAGGATCAGCAGCAGCGGTACGACCGCCGAGCGCACGCCCAGGCGCCACGCCGCGACCAACGCCATCCCGGCCGCCGCCAGCAGCATGAGCGTCTTGGCGACGATGAGCAGAGTCCAGCCTCCCAGGCAGAACAATCCGTAAACGATCAGGTGGGTGGCCCATTCGTGGAGGATGTGCCAGTGATAGTTGGGGATGGAAAAGAGAAAAGGATCGATGGTCGGGAAGGCCTTCTCGCGCATGACCCTCCGGCCGATGGCGAGGTACATGAAGACATCGTCGGACTGCACCGGGAAGAAGCACAGGAATCCCAAAAGCAGCAGGGCCGCGATCCCCGCCGCCCAGAATATGCGTCTCGCGAATCGGTCGACCGCTTCGTCGCGTACAACCGCTGCCGCCGGGACCGCCGCTGGCGATGCCTTGCGCCGCGACCGCGCGGAGGGCTTGCCCGCGGTGCGGGCGAGCGAGGGGCCGGCCGTATCACGGTGTTTGCGAGCCATTCCTACGACATTCTCGCAGCCCGAATTGCTGGCGGCAAGGCGAAGCTTATTCCGAATGAGGGCCGTGACCGGCCAGCGACCCGTGGTCGACCATCGGCGCGCTGTACTGGGACGGTTCCGAACGGACGCTTCCTTGCCGTCACATTGGTTGGTGACATAGGCGCCGGACCGCCGTCGCGGATGGGAAGGTCTCGGCCTCCGAACCTCTCGCTGGTCATAGCATGACGCGCTTGTTGTAGATCCACCATTCCACAAGCAGGACCAGCAGCGCGGCGCCCGCGGCCCAGGGCCAGAGCGGCTCATTTACCTTCACCTGGCCGGTCACCGACGCAACTTGCTCGGCTCCGATGGTGAACGTCTCGTTCGGGGTGATGAGCGACTCAATCGGATCGAGTGTGTTGACGGCGAACGCGTTTGCCGTCCGGCCCTTGTCATCAAAGACCGCCCGGTACACACCTGCCAGATAGGTGTGGGCGAAGGTCATGGAATGCCGGCCCTGGACCTCCAGGTTTTCCTCTCGGCCGTCGGGCCCGTCGATGCGCACATTCTGAGCGCCGGGCGGTACCGGCAGGCTCATCGTATCGCCCGGGCGGATCAGGCGGCCTTCATCCAGCAGGCCCCCGCCAGCCAGGTACATGACCGCGTTCTGCAGGAAGATCGGAAAGGCCGGTTGCAACGGGAGGTTCGTGTCGAGCACGTCAAACGCGCTGATGACATAGCGGTGCCCGGGCTCGGTCACCAGGGCCAGCACCACCGAGTCCTCGCCCTCGATCAGCTTGACGGCGTGCTCCGGCAGCGTCAGCCGTTTCCACTTGGAGATAAAGACTCGGTCGACACCCACGCTGCGCAGAAGCGGGTGACTCTCATTCCACAGCGCCAGCACGCGTCCCTCCACCTCCTCACCCCGGGCATAGCCCTTGACCCTGGGCAGCCCGCCAAGAAAAACGTAGTCGCCGGGAGGCAGACGGGCCGTGTCATGATTGTCCAGAACCACCAGGTCGAAGGCGCTGCGGCCCTCGGCAATAAGGGCCTTGTCGGGAGCCGACTCATATTCCTGGCCGGTCATGAGCTTGAAGTCCTTGATCTCCAGGCTCTCGACGAATTCGCGGTTGAGGAACCAGCGCACGTCCGCGCGGTCCGAGACGGCCAGCACGCGTACTTGTCGCGGCGGATCAATCGGAGCCACGACGCGATTGTCGAGCGCCAGGGCGTCATCGCGGCTCAGCCGGACCTCGACCACTCCGCCCGATTCGTGCTGCATCTCGAAGATCACGGTCTGCCGCGAAGCGAGGGCGGCGGTGTCGTCGGGACGGGCCGGCCCGCTCGTGGGGGCCGCCGCCGGGCCCAGCTCGATCTCCTTGATTGAGCCGGGGCCGGGCAGCAGTCTGCCGTCGAGGAGAATGGAAACGTCTGTCCTGATTGGCCGGGGCCCGAAGTTCTCCACTTCCGCGAAGACCGACAGCATGCCTGGACGTTCGTAGTGGCGGCGGGCGCTGAAGGCGACGATGCCGACGTTGTCCGCCGCTTCGCCGATCTTGTAGTACTGCATCGAGCCGCGCGTCACGTACTGCTCGTCGGCGTCGGCGATCCGCCCGTCGCTGAAAAGCTCGATGTCGGCGGCCCCGCGTTGGGCGGCTTCGGGAACACCCCCGCCGCCTCTCTCGTCGACCAGGCTGGCGGAGTAAGCCACGGCCAACTGCAGGGCCTCGCCGATCTTGCTGCACGCATCGGTTGGCTCGACCTCGCGGATCTGTCGCTCAAGCCGCCGCTTGTCGTCCGTGAAGCTGCACGCCACGTTGGCCCGGTCGGCGAAGCTGATGACCATCGCCCGGGAGCCGTCCGCCAGGTTGGAGACGAACTGGGCCGCAGCGTCCTTGACATGCTCCATCCGGGTCCGCCCGTCCGGTTCGATGGTCTTCATGGAGCCCGAGCGGTCCACCAGCAGCACAATGTTCCGTTCCTGACGTTTGACGAAATTCATCACCGGATTGGCCAGGCCGAAGATGATCGCCCCGAGGACCAGGAGTTGCAGGAACAGGAGCAGGTTTCGGCGGAGCTTCTGGAAGGGAGCGTTGACCTGCAGATCATGAACCGCCCGCTTCCACAAGAGCGTTGAGGAAATGCGATGCTCCCTTCGCCGCAGCTTCAGAAAGTAGAGCAGGATCAACAGCGGTATGGCGATCGCGCCGACCAGGAGGGCTGTCTGCCATGACAACAGGATCATCGCACAAGCCCCCGTTGGCGGAGATAGCTGAGGATCAGGGCTTCAAACGGGTGGCTGGTCGGGGCCATGACATAAGCGATGCCCCGTTGATTGCAGTAGTCGCGCAGAGACTCGCAGAAGGCCTGAAGATTGGCCTTATATTTGTCCAGCAGCGGCCTGCTCACGGTAATCTCGGCGACGTCGTCGTCCTCGCAGTCCACCAGCCTCAGGTCGCCGGCCAGTTCGGGCTGCAGCTCCTCCGGGCTGAGCACTTGCAGGGCATAGATGTCCAGGTGCCGTCCGAGAAGATATCGCAGGCCCTCCTCGAAGCCGCCCTTGTCGAGGAAGTCGGAAACCACCAGGGCCACCCCCTTCTGGGTGTGACGCATGGCGAACTGCCTGGCGGCCGCGGCGAAATGGCTCTTGCCCTCGATGGGCACCTCCTCCAGGAACTGCACCACGCGCGACATCATCCGGCGGCTGCGAAGGGCCCTTAGAAAACCCACGATCTTGTCGGCGTAGGCGTACAGGTTGACGCGGTTGTAATTGCACAGACCGATGTAGCCGATGGCCGCGGCGACCCGCTTGGCGTAAAGCGCTTTCTGCGGCTCTCCCGAATCCATGGATTTGGACACGTCCACCAGAATCGATACGTTCAACTCCTCCTCCTCCAGGAAGAGCTTGAGGAAGAGCCGCTCCAGCCGGGCGTAGATGTTCCAGTCGATGTGGCGCAGGTCGTCCCCGCTGACGTAATTGCGGTAGTCGGCGAACTCGGCGGATTCGCCCTTGCGCTTGGAGACCCGTTCGCCCTTGTTCCGCGCGGAATGGATCTTCCGAGAGATGATCTCCAGGCGTTCAAGCCGGTTCATGAAGTCAGGATCGAGCAGCCCGCCCGACGATGGTTTCTTCTGCGTTGCAGCGGTGGTGTCCGCCATACTGAATCGCCTGAATCGATCAGGAGCTGCCGGTCGGACTCATACCGCCGGACGATGTCTGCGGCGGCCTCCCTCAGCCGGCGGCGTTCCCGATCAACGCTGCTGAATTATACCGCCGCCCCGGGAGACAAGGAGAGCCCGGCGGGCGAATCTAAACCACATTCCACCCTCTCCGCCGGGCTCTCGAACGAGTATCACGGAATGATGGCGTCCACAAACAGTTGAATGTCGGCGCCGTTCACCAGGCCGTTTCCGTCCATGTCGCCGCGATTGATATTGCAGTACGGATACGTGCTGGCCCAGCCGGGCGGATTCAGCAGAGCCAGGACAAAGGCGTCGATGTCGGCAATGTCGAGGTCACCGTCGCAATCCATGTCGCCCGGGATCGGCGGCGTCCATGTTGCGATTGATCGCGGGCCGATGCCTGTCGTGTCCACCAGCGACCCGTTCTGGATCAGTTCCCCGCCTTCCCCCAGCGTGAGGGAGTAGATGCCTGTGGGCCCGTCCGACGTGTCGGTGACGAAAACCAGGTCGCGCATCGACCGGACATCGCCGAACGATCCCTGAGAGCCGACGCTGAAACGGTAGCCGGTATCGGTCAGCGCGCCCGTGACCTGGTTAATGGCCAACACCCGAAGCGACGCATCGGTGCCATGCCCGACGAGGCAATAGCGGTTGTCGTCACTGACATAGACATTCGACGGGGATTGGCCCGGCGAATAGAAGGGGCTGCCGGCCATCGTGGTCAGTCTGCCGTCCGTGCCGATGGTCATCCCGACCACGGCGTGCCCGCTTCCGCTGATGCCGCCGGCCGAGTAGAGCTTGGTCCCATCGCGACTGACGGCCACTTCAAGAGCGTAGACGCTGCCGGTGGGCTCGGTGTCAATCTGGGTCAGAGTGCCACCCGCGTTGATCCGGAAGGCGTAGACCTGGAAGGCGGGGCTCGATGAGTTGGCCACATAGAGATACTGACCGGACGGATGCACGGCCAGATAGCTTGAGAAGCTGCCCACGGGGTAGGTATTGACCAGCGTCAGCGCCGGGGGAGACGCCACGAATCTGTAAATCCCAACCTGATTGGGGCTTGGCGTGGTGCGAAGAACGGCAAGGTACTGATTGTCCAGCCATTGCACGTCCATCGGCCCGTCCTGCCCCACGGTCATGACGACCTGAACCACGCTGGTCATGGACGCATCGGCTCCCACCTCCACGATGGTGATCCCGTCCAGATCACCCGCCGGATGCACCAGGGCGATGTACCTCCCGTTGGGCGTCAACGCGATCTCATAGGCGTTGCAGCCGGGGCAGGGAACGCTGAGTGTCGGGCGTGTACCGGTGACGCGCTTGGCCACAAAGTGCAACGTCAGATCAGGGTTGATGGTGAACGAGGAGACGCTGCCCTCGAGATTCCCGTTGTTCGAGACGAAGACGGCCCGAACCGCGGCCTGGCCGAAGACGGTCGAGGAGACCGCCCCGAGGGAAATGACCATGGCGACCACTGCAAGCCGCCCCCAAAACTGGTTCACATGCTTCTTCATCGAATCGACCTCCGATGCGAATGCGATGCGGCAGATCGGCCGCGAAATGATACCGCGAGTGCTTTCCCCGCAAGCTTCTTTCACCTATAGCCTACCAATTCCTCGAGGTTCTGGTCAAGCCTTGAGCCGCCCTCGGTCACCGCTTGTCCTGCCAGCCGGGCTCAATCGCCTTGACGCCTCCAAGGTCGAGGAGCAGCAGTCCACGCCGGCTGCGCAAAAGTTCGCCCAGACTCGACAGCAGGACTCTGCAAGCGGCCGCTCATCCGGAAGTCCGCAATCGGCACAAGGCTTGCCTGCATCCTTGGATGGGATTCTCTCGCCACCGAGCCGCCTGGGCCGAAGCAGGGGGACGATAAGCGGCCAAGCCGCTTGAACGCTGGCCCCGGGGGTCGATGTGGCATCGGCCTGTCGTTGTCGCTAGGCCGTGACTGGGTTGATAGAATGTTCCGCTATGAGGGCATGCACCACGGGGCAGCCGAATGGCCCTTCATTGATGACACGCGTCATTCGACATTGCAGCGAAAGAGAGCGAAATCATGAGTGAACTGCTCTTGGGAGACGAGGCGGTCGGGTTGGCGGCCATCGACGCCGGCATCAGCGGCATGTTCGGGTATCCTGGTACGCCTTCGACCGAGATATTCGAGTTCGTCCAACACCGCGTCAAGAACAATGGCAGCATCGTCGCTCGTTGGTCCGCCAATGAGAAGGTGGCCTACGAGGAAGCGATGGGGATGTCCTTCGCGGGCAAGCGGGCCCTCATCTCGATGAAGCACGTCGGCTTGAACGTGGCCATGGACCCGTTCATGAGCTCCGCCCTGACCGGAGCTCGAGGCGGCATGGTCCTCGCCGTGGCCGACGATCCCGGGATGCACTCCTCGCAGAACGAGCAGGACTCGCGTGTCCTGGGCGACTTCGCGTCCATTCCGATGTTCGAGCCGTCCAACCAGCAGGAAGCCTACGACATGGTTCGCGAGGCTTTCGAGTATTCCGAGCGGATGGCCATGCCGGTGCTGGTTCGCTTGGTCACGCGCCTGGCCCACAGTCGAGCCCGCGTGCAGCCCGCCCCGGCCGCGGTACCCGATCCGATCAAGACGCCGTTCGATTGGCGTCACTGGACTCTGCTCCCTGTGAATGCCCGTGTCCGCTACCGGCGGTTGATCGACCTGGTGCCGAAGATGCGCGATTACTGCGAGCATTCACAGTTCAACCTGCTGGAGCTTCGCGGCCCCAAAGGGATCATCACGACGGGCATCGCCTACAACTACGTCCGCGAGGTCATCGGCTTTGACTCGGAATACTCCCTGCTCAAGATTGCGACCTATCCCGCCCCCATTCGACAGATCCGGGACCTGGTCAACCACTGCCAGGATGTGCTGGTCATTGAGGAGGGCTATCCGTATCTCGAAACGCAGATCAACGGGGCCTTGGGCGTTCCCGGTCACTCCATCCGCGGCAAGCGCAGCGGCGCCCTGCGAATGGACGGCGAGATGACGGTCGAACGCGTCCGCGCCGCCCTGGGCATGCAGGCTCTCCCGACGCTCGACGTTGAAGAGGGCTTGCCTTCCCGGCCGCCGCGGCTGTGCGAAGGCTGCCCGCACTGCGACACGTTCCGCGCTCTGGTTGAGGCGGTGGAGAAGGAGGCGTCGCCGTTGCTGTTGAGCGACATCGGCTGCTATACCCTGGGGGCTCTGCCGCCATACAACGCGGTACACACCTGCGTGGACATGGGGGCGTCGATTTCGATGGCCCTCGGCGCCGCCAAAGCCGGTGCCCACCCGGTCGTATGCACCATCGGCGATTCCACCTTTACGCACTCCGGCATGACCGGCCTGATCGGCGCCGCCCACGAAGACGCCAACATGACCGTCATCATCCTGGACAACGCCATCACCGCCATGACCGGCGGGCAGGATATCCTCGCCAGCGGCGACGACCTGATGGCGCTGCTCAAAGGGCTCGGCGTGAAAGAGGAGCACCTGATCAAGATGCAGCCGATGCCCAAGTACCACGCCGAAAACGTCGAGCTTCTCCGGCGCGAGATCAACCATCGCGGGCTCTCGGTCGTGGTCGCCTATCGGGCGTGCATCCAGTCGACGCGCAAAGCAGTCCAGGCGGCGCAGGCTCGCAAGCAAACAGTCGCCTAGCAGCAAGGGGAACTGACTACTATGGAAATCAACATCATTCTTGCCGGTGTCGGAGGTCAGGGCATTCTCACCACCGCCCAGGCGATCTGCATCGCCGCTTTGCGGCGCGGCCTGCGGGTCAAGCAGGCCGAGGTCCACGGCATGTCCCAGCGCGGCGGTGCCGTCGAGTCGCACCTGCGCGTGGCCGATCATGATCTTTACAGCGACCTGATCCCGCTAGGTCGGGCCGACATGATCCTCGCTGTCGAACCGATGGAGGCCCTGCGCTACGTCCAGTTTCTCAGTGAGAACGGCGTCATCATCGCCAGCAGCAATCCCGTGGTGAACATCCCCAACTACGGGAGTGTCGAGAAGGTGCTTGATCGCGTCGCCCGCTACCCGCGGCACGTGCTCATCGACGCCGACGGCCTGGCGACCGCGGCCGGCTCCGTCCGGGCCAGCAATATGGTCATGCTCGGTGTGGCCTCCACCTTGATCGACATCGACGTCGACGACTTCGAGGCCGCCATCGTCGAGATGTTCGGCCGCAAAGGCCCTAAGCTGATCGAGACCAACCGCAAGGCCTTCGCTTACGGCCGCCGTGCAGCCAACCTCTACCGCGACGGCCTGCTTCGCGGCGCCACCTCCCGCAGCGTGCGGCAGTGGGTCAGCTCGATCCCGGCGGATCAGCTCGAAACCACCACCGCCCCTGATCCGACCGCCCTCAGTCTGCTTGAGCTCGACTGCGAGTTGTCGTCCGCCGAGGCCCAGGCCATCAATCAGATCATCGAAGCCGCCTACCAGCAGGGCCGCCGCCAGCTCTTCGAGCACGAAGTCTACAGCGTGGTCGGACTGGCCGGCGCCATCTCGCCGCCCCACCACGTCTTTATCCCCAACGGCATGTCCGTGACCAAGGAGACCTTGGCCCAGTTCCCCGGCAACAAGGTGGTGCTCAAGGTCGTCTCGCCTGACATCGTCCACAAGTCGGATTCCGGCGCTGTCGTATTCGCCCCCAACGACCGCGAGGTCGTCGCCCGCGAAATTGATCAGATGCTCATGCAGCAGGGCCAGCACAGCCCGAAGATCGATGGCGTGCTCATCGTCGAGTTCGTCGAGCACGGCCAGTCCGGCTTCGGCAAGGAGCTGTTCGTCGGCATCCGCGCCACCCGCGAGTTCGGGCCCGTCATCGCCGCCGGCCTGGGCGGCGTCAACACCGAGTACTTCGCCCAGAAGCTCAAGCCCGGCATCGCCGTCGCCAAGGCCCTGGCCACCGACACCACCGCCGAGGAGTTCTTCGAGCTGTTCAAGCAGACCGCGGCGTACGAGATCCTCTCGGGAAAGGCCCGCGGACACAGCCGGATCGCCTCCGACGGCGAGCTGATGCGCTGCTTCCGGGCCTTCATCGCCATCGCGCGAACGTTCTGCGTCGATCGCGGCGACGAGGGACCCGACCTCCAGGAACTGGAAGTCAACCCCTTCGCCTTCAAGCGGCATACGCTGATCCCGCTCGACGGCCGCGGGCGGCTGGCCCCGGCCACCAAGCGACCTGTCGCCAGGCCGATCCAGAAAATCAGGTCCATGCTCCAGCCGCGCTCGATCGCCGTGCTGGGCGCATCCGGCAAGCGGGAGAACTTCGGCCGCATCATCCTGAACAACGTCAAGGACTGCGGCTTCCCGGCGGATCACCTGTATGTCATCAAGGAAGGCGAAACCACGCTGGACGGCATCCCCTGCGTGCCCACGGTCAACGACCTGCCCGAGAAGGTGGACCTGCTGGTCATGGCCGCCGCCCCCAAGGACATGCCCAGGTTCTTCCAGGAGCTCATCGACAGCGGCAAGGTGACCTCTGTCATCATCATCCCCGGCGGCCTCGGCGAGACCGCGGGCACCGAAGAGATCCAGGAGAAAATCCGCGCCGTCATCCGCGCATCGCGCGCCCGGCCCGACGGGGGCCCGATCTTCGTCGGCGGCAACAGCCTGGGCATGCGCTCGCGGCCCGGCCGGTTCGACACCTTCTTCATCCAGGCCAAGAAGCTTGACCCGCGGCGCCAGGCCACACCGCGGCGCGTCGGCCTGCTCTCCCAGAGCGGCGCCTTCATCATTACACGGATGAGCAACATCCAGACGCTCGACCCGACTTTCGCCATCTCCATCGGCAATCAGATCGACCTGACCGTCTCCGACATGCTCCGCGCCTTGGCCGACCGCGACGACATCGACGCCGTCGGCGTGTATGTCGAGGGCTTCCAGGACCTGGACGGCGTCGCCTTCGTCCGCGCCGTCGCCGACATCACCGCCGCGGGCAAGGTCGTCGTCTTCTATAAGGCCGGCCGCACCGAGGCCGGCCGCTCGGCGACCGCCGGGCACACCGCTTCCATTGCCGGCGACTACGACATCTGCCAGAGCGCCGTCGAAAAGGCCGGCGCCATCGTCGTGGACACCTTCCGCGAATTCGAGCAGATCCTCGAGCTGGCCACTGACCTGCACGGCAAGGAAGTCCGCGGCCCGCGCGTCGGCGCGATCAGCAACGCCGGCTACGAGACCGTCGGCATCGCCGACGCCATTGTCGGCCCGAAGCATCGCGTCGAGCTGCCCAAGCTTTCCGAGAAGACCGCCGCGACCCTGACCAGGGTGTTGGCCAAGCACAAGCTCGACCGGCTGGTCAACGTTCGCAATCCGCTTGACGTGACGCCGATGGCCACTGACGAGGCCTGGGAAGACTGCATCCGGGCGTTGATGGACGACCCCGAGATCGACGCCATCGTCGCGGCTGCCGTTCCGCTGACGCCGAACATGCAGAACATGCCCGACGAGATCGAGCGCCCCGGCTCCATCGCCCAACGGCTTCCCGCGCTCTTCCGCGAGTCGACCAAGCCGATGATCGCGGTGGTGGACAGCGGCCCGCCGTTCGACGAGCTGGCCCGCTCCATCCGCGCCGCCGGCGTCCCCATGTTCCGCTCCGCCGACGAGGCCCTCCGCAGCTTCGGCCGCTACCTGTGCCACCGCGCCGAGCGGGCCGCAGCCGTGAAACAATCCCGCAAGAACGCCAGCGGGACGAACAAAGAGCCTTCGACTTTGGTCGAGGGGTAGCTACAGATCGGAGTCGGGGCGACATTGTGGTGCAGCCACCTTGGCTCCATTCGAGCCCTGGAAGGGCGGCAGTCAATAGCCGAGGGCGTGAGCCCTCGGGAGGCGGCGCATCATTTCGGTGAAGCCCTGGAAGGGCGACAGAGACTGCTTGCCTCCCCGCCCGCGCCGCGATTCCTGGTCCATCCTTCATCCTCCGGTCTTCATCCTTCGCGAAGCAAAATTGACCCGGGCCAAATTCGGGCAGATTCTAAGAAATTCAGGTTGCTCCCTATGAAGCCGCGCGGCGAACTGTGGTCGAAAAAAGGCCTAGGCTCCCGGTCCAACGCAGCCCGACCTTCGCCCCGCTTCCGGCGCCATCTCATTCCCAGAACCGGTCCACGGACCGTATAATCGCCGTCTCGTGGTTCGGTCGCCCCTTGGAGGAGCCTCATCATGCCCCTGCGACGCATGGTCAATCGTTTTCTTTTCACACTCATCCTCTGCTCGGCTGTCCCGGCGCTGGCCAAGGCGCCCAAGGTAGCCGAGCTGTCGCCGGCGAATGGTGCCGCCGACGTGGATCCCGACACCAAGGAACTCCGCATCGTCTTCGACTGCGACATGAGCACAATGGGTTGGTCCTTCTGCGGCGGCGGGCCCACCTATCCTCCGATCCAGGGCGATCCCAAGTGGATCAACAAGCGCACCATCGTCGCCAAGGTCAGGCTGCAGCCTGATCACGACTATCGGTTGTCGCTCAATTGCCCCCCCGCGGAGAACTTCCGCTCCGCCGACGGCACGCCGCTCAAGCCCGTGCAATGGAGCTTCTCCACCGCCTCGGTGGAGGCCAAGCCGGATAAAGCTGAGCAGAAGAAGCTCAACGAGCAGTGTCTCAAGCAACTCATGACCCTGCTGAAGGACCACTATTCCTACTACGACTTGCGGGTGGACGACTGGCAGGCCCTCGAAAAGAAGCACCGCAAGAAGATCCTCGGCGCCGCCACCACCCGCGCCTGGGTCAAAGAGGCCGCCGCGATGCTCGCCGAGGCCAAGGACGTTCACATGTTGTTGAACTTCAAGGGCCAGCAAACCCCGACGCACATTCGCACCTACAAGTCGAACATCAACATCGACGGCGTCAAGTCGGTCTTGCCCGGCTTCAAGCAGCGAAATCCGTCTGTGTCCACCGCCCGGACGGACGACGGCATCGGTTACATCCTGATTACCACGCTCGCCGTCAATGGCAAGAAGGACCTTGAGCAAGTCCAGGAGGTCCTGGATGAATACAAGGACTGCAAGGCCCTGATCCTCGATTTGCGGGCCAACAACGGCGGCAGCGAGCCGCTGGCCAAGCCGATCGCCGCCTGGTTCGTCAAAGGCGAGAAGGTCTATTCCAAGAGCGTCTCTCGCGACCCGAAATCCAAGACCGGTTTCACCGAAGAGAGCAGCAGAACGATCCAGGGCAACAAGCCGCCCAGGCAATTCGACAAGCCGGTCGCTGTCCTGATCGGCCCCGGGGCAATCAGCAGCGGGGAATCGTTCGTCCTGATGATGAAACAGGGCGAGAAGGTCACCTTGATCGGCTCCCCCACCGCCGGCTGCAGCGGCAACCCCAAACCGTATAAGATGGAGAATGACGTCGAGATCTTCATTCCGTCGTGGAAAGATATGTTGCCCGACGGCACCTGCCTCGAAGGCAAGGGTATCGAGCCGGATGTCAAGGTCAAAGCAAAGGCGGCGGACTTCGAGGATGACGATCCGGTCATCAAGCAAGCCCTGCGGATCCTGCGAAAGAAAGACAACTAGCCTCGTGACCGCGCCACCACGAGAATAGAGACCATCTTGCGCATGCCTCTCACCGTTTCCAACTCGCCCCAATCGCCGGCTCCGGCTTCGCCCGCCCTTGCCGCGCCAGGAGCCGTGGCGGCATCCGACCGTCAGCGCGTACAGATTTTCGCTGGCGTGCTGGTCATCTGCGGCCTTCTGGTCTACGCCAACAGCTTTTCCGGCGTGTTCCTCTTCGACGATGTGCATGCCATCGTCGAGAATCCGTACATACGCAGCCTTTGGCCGCTCTCACAGGCCATGTCCGCGCCCCCGCAGGCCACCGTGTCCGGTCGCCCCTTGGTCAGCCTCACGCTGGCGGTCAACTACGCCCTCGGCGGCTTGAATCCCTGGGGCTATCACGCCTTCAACTTGGCCGTCCACCTGCTGTGCGGCCTGCTCCTCTTCGGGCTTGTCCGGCGGACGTTGTCCTCCGAGCGCCTTCAGGATCGATACGGTCACGCGGCTCCCGTGTTGGCCGCAATCGCCGCCCTGCTCTGGTCGGTTCATCCGCTGCAGACCGAAAGCGTCACCTATGTGGTCCAGCGGACCGAGGCCATGATGGGGCTGTTCTACCTGTTGACTCTTTACTGCTTTGTCCGGGGCTGTGACGCTCCGCATCCCGTTGGCTGGTACGTCGCCTGCGTGGCCGCCTGCGCATCGGGCATGGCCTGCAAGGAGGTCATGGTCACCGCGCCGCTGACGGTTCTTCTTTACGACCGCATCTTCGTTGCCGGCTCTTTCCGCCGTGTCATCGCCTGTCGCCACCGCCTGTATGTCGGCCTCGCGGCGACATGGATCCTCCTGGCGATCCTGATGGCCGGCAGCCCCCGCTCAGCTTCGGTCGGCTTCTCCCACGGCGTGAGCGCCTTCGACTACGCCAAGAATCAGTGTATCGCCGTTGTGACTTACTTGCGGCTCGCCTTCTGGCCGCGCCCGCTGGTCCTGGACTACGGCACCCCTCAGAGCTTGTCCGTCGGGCAGGTGGCCCCGTATGCGGCGGCCATTGGGGTGTTGTTGACAGTGACCGCGTTGAGCCTCGTCTATCGGCCGCGGATCGGCTTTCTTGCCGCATCCTTCTTCATCATCCTTGCCCCTACTTCGAGCCTGGTGCCGATCACCACGGAGGTGACCGCCGAACGCCGAATGTACTTGCCCCTGGCGGCGGTGGTCGTGCTTGCCGTGCTTGCTGCATACGAGCTGATCTCTCGCTGGGCCGCGCACAGTCCCGCCTCATCGCGGCGGTCATGGCCGGCCGGCTTGATCGCAGCCGTCGTCGCCGCAGGCGTCCTGGGAGTTCTTACCAGCCAACGCAACGGTGAATATCACGACGAAATCCGCATCTGGTCTGATAGCCTTGGCGCAAGGCCGGACAATCCTCGTATCCATCACTCCCTCGGCAAGGCTCTGGTCGCCCGCGGGAGTGTCGATGAAGCCATCGTGCACTATCACCGCGCCCTGCAGCTCGATCCTGATTTTGCCGACGCTCATTTCAATCTCGGAAACGCCCTGCAGCAGAAGGGGCAACTCGATGAAGCAGTCGCCGAGTATGAGGCTGCGCTGCGCATCCAGCCGGGCTATGGCCGGGTCCAGATGAATCTCGGTGTCGCCCTGGTGAAGCTGGGCAGGTTTCAGGACGCCGTCACGCTCTATGAGGAAATGCTCCGTGGTGCGCCTGATTCCGCGGAGATCCACGGGAATCTCGCCGTCGCGCTGCTGTATGCCGGGCGATCTGATGAAGCCGTCGCACACTTACGGGAGGCCGTGCGGCTGCAACCCGCGGACAGCGAGACACGTGGCAACCTGGCCGCCGTTCTCCTCCAAATCGGCCGCCCGCAGGAGGCCGCCCGCGAGTTTCGTGAAGCCCTGCGGATCAATCCGAACGACGCCCGACTCCAGGCGGGCTTGAGGGAAGCTCTGGCGAGATCGGGAGATGCCACAGCCGGATAATCAACGACGATCCTCGCTTCGCTCCTGCGGCGGTCAACCGGTTGCTACGTGGCCGTGGATCGGTCGGGCCGCGGCGGTGCTACTTCTGGTCGCGGCTTCCTCCATCGCCTACCTTAACGCGGACCACGAGGAACTGTTCTTTGATTCCGTGTTGTTGTCCGAGAAGCCGGAGATTCAGACCGTCCATGATTCCTTGCTTGGCTTCTGGAGAAACGCCCTGCGGCCTGGCGAGGAGTTGACCTATATCACCTTTGCCCTCAATTACGCGCTCAACAGGAGCCTGGGTCTTCCCGGTCTTGACGTAACCGGCTTCCTGGTGGTCAACGTCTGCATTCACGCCTTGAACTCCTGCCTTGTTTATCTCTTGTTGCGGGCTCTCCTGCGGCTGGTCGAGCCGGAAGCGCCGCCAAGGCTCGGCTTGCCGCTGGCCGTGGCCGTCCTCTTCGCCGTGCACCCGCTTCACGCCGCCAGCGTGGTTTACATCATCCAACGCCGGGGCCTGATGGCGGTGACGTTCTATTTGGCCGCCCTGCTCGCCTATCTGCGGTTTCGCGGGGCCCAGCGCCCAGGCGTGCGAGTCATTTCGCTGGCGGTGGTGATCCTTTGTTACTGGCTCAGCTTCAAATCCAAATCCATGGGCCTGACTTTGCCCCTGGCCATTCTGGCGATGGAGTTCTGCCTGCGGGCCCCCGACCGTCAAGCGGCGAAGCGTTTCCTGTTCTGGCTGGCGCCCGGCGCGTTGCTCTGCGTCGTATGCATGTTCCTCTTTCTGTGGACGCAAAACCTGTTTGAACTGCGGGGCTTCCGCATCCGACCATTAAGCCAGAGCGAATTGTGGGGGCCCTGGCCTCACTTCCTGACCGAGTCACGAGTCTTCCTCAACTATTGGAAGCTGCTGCTGCTGCCGCTGCCGCAATGGTTGTGTATCGACCACGGCTTCGATATTTCTGACGGCCTCCTGCAGCACGGCGCCTGGGCGGCCGTCTTGCTTCAAGGTCTGCTGATCGGCGCCGCGGTGGTGGCGGCAGTCAAGCGCTGCACCATCGGCGCCTTCGGCATCCTGCTGTTTTACATCGCCTTGATCCCCTGGGCGGTGCTGCCGCAATACGAGCTCTATGTGGAGTACAAAACTTATCTCAGCGCCGTCGGCTTCGTTCTCGTTCTGGCCGAGCTCCTGCGGCGCTTGCCGGCGAGGTTCGTCCTGCCCGGTCTGGCGCTGGCCGCCGCGATCTTGCTCACCGTGACCATCCATCGGAACAAGGTCTACGAGAGTCCCTTGGCCTTGTGGTCGGACGCAGTCGCCAAATATCCCCGCCACGCCCGAGCCCAGGCCAATCTGGCTGCGACGCTGCTGAAACAGAAGGGAAGCCTGGAGGAAGCCGTCCGGCACGGGCGCGAGGCAGTGCGACTGAGGCCCGGGTTCGTGGAAGCTCGCAACACGCTGGGCGTCTCGCTCGCCGAGCTTGGGCGGATCGACGAGGCCATGCAGGAGTATCGCGCGACGCTGCAACTCGATCCCAATTCCGTGGACGCGCACTACAACCTGGGTAATGCCCTGCAATCACTCAAACGATTCCCCGAAGCCATCGGAGAATATGAGCAGGCCAAAGCACTGGCCCCCAAGCGCCTCCAGGTCCACATCATGCTCGCCAACGTGTTCCATGAACAGGGCCGCTTCGAGGAAGCGATCCGCGAACTGCACGACGGCTTGCGAATGGCCCGCCGGGACGAAGATCCCGCGGAACTGGCCCGCGCTCACTTCAACATGGCCAACGCCTACGCCAAAACCGGCCGGCTCGAAGCGGCGGTTGAGGAATACCGAACTGCCGTGCAGTACGATCCGCGGCACGCCAACGCTTACTACGGTCTGGGCCTGGTGCTCCAGAGGCAGGGGAAAGCCGAAGAGGCCATCAAGGCCTACTCCGACGCCCTCGCCGTCAAGCCCGACCACGCAGCTGCGTTAAGCGCCCTACAGACCATTGGCGCGAACGTCAACCCGCCGCAACCTGCGGCATCGCAGCCGTGAAATGAAGGAATGAGCCTCGTCGCTACGGCGCGACGATGATCTTGCCCGCGGCCACCGAGGTCACCGGATCGTTGGCGTTGTCGTCGACGATCGCGAACACCGTGTACGTTCCATCGGGCACCGCGTCCCCGTTCTCATCCAGGCGCACGAATGTGAACGTGCCGGAATTGTCGTCATCGCTCAAAGGCGCGTCACGCAGCAGCACGATCTCGTTGCCGTTCTCGTGATCGCTGTCAGTGTCGAGTCCCAGAAGTACTCGTGCATCGGCGTTGGCGGTGCCGTTGTCCGTCCAGGTGATCGTGGTGGTCCCGCCAGTGTTGACCGTGACGTCCGCCGCCGGCGCGGTAAAAGTCAATACCGGAACAGGCAGCGCCGTCACGATGGTGAGCACGCCGGTGGTCCCGCGTTTGTCGTCTCGCGACACCGCCGAGGCCGTTCGGCCATCAGGCGATTCGATCGTTGCCGTGATCACGTAGTCGCCGACCCGCACTCCGGTGATATCCCAGATGAAGATGTCGGCGTCGCCGTCGGCCACCGCGTCCCGTCCCGAGCCGGGCGTCCCGTCGCCGATCAACTGGATTGGATCGCCCCTGTTCTCGTGAACGGCGCTCTGCCGTTGCGCCGCCAGGCGAACGACGGTGCCGGGCACCGCGCCGATGTCCGCCCATTGGATGATGGCCTGCATGCCGGGCGAGGCAGTTTCGGCCGTGCTCGGTTTGACGATGGCAATGCCCAGGTCGTTCGAGGAGGCCGGGGCAGGGTCGGTCGGGAACATGACCGACAGAATCGAATTGCCCGTACACCCCGCGCCGATCAGGGCAATGGAAACCGCCGCCAGTGTTGACCAAGTCGCCCTGGCGCTGTGCCGTTCCTGATGTCGATTGAACATGACGCTTTACCCCCCTCGCATGCGTTGGGCATTGGCTTCAGCCGCCGCTTCCGGGGATGGCCGCGACGCCCTGGACAGGGCCGCGCGCATCCGCTGTGTCATGCCTGAGACAACAGGCCGACCTGACGCCACGGAAGTATGCCCCTCACCGATTGTTCGATGGTGGCCCGCCGATGTCAATCCGCAAGGGCTTGGCCGCCTCCATCCGGCCTTGGCGCCGATAAGATGGCGGATTGACGGGATCCGGCGGCCGCGTGGGGCCGCTGACCGCTACTCCGGCTGTCGCGCCGCCGAACCGGGTCCTTCGGATGATCTGAATCCAACCGTCCGGAAATGGGGCGCAGGGGGCGTCCCGCGGTCGCGGAAATGAAGAGGGCCACCGGTCGTCCGGTGGCCCTCGTGAGGTTCCTGCTGGAACCAGCCTGTTATTCGCGGTCTCTGCCTCCGCCATAGCCGCCGCGACCACCGCGACCGCCACGACCGCCGCCAAAACCGCCGCGGCCGCCGCCGCCGCCAGCGCGAGGCTCGCGGGGCTTGGCCTCATTCACGGTCAACGCCCGACCGGCATGCTGCTGGCCGTTGAGCGCGTCGATCGCTGCCTGTGCCTCCTCGTCAGAGGCCATTTCCACGAAACCGAATCCCTTGCTCTGGCCCGTGGCCCGATCGCTGATGACTTCAGCGCTCTGGACCGTGCCGTGCTCGGAAAACAGCTTCTCCAAATCCGAGCTGCTCACGCCGTAGCTCAGATTCCCAACATAGAGCTTTTTGCCCATCGCATTACTCCTGGTCGATGGCAAGCGCGACCCGCATTTTGCTTTCAGGGTCGTGAGTGAAAGTGGCCGCCGTTCCGGCCCGGAAGGTAGGAGGACGATCTAGGCATTGCGATCCGGACATGTACCACAAACGTCTCGTACGCACCCTTCTCGACGAACCAACCGGCCACAGTATAAGCGCCCCAATAGAAAACTGCCAGGGGTCGGCCGGTCAAAGGCGAGCGATTTTCGGGCCATTTTTGCCGGTTCTGGCGGGTCGGATCCTGGATGAGATTGGCCCTGCGTCGAGGCTGGGCGGAAAATAGGACTGATTAGTCCGATGATGTCGATCTCGGGAGACTGGGGAGATCCGGAACAGTGGTCAGCTGTGCCGCCGCGCCGCTCCACCTCGGAGTGACCGTAGCTTGCCTGAATCCGGCCAGGGGTTGCGGGCCGGGGGCGAAGATGAGCTGGAGTTAGGCGTTTGTTTGATCGATGAGCGAGGGTCATAGCTCTTGGAGACCACGAGCGTGCCCTCTCGGGCGGAATAACGCGTCCCGTGTTGCCTAATCGGGTTTGGTCATGTCGAACCGAAAGGAATGTGCAGTGATTGTGCGGGTTCGGCCGTCCACAGGGACGAGACGTTCGTCATTTTCTCAGATGAGAACGTGGGTGCAACGGGGATTCAAGCGGCCTTTGTCACCCAGGGCTTGACCGGCCGAGGATTGCCGCCAGGCGGGTTCGGCACATGGGGGCGGGTGGCGCAACTGAGGAGGACTCATTGCACCAGTGCATTTGCGAACTGCTGGATGTCCAACGCATTCAGCGAGTTGGAGATGTCCATGTCCGCGCAATCGCAGCCTCCGCTGTGGGGCGTGCCGGCAATGTAGCAGTTCAGGAAGCTCTGCATGTCCCGGCCGTCGACTTCGCCGTCGCCGTTCATGTCTCCTGGCAGGTCGCAGGTCGGCAGAACCGCCCAGATCTGCACATCGTCGATGTTCCAGCCGGGATAGGTCGACGCGTCGGCCGTCGTCGGGCCCATTCCCCAGCGGATGTATACCGTCGGCTGGTTATTCGCGACCGCCGAGATGTCGTACTTCATCAGCAGCCATTGATTGTCGCTCTGGGCGGTGGGGTTCTGGTACACCGTCGTCCAGGTGGTCCCGTTGTTGGAAACCTGAATGGTGGCGGAGGCGTACGCCGGTGCGTCCACGCCCAGCCAGCGCCTGAACCACAACTCCACGCTGCCCAGCCCGGTGCAGTCGATGGCTGTGGTCGTCAGATACTTCGCCGGGGAGAGGTTCTTCGGGTAATCGCCATTCAGGTTGTAGCCGTAGACGTTCGTTCCGGTGTAGCCGTTGTTCGGATCGTGATTGTGGCTGCCGCCGCCGGTGGGATGGCCGAAAGCCCACTGGGCCTCGGTGCTCCAGCCCGGATCGGTGTCCAGGGGGTAGGAATAGATCGGTTGGCGGACCACCGGGGGCACGGCGATGGTGAAATTGGCGTTGGAAACGTCCTCGCCGGTGTGCCCGTCACCATCATGCGCGACCGCCTTCACGCGGCACTGGGTCGAGAGGTTGTTCGGCACGATCCAGGGAAAGACGCCGTCGTTCGCTTCGCCGGTTGCGATGGTATACGGGAAGGTACTTCCGCCGTCTGTGGAGTAGTAGATGTCGACGCTGGTGACGCCGACGTCATCCGTGGCGGTCCAGGTGATGTTATGCGAATCGCCGATGTACCAGGTTTCGCCGCCGTTGGGTGAGTTGACCGTCACCTGCGGGCTGACGTTGAATTGCGGAACGTGCATGACGATGCAGTGCATGGCGCCGGCGGCGGTGATGATGTCGGCGTTGTTGACCTGGATGATGGTCTTACCCGGGCAGGCCGTTTGATACACGGAAAGGGCCTGAGCATCCTGGGTGGTAAACGATCCACCGAACCGGGAGATGAAGAGCAGGTTGTTGCAGATCACCCCGTTGGTATACGTATAGTGCGTTCCGCTGGACTGCCAGCCGGGCGTGCGGTAGACCGTGTAGCCTCGCGAGGTCAGATCGGCGACTGCGCCCTCGGTAATCGTGTAGGGCTGGCCGGTCGAGGGCGAATACTGCCCGATGACGACCTTGTTGTCGCCAACAGGCAACATCCACATGTCGATATGCCGGGTCGAGTCGAAACTGGTGGGGAAGCCGGTGTAAATCGTCAGGTTGACGTTCTCGTATTGGAGAAAGAGGTTTTGGATCTGCGCGGCGGTGTAGCTGGGGTTCTCGTCGACGATCAGGCTGGTCATGAAGGCGTCGTGGTTGGCGAACAGGTGGAAGTTGCCGCCGCCGTGGGTCAGGGGAAGATCGTACTGGGGGATGGCCCAGAGCGTTGCGAGGTAATCGTTGAAGGCGTCGTCGTTGGGGCGCGGGCGGTTATAGGTGTGATCGATGATGGCGAGATTGCCATCCTCGAAGATGAAGCGCGGTCCGTAGTCGCGAATCCAGACCGTGTCGGTAGTGCGGACGATGAACTGCACGCGGCTCATGTTGGCCCCGGCGGCGCTCAGGGTGCTGTAGACGCTGGATTGCTCGGAGGTGGTGTCTACCACAACCCAGGCGTTGGCCACCGGATCCAACGTGGTGATGTCGACGATGAGCGTTGTCAAAATCGAGGTATAGCCCTCCCAGGCGAAGAAGAGGCCCGCGCACGGGGCGTACTCCGGGGGGGTGTAGACGGTCCCGCTCGGCGGAGTCCGCTGGTCGTAGTCTTCGAGCGTCGGCCGTCGAAAAGGAAGCTGGGCCTCTTCCGGCGTCATGTACCGGGGAAGGCCGTCGGGATACTTGGCCTTGATCTGCTCGATATCGTTTTGCGGGGGCGCCGCGGCGACCTGCCAGGCAAACGCGAGGACCAGCGAAACCATTGCGACGATAGAAATCAACCGAGTCGTCATGGGTGCTCCCTTCCCCAGGCATGAATGCGGGGTCACGCCCTTCCTGTTGTGCGGTCGGCACGCCGGG
>DATKKX010000210.1:0-6783 GCA_035542775.1 Phycisphaerae bacterium | reverse complement strand
AGGGGTGTTTTTCGCCGAAGAGCTCGCGGTACCCCTCATAACATTCCTGGAGCAGGGTCGCTGCTTCCTCGTTTTGGGCTCGATCTTTCAGAACAATCGCGAGGTGATTCAGGACGACCAGTGTGCTTTCATCATCGGAGCCGTGGATACGCCGCCGTTTCTCAAGTAGTTGTCTAAAGATCGCCTCCGCATCGGCGAGTTCCCCGAGGCCGTAACACACCTCACCCAGGGACAACATCGTGCTCAAGGTTGTCTTGTGGTCTTCCCCCAGTATCTTTTCGAGGGCAGGGAGGATCTTCCGAAACAGGGCGGCAGCTTCGGAATACCGCCGCTCCGACTGAAGCACGAGCGCCAAAACTCTCATCGCATCAACAGTTCTGGCATCATCCTCTCCTCGAAGGCGCAAGTGACCTTCAAGTGCTTCCCGGGCCAAGGCCTCGGCCTCGGCCAACTTGTCCCGTTCCCTGAGCAGATCGGTCAGACTGAGCATGCAATTGAGGGTACGGGGGTGTTCGTTGCCCTGCGAAGCGCGTCGTTTGGCCAGCGCCTCGCGATATAGAGCCTCGGCCTCTGCAAGCCTGCCTTGATCACTCATGAGAGATGCCAGGTTGGTCAGCGATTCCAACGTGTCTGGATGTTGCTCGCCCAGCACGCGCTTCGACACTTCGAGAGAGGAGCGGAGCAGCGGCTCGGCTTCGTCGGTCTTGCCCCGCTTGGCCAGCAACATGGCATAGTCGTTCATCACCGTGAGTGTGTCGGGGTGCTCGTCTCCCAGGATACGACGGAATCCATCGTAGACCTCACGATAGTACGGCTCGGCTTCATCCAGGCGCTTCTGGTCGAGCAGCAACTGGGCGAGGTTGCAGAGCGTCGTGAGCGTATGGGGGTTATCCTCTCCAAGAGTCTTCTTTTGGATCGTTAGAACGCCGCGAAGCAGCTCCTCCGCTTCCGCCGGCTTGTCCCGCCTCCTCAGGAGAACCGCCAGATTGGCCTGGGCCGTGAGCGTGTTGCTGTGTTCCTCGCCCAGCGTCTTGCGATTGGAATCCACGGCCCTCCGCATGAGAACCTCGGCTTCAGCGAAATCGCCTTGCTCCATCCGGCAGATGGCGACCAGGTTCAAAACGGCGATCACACCGGCATCATCGTCGCCGGAAACGCGTCGCAAAGCCTCGTAGGCCTGCCGAGCCAGCGTTTCCGCAGCGGCATAATCGCCCTTTTCCCTGAGCACAGCGGCCAGGTTGCCGACGGCCTCGATCGTGTCGAAGTGCTCCTCGCCGAGGCGCGACTGGTTGATTTCCACGGCGCGGCGGAGCTGCGACTCGGCCTTGTCGAAAAGGCCTAGCTCACGGTAGGTGATGCCCAGGGTGAGGCGCAACGCCGCTTCGACATCCGGCTGCTCTGAGAGGGCCTTGTCCAGCGTGGCTGCGGCGTTGTCGAGTACGTCCACCACCTTGATCCCTCGCGCCAGCTCAGGGTCGGTCGGCCCGGATTCTGGGTTTGGAGCAGCCAGCATCTCACGCAGGAAACCGCTGACGGCGCCTGCTTTCGCGGCCTGCCTCTGGCTCTCGTCGCGTGCTTTCTCCGCGGCGACTCGCTGCTCTGATTCCGCCTCCCTGGACCGGTCGGCTTCATCACGCGCCTGTTCGGCCTCCGCCTGCGCCCGGATCGCCGTCTCCCGCTCCTGCTCCACCCGCACCAGCAGGCGCGCTTGGTTGCGGTACATGACGGACAGGGCAATCGCAGCGCCGACGGCCACCACCACCAGGGCCGCAGTCATGGCGACCGGAATCTTGTACCGTCGAATCGTCTTCCTGAGCACATACCAACTGCTGTCGCGCTTGGCCTCGATCGGTTCCCCCGCAAGGTAATGGCGGATGTCGCGGGCCAGCTCGGCCGCGCTCTGATAGCGCCGCTCACGCTCCTTGGCCAGGGTCTTCACCACGATGGTCTGCACTTCATCGTCGATGGGGCACTGAGACGGGCGAAGCTGCCGTGTCGAGCGCATGGTGACGCCGGAATCCTCGGCCCATGCCCGGCTTGGCGGCGTGGGCGGCGTCTCCGTGATGTGCCGGAGGACGTCGGTCAACTGTCCCTCCACCGGGTAGGGGTACTTCCCGGTGAGCAGGTGATAGAGAATCACCCCCAGGGCGTAGATGTCGGTCCGCGTATCGACTTCCTCGGGATTCCCGCCGGCCTGCTCGGGGGACAGGTACGGCAACGTGCCGAATACCTGGCCGGTCATCGAGGCCAGTGTCTCGGCCGCGCTGGTCATCTGTTTCGCCATGCCGAAGTCAAGGATCTTGGGAGAACCGTCGGCGTCCACCAGGATGTTGGAAGGCTTCAAGTCCCGATGAATGATGCCCCGTTGATGGGCGTACATGACCGCGTCGCAGATGATGGCGAACAGGGCGAGGGTCTCTTCCAGGGGCAGCCGCTTCTCACGCACATGCTGGTCCAGCCGGCGGCCATGCACGTAATCCATGATGCAGTACTGCCGCCCGTCGGCGGTCAGGCCGGAATCGAAGACGGTAATGACGTTGGCATGTTTGAGCTGGGCGACGAGCTCGATCTCGCGTTCGAAGCGCCTCTTGGCCAAGGGCGAGGCGTAGGCCCCTTCCAGCAGGACCTTGACGGCGACCTTTCGCTTGGTGTGTTTCTGGATGGCCTGAAAGACGATGCCCTGCCCGCCGCGGTAGACCTCGCGAAGGATCTCGTAATCCTTGATGACCGGTCCCGGCAAGCCGACATCGGTGCATTCGGCGGCTGCATCAGGTGACGGGTCCTCCGCAAATTGAGCGGTAGGGTCACGACTCTCGGGACCGCCCGGCGAGG
Organism: Phycisphaerae bacterium; assembly: GCA_035542775.1. Classification (GTDB taxonomy): domain Bacteria; phylum Planctomycetota; class Phycisphaerae; order UBA1845; family UTPLA1; genus DATKKX01. The sequence goes on along the minus strand of DATKKX010000210.1, from coordinate 3,951 downwards.
CCCTGCCGGGTGACCCTGCGCATTGCTTTGACTTCGCGGGCTGCCGGCCGATCTCGCGCAGGTCATCGATGAGGGCTTGCTGGGCCTGTTTCCGAGCCACATCGCGTTGCGCGCAAGCCGCGCACTCCCGCAGATGGGCCTCGAATTCGGCGATCTGAGGCGGTGAAAGCGCATGACTGTGGTAGCGCTCGAATTGTTCTTCCGACGGGCAAGTGTTCATCGACTCACTCCTCGGGGCCAAGTATGTCGGCCATCCGTTGCCGAATGCGTTTCAGCATCCGCGACTTGATAGCGTGAACTTGGTTGGCGGTCATTCCGAACGCGCCGCAGATCTTTTCCACCGGTTGTTCCTCAATCACGCAAGCCACAAAAACCTTGAAGGTTGATTCCTCGACCTCCTTTTGAATCAGCCGCAGGCAGTGCTTGAGGTGTTCCTGTCGCCATACCTTGTCGAAAAGCTCGTCCGGGCTCTGTTCGCGATCCTGTGAGCGTTTGAAATCCTGGCTGTCGGCCTGCCCTTCCCTGTGGTCGCGCAGCAGATTCCTGATCCGATTGTGGACCATGGTCCGCAGCCAGCCTTTGAAGCGGCCCTTCGCCGGGTCGTAATCAAAGCCCTCGATGTACTGGGTCATTGCGGCCAGGCACTGTTGCGCGACCTCCTCGGCCTCGTTGGCGTTCAGCCCCCTTGCCAGTCCGAAGCGAAGGAGCATCGGGCGATAGATGGAATCGAACTCGTACCATGCCGCCTGGTCTTGGCGGTTTCGGACACGGATGAGCAGGCTGGGCCGAGTGGTTTCCATGGCAGATCAGTCCCGAAATGAGGGCCCGAGGGCATTGTACCGCGATTGAGGCCCGCAAGCACGCCTGTCGCAAAGGGGGAAAAGACCTCTCGCCCTGAGAAAACTGAAAAATCCGTGTCAGGGCCGCCCCGCAGCCGTGTATCTCCTGTGGCTGCTCTGAATTGGACAACGGAACCGACTTTTTGCAGGAGACGAGAATCATGAACGCTTTCAACAATGACAAGAAGGGCTGGATCAAGGCGATCTTGGGAGTAGTGCTGGCGGTGGGCCTGGTGAGTGCCAACCTGGGCTGTGACGAATCCGACGTTATCGGCGGCTTCCAGAACATCCCCGGTACCCGGAACACGCACACCAATCCCGCGGGCGACGATATTTGGGGCGACTTGCAGTACTTCTCTCAGCCGAGTCTGACCCCCACGACTAGCTCGCGGTCCAGCTACGATTCGGCCCTGAGCGACATGTTCTGGAGCATGCTGTAAGAGGAGATTTCTTTTTGACCCGAGACGCAACCCGGCGACCGCTCAGATCGGTCGCCGGGTTGTGCGTTTTATTGACCGATCCGCATCAGATGAGCGTCGGCGAAACCGTGCGCCGGCTTCATAGGCCCAGAAGGGCATCAACGAACGGCGCCACGTCCGCAGGGGTCACAAAGCCGTCCGCGGTCATGTCCGCGCCGCAGAACTCCTGCCCGGTCACGCCCGATGCGTACGGATTGATGAGCACTTCCACGAAACGCTGCACGTCCTTACCGTCAATGACGAGGTCGTCGTTCATGTCACCCCGCAGAGTGCCGCTGCATGAGAAGTTCACCACGCCCCAGAGTTCCACGTCGTCGATGTTCCAGCCAGGATAGGTCGTGCTGCCATCCGTCGGGCCCATGCCCCATCGGATGTACACCGTCGCATGATTGTCGGCCAGCGCCGCGATGTTGTACTTCATAAACAACCAGTAATTGTCGCTCTGCGACGTGGGGTTCACCCAGATCGTGGTCCAGGTGGCCCCATCATTGGAAACCTCAATCGTGGCCCGGTCGTGCAACTCCACTCCCAGCCATCGTCGGAACCGCAACTCCACGTTGGTTACGTCGGCACAGTTCAACGCCGTCGTCGTCAGGTATGTCGCCGGCAGGTCGTCGAGGTAGTCACCGCTCAGGTTGTAACCATATACGTTCGTTCCCGTGTACCCATTGTTCGGATCGTGGTTGTGCGTCCCCCCGCCGGTCGGATGACCGAACGCCCAGGCCCCTTCCGTGCTCCAGCCGGGGTCCCTATCCATCGGGAAGTAGAGCACCCTCGTGGCAATGCCCGACCCCACGTTCACCACCACCACGGCGAGGTTGGACCGCGCCGTTGCGTCCCAGGCCGCAAACGTGAAAGTGGTCGACAGCGTCTGACCAAAGGGCGGCATGTATCGCACCACCCTGCCTCCATTGACCAGCGAGTACGGCGCCGCGGTGATCTGCTGCCCGGTGCCCGGATCAATCAATATGCCCTGGCTTGCAGGCGGCAGGACCTCGATCTCGAATGTCAGCGGATCGCCGTTCGGATCGGTCGCATTCAAATCTATATCCGTCGGCCTGTAAGCGGAGGCGCTGACCGTCGTGCCCGTCGCCACCGGATCCCAGCCCGCGCCGCCCACCTGGAGCGCGACGCTCCGGGTCGTGTCCCCGTCATGATCCGTCAGGTTGATGAAGTTGATCGTGTCGCCGTAATTGCCATGGGCCAATCCATCCGCCGCGGCGTTAAGCGACACCGTCACCGCCGCCGTGCCCAGGCCAGGCAGCGTGCCCGACCCGTTCGCGACCGTAAGCCACGGCTGCGCCGCCGTGACGCTGTAGTCAATTGGCGTGGCATTCTTGTTCTCCAGGGTGTAGACCTTGCTGGCCGGCGTATACGGTCCGCCGACGGGACCGCCGGGCGAGTACCCTGCCGCCGGCGTCACCTTCAGGCCGGTCGGCGGTTCCACTACGCCGATCACCCGCAATGAAGGATCGCCAAAGACGTGCCAAGTCAGGAACGTGTCCGCACCCGGCGAGCCCGTCGAACTACCATAGCTGTCCATCATTCCGCAGGAACCGGCATAGCACAGCGTGCCGTAGCAGTGGTAGGCCGCGGTCGCCGCGGTGTACAACTGGGCGATCTCGTCCTGTGCTTCCATCGGCGGGTTCCACTGCTGGCCGGTCGAGGACATGTAGGTCCCGACCGCACCGATCGGTTCGCCAAAGTGCTTAGACCGCAGCCACGCCTCGGCGAAGCAGGTCTGCCCGGGGAAGTTCCCGTTCAAGCACGCCACGCTGATGATGAACGGCAGCATGTTGTCGTTTGACAGCGCCGCGACGTCTGAGTTCGAGAAGCCTGTCGTCCCCCACGAAGTGTCACTGCCGTGACCGCAGTAATTGATGATGCCTCGTCCCGCGTTGAGGGCGGCGCTGACCTGGGCCGCCGTGGCGCCGGTCGTTCCATAAAGCTCGTCCACCAGCGTATACCCGTGAGCGAGCAGTCGGGTGCGGATATTGGCAATGTGCTGCCAGTCGTACTCACCGTCATCACCGGGCCCGTACTCGGATCCGATACCCATGCCCTTCCAGAACCACGCCTGCTGCGTCGCCGGCATGGTCTCATACTCAACCGTCCGCTGCACCTGCGTGTCGACTTGCCCCGAGGTTTCCGCGGAAAAGCGGCCCACCATGATGTCCGGGTAGTTGTCGGTGCCGGCCAACAGCGAGTACGACGGATCCGATGCTGCTCCCGCCTCGCTTGGCGTGGCTATCTGGGCCGCGTCGCCCACCAGCAGCACGAACGCCAGGTTTCCCCCGATGTACTGCGTTTGAATGTAGTCCTTGATCGCCGTCGAGCTGGTGCCGCCCGGGATCGTCGATACGCCCACTGCCGTCGTCGGAATCCCGATCAAGTTCTTGTGCTCCACCAGCGGCGCCACGTTCGACAGCCATGAGTCGTAGCAGATGATCAGCATCCCGCCGACTTCATCCAGCGGGGCATAGCGGGGCCCCGGACTGTAATTCAGGAAGTGGTGCTTGTAGAGATCATGGAACGCCAGACTCAGCTTGCCCGGCCTTGCCAGCTGGTCCAGCACATTTACTTGGCTTCGCCCGATGTTGGATACTTCCAGGGTCACGCTCTTGTAGACCCGC
>DATKKX010000209.1:0-3043 GCA_035542775.1 Phycisphaerae bacterium | reverse complement strand
CCCCTGCCCGATGAGGCTAACCCGGTCGCGGAAACGCGAGCGAAACTGACTCCCAAAGGAAAAGTGGTAAAATCGTAACGTAGTTTGAGCATCCTTCTGGAGCACCCATCAGTGGCTCCATTAAGCCGATAATGGGTGGCTCCATTAGGGGTTCTCCCGCACTTTTGCTGCAGACCGGGCCGGGATAATGCCACGGGAGTAAACTGACCTTGATTGGTTCAGTTCAACCCGATGAGAGTAGTTTCTATGTTCACCCCGGCCTTCTCTTTCCCCACCCCAGCCTTTTGCCAGGTCGAGCAGTGGAGCACGGAGGCTGAGCGGATTGCCGTGACCGTGCGGAGTCAACAGGCCACTTCACTCTGCCCTTGTTGTGGTCGGGCCAGCCGCCGCCGCCAAAGCCATTCCCGGCGGCAGTTGGCCGATCTGCCGTGGTGTGGCGTGGCGGTGAGGGTAACCCTGCAGGTGCGGCGGTTTTACTGTGATAATCCGGACTGTGAACGGGCCGTGTTTACCGAGCGGTTGTCCGAGTTTGCCCAGCCCTATGCCCGCCGCACCGCGCGCCTACAGCAAGCCGTCTGGTGGCTCGGTTATCTGCTGGGCGGTGAGGCGGGGGCACGACTGGCCCGGCAGTTAGCGATCCCTCTCAGCCCGGATGCTCTGCTCCGGTGCCTCCGGCAAACACCCGCCCCGGCCTTGCCTGTCCCCCGTATCCTAGGAATTGATGACTGGGCCTACCGGCGGGGTCATCATTACGGCACGATCCTGGTGGATCTGGAAAGCCGACGCCCGCTCGAACTCTTGCCGGACCGGACCGCGGATACGCTGATGACGTGGCTACAGGTCCATCCCGGCGTGACTGTCATCAGCCGAGACCGGGCCGGGGCCTATGCCGACGGCGCCCGGCGGGGCGCCCCGCGGGCGCTTCAAGTCGCGGATCGATGGCACCTGCTGAAGAACTTACGGGAAGCCGTGGAACGCCTGCTCAGCCGCTATTACGCGCTGGTCAAGCAACTGGCGGAGGAGCAGACCGCTGCCTTATCAAGCCTTGCAGGAGCCTCCTCCGTCGCCCAGCCCTCGCCCCAGCGGTGGCTGTTACCCCCGCCGGTATCAGCGCCACCCCGCTTACTCCTACCCCCGCCAGCACCCGCGTCAGCGCCCCCCCAGCAACCACGACCCCGTCCTTCACGGGCGACCGCCCAGCCCCAGCGTGTAGCTCGGTATCAGCAGGTCCACGCCTTACACCAACAAGGGCAATCCCTACTCCAGATTGCTCATCGGCTCCGGATGGCCCGCAAAACGGTCCGCCGCTATCTCCAGGCCAGGACCTTTCCAGGACGGGCGCCCCGGCCCCCGCGCCATCGCCAGATCGACCGCTTTCTCCCCTATCTCAGGCAACGCTGGCAAGCCGGCTGTCAGGTGGCGACGACTCTGTGGCGTGAGTTGATCGCCAAGGGCTTCACCGGGTCCTTCAATACGGTGGCCCGGACGGTCAGACCCTGGCGCTTGACAGTGCCGCACGATAATCCCGCTGCCTCACCTTCTCCAGAGCTGCCCTCACCGCGCCAACTGTCCTGGTGGCTGTTGGCCTGCAATCGGCCCAAAAAGAATAACGCGGGAGTGGCCACGCCTCCTGCTCCCGTGGCCGGCCCCCGACTGGACCGTCACGCCTTCATTCAGGCGCTCTGTGAGCGATGCCCCCCGATTCAACAAGCCCAACAGTTAGGCAATGCCTTTATCGCACTGGTCCGTGAGCACCGCGCCCAGGACTTGGATGCCTGGGTCACCGCAGTACTGGGTAGCGGGTTGGTCGAGTTGATCGGTTTTGTCGGCGGTATCCTGGTTGACAAAGCGGCGGTGATCGCCGCACTCAGCCTGCCTTGGAGTAATGGCCAAACCGAAGGGCAGATCAACCGCTTGAAGCTGATTAAACGACAGATGTATGGCCGGGCTAAGCTGGATTTGCTGAGGGTGCGCATCTTGCATCCTCCTTGACGAGGCAACGTAATGGCGGCTGGCATCGCCTGCAGCAAAAGTGCGGGAGAACCCCATTAGGGTGATAATTGACACTGGGCTACTTCGTGACCTCAGAGCAGGTGCCCGACGCGATAGTCGAGCATGTCGCCGCGGCCGTGAACGAATCGGGCGACCGGGAGGCCCTTCGGCAGTACGATCTTTCCCAGGCTAGGCGCAAACACGTATCGGCTGTGCGCGAGTTTCTCGAGGTCAAACCGTTCGACGCTGGCGGCAAGGCGCTGATGCGGAAGGCCTTCCGCGAAGCGGCGCTAACCAAGGAGGATGTGATCGACCTGATCAACATCGGCATCGAGACGCTGGTGCGTGACCGGTACGAGTTACCGGCTTTTGACACCCTGGAACGCGAGGCCCGTGCGCAGCGGGCCGCGACGAATCAGGAGTTGTTCGCACAGGTTAACAGCGCCCTGGGCGACGCCGACCGCTCACTTTTCGACAGCCTCTTTGTCGTCGGCGACCATCAGCGCCGGATTAGCCCCTGGAACGACCTGAAGCAAGAGCCGACGAAACCGACGCTGGATGGCATGCGTCAACTCGTTGCCCGGTACGACCAGTTGACCGGCATGGCAAGCCATGCCCATTTGCTGAAGGCGATCCCGCTGGTCAAGATCAGGCAATGGGCGCTAGAGGGTGGCGGCCTGGATGCCGCCAGCATGGCCGACCTGGAACCGAACAAGCGCTACGCGGTAACGCTGGCGCTGATCTCCCGGCGTCTGGCCCGCGTGACCGACGACCTCTGCGACATCTTCTGCAAGCAAATGAGGCGGGTAACCCGTCTCGCCGAGGCGGCGTTGGAAAAATATCTGGCCAACAACCAGGAAAAAACCGACGAGATTCTGCGGCGTTATGCCACGCTGGAAACGCTATTGAATTCCGACTGCCCGGAGGCCGAGCAATTGCAGGCCGTCCGGCACACCGTAACCGCGCGTCCCGACCTGTGCGAATTCTCCCGCCTGCACGCCGAGTACGGTGGCAAAAACGAGCGCCGTTTCATGTGGCACTTCTTCAAGCA
>DATKKX010000208.1:0-13738 GCA_035542775.1 Phycisphaerae bacterium | reverse complement strand
ACTGGCCCGGGAAGTGGACTTCATGAGCATCGGGACGAACGACCTGATCCAGTACACGCTGGCGGTGGATCGCTCCAATGAACGCGTGGCTCAACTGTACACGCCGGCGGATCCGTCGATTCTGCGGCTGATCCGAGGTGTGATTCGGGAGGGTTGCCGGGCGGGTGTGGCGGTGAGTCTGTGCGGCGAGATGGCCGGCGATCCTCTTTTCACTATCTTGTTGCTTGGCATGGGATTGCGCACGTTCTCCATGGCCGCAAATAACATCCCGCGGGTCAAGAAGATCATCCGCAGTGTCACGTTAGCCGATGCCGAGAGGGTAAAACGGAGAGTTTTGTCGTTCGAGACAGAGCGGGAAGTGCTAAACTTCCTTCGAGATGAGACACGGAAGGTCTGGGGAGATATTTGAGAGCGCCCGGCTGAACGGCGCCGACATCGGCGCGAAGGGCGCATGGCAGAGCAGAAGAACAGACCCTTCCTGAGGTCGCGAGGCGCCAACGGAGTCGGCGGGTCGCGAGAGGGCAACAGCGGGCGAGGACCGCCTCAGCAGAGTGCCTTCCCGCCACCTGCCGTGCAGGCGGGTGATGAGAAAAACATGCCGACGGGACGCGACGTTAGCGCTCCTGCGTCGGGAAGAACCTTATTTCAGTGAGGGATCGCGGACGGATTGCGCAATTGTTTGGCGATTCGGTACGCCGTCGAGGGCGACCTACGATTCATCTCCCATCACGATTCGTTGCGGTTGTTTGAGCGAGCTCTGGCACGGGCCAGGATACCCGTGTCCTACTCGCAGGGGTTCAATCCCCAGCCCCGCCTGAGAATAGCGCTGCCCCGCCCGGTCGGCGTGGCATCGCTGGACGAACTGCTGGTGGTTGAGGTGGCGTCGGAGGTGGCGCCGGCAGACGTGCTGGACCGGTTGCGGCGGGAGATGCCTGCGGGCCTGAATCTGCTCGCCGCCGAAATGTTGGAAGCCGGAGATCGCCGGCGACCTTGCAAGGTTTGGTATTCGTTGGAAATCGGGCCTTCGCTTCATGCCGCGGTGGCTCAGCGGGCGGTCGACATCCTGTCGCAAGAGCATGTGATGATCGACCGAGTGACGCCGAAAGCCAGAACCGGCAAGGCCATCGACATTCGGCCGTATATCTCGAGCATCGAGATGACGCCGCAACGAGTGACCTGGTCGCAGACAATTACACAAGAAGGTACGGCTCGGCCGAGCGAAGTGCTCGAGGCCCTTGGTCTACCGAGCCGTGACTATCTTCACAGGCTGTGTCGGCGCGAGACGCAATACACACCGTGAAGAACAGCATGTCCCGTGGCCCAATCCGGCCAGTGCGATCCCCAGAACGAGGATGATTGTGGCGAAACAGAAATCGCGATCCAAGAAGACAGGCAGTACCGCACGACCGGCGATGCGGAAGAAGCGAGGAACCTCGAGGTCGGGGGCCGCGGCGAAGAAAACAGAGATTGAGCGAGAGGGCGGAGATCAGCAGCCGGCGCCGCAGGTGGAGGAAATGCCCATGGAGGCGCCGTCGGTAGCGGCGGAGGCCCGCGTGGAAAGCTGGGAGACTCGCCCGGAGACGCCGGAGGAACCGCCGGCAACACGGGAGGAGACAGAAAAGCCGGGAGCGACGTCTCCCGCCACGGCTGCCGTGAGCCGGGACTCGGCCTTCGGTGCCGGAATCCTGGAACCGGATTCGGTTTTCCGGACTCAGATCGAGGCGGACCGAGCGTCCGCAGCGTCCGTCGCGCAGGGTGAAGATCTGGGCGCGGCGGTCGAGGAAAGCCCGGTTCTGGAGGGGCGTGAAGAAGACAGACATGCGGAAGAGCGTCGTGAAGACGACAGACGCGTCGGCATGGATGTCCGGGATCGTCCGGCGGGATCAGACAGGCGGGGGCGCCACGGCAGAGGTCGGCGCGGCTTTCAGGAGCCGGTCGCGGATCGCAGCCAAGTTTCCTCGCCGGCGCCCAGGATCAGTGAAGAGCGCGAGCCCGCCTCCTTCACAGCCGAGCGAGTTGACCGCGGATTGGTTGCGGGAGAGCGGAAACTCGATACGCGCCCAAGGATCGATGAAGCGGATCGGGAAGCGGCCAAGCCGGAATCGCGGGACCGTGGCAGGCGTCGGAGGGGCCGCGGACGGTTCTCCGAGGCGGCCACAGGGACCGGCCAGCCTCCACCGCGAGCAGCGGGGCGGACTGAAGCGCCCGCAAGCATAGCCCCGCCCGCTGAGGCAGAGCCCTCGGAACTTGCCGAGAGGCTCGATTTCGAACCGGCGGTCGTGGAACAGGAGGGGCCGACCGGCTTCGTCGAGGTCACGTCCCGAGACGAGACGGACAGGCGCCGGCCGTCGTCGGCGAAAGAAGGCAAGATCACGGAGCATGTCCCGGCGGAAAAAAGGGAGATGCTGATCAACGTTTCCGACGGCGACGAGTGCCGAATCGCCCTGATGTGTGATGGACGGCTCGAGGAGTTGTACATCGAGCGGGCGACGGCCACGTCGAACGTTGGCAACATCTACAAGGGACGCGTCACCAACGTGGAGCCGTCCATCCAGGCAGCGTTCATCGATTTCGGTTTGCCGTTGCACGGCTTTCTCCACATCAGCGATCTGCACCCCAAGTATTTCCCCGAGAGCCGGGGCGAGCCCGAGCTGGTGGGCAAGAAGACGCCGCGGCGGCACCGGCCGCCGATTCAGAGTTGTCTGCGGCGGGGGCAGGAGCTTGTGGTTCAGGTCATCAAGGAAGGAATCGGAACCAAAGGCCCGACATTGTCTTCGTATGTCTCCCTGCCGGGCCGGTTCCTGGTGATGATGCCGGATATGGAGCAGCTCGGCGTCTCCCGGAAGATCGAGGATGACGAGCAGCGGCGGAAGCTCCGCGAGGCCCTCGGGCAGTTGTCGCTGCCCAAGGGGATGGGCTTCATCGTGCGGACCGCGGGCGTGGATCGCCCCAAGCGGGATCTCCAGCGGGATTTGAATTATCTGACCCGCTTGTGGCGCAAGGTGGCCATCCGCTTGAAGAAGGAGCCCGCCCCGGCGGAGCTCTACAAGGAATCCGACCTGGTCATTCGCACGATCCGCGACGTGTACGACGCCAACCTGGGCAAGATCGTGGTGGACAGCCCGACGGTGGCGGGGCGGGTGCGGGATTTCCTGTCGATCGCCAGTCCGCGGTCGCAGGACGTGGTGGAGGAGTACACCGGCGCGGAGCCGATGTTCCATCGCTATGGCATCGAATCGGAGATCGACAAGCTGCACTCGCGACAGGTGCCGCTCCCTTGCGGCGGCTCAGTGGTGATCGAGCAGACCGAGGCTCTGGTGGCCATCGACGTGAACAGCGGCCGGTTTCGGATTCCCGAGAACGCCGAGGAGACCGCCTACCGGGTCAACCTGGAGGCGGTGGACGAGATCGCCCGCCAATTACGGCTGCGTGATATGGGCGGCCTGATTATCTGCGACTTGATCGACATGACGCAGGAAAAGCATCGCCGGGCTGTGGAGCGGCGCTTCGCCGATGCCCTGAAGAAGCACAAGGAGCGGGCCAAGCTGCTGCGGATCTCCAAGTTCGGCATTTTGGAGATGACCCGGCAGCGGCAACGCCCGTCGTTCGCCAAGAGCATCTATCGGGATTGTCCGCGCTGCGCCGGCAGCGGCCGGGTGAAGACGCCGGAATCGGCGAGCCTGGACGTGATGCGGCAGATCCGTCTGGCGAGCAACCGGCCGGGCGTCGCCAGCGTTGACGTGGGTGTGTCGCAAATGGTGGCCAACGATCTGCTGAATCGCAAGCGCCACCAATTGACCGATCTGGAGCGGGCCACCGGCCAGACCATCCGCATTCACGCCAGAGACGATCTTAACGTCGACGAGGTTCGGGTGTCTTGTACTGATCGGCGAGGGCGGGAAGTCCCCGTGACGGGGGCTGACCTGGAGCCGGGTCGCAATGTGCCCGGCGATCGTCCTGCGGACCGGCCGATGCCCGGCGGAGAGGGCGGCCGTGCCGGCGTCTTGCCGGGGCAACGGCCTCCGGGTAACAATCATGGGCGCGCCGGCGGCCGCAGACGTGGCGGGCGACGGCGCGGGCGGCGCAGCGGCGGCGGTGGCAGATGAATTGCTTCGCCGGTCAGCCTGACTTCCTCGGGCACCGCATTTGTCATACGCATTGAAGGACAGGTGTAGAGATCATATGTCGGACAGGAAACTGATGGGACATCGAAGCCGGGTGAGTCGAGCGTCATGGTGCCTGGGAGCGCTGCTGCTCCTGGCGGGCGGCTGCGGGCCGACCTGGTACATCGATGCAGCGTTCGCCGAACGACTGGCCAAGGAACAGAACAAGGCGCTGCTGTTCTATTTCAAGGCCTGGGATTCGACGCAGCATCGCAACATGAAGATGAAGGTCTTCGAAAACCCGGCCATCAAGAAGGAACTGATGGATACGGTGAACGTGGAGCTGGAATTCGCGTGGTCCGCTCCGTACAAGAACCGCTATAAGGTCGTGCAGCCGCAAGTCTGCGTGATGTGCGACCCCAACGGCAAGATGGTCTACACCGCCAAGTACGTCAATCCTGTGCCGACCGACGAGGACTTCCTGGCCTGGCTCCGCCGAGCGAAGGCTGAGGCGAAGCCGGGTACGTCGACGGCCCCGGCGCCGAGCACGGCGGAGCCGGCAGAGAAGAAGGCGGAACCGTCGGCGCCGAAGAAGGCGGAACCGCCCGCTCCCAAGAAAGCGGAGCCTCCACCACCGAAGAAAATCGAGACGCCCATCTGAGCCAGACGCGATCAGCGTCGACTGCTTCACGCGGAGACATCGGTCTACCCGCCGGGAAGACATATAGTCCGTCCCTTCGGGGCCGGCAGGGCCATGGACTCACCTTCGCGGCGATTGGCCGTTATGCTGTTCGTTCAGATTGTATGTATGCCTGGGCGAACGCATGGACAAATCCGCTCCCGATGCCGGACCGACGCCTGACGCCGAACTCATCGAGGCGATGAATCTCGGGCACGTGGAGGCGTTCGAGGAGCTGTACCAACGGCACCGGGATTGGGTGTTTCGACTGGCATATCGGTTCACGGGCAACGAGCACGACGCGCTCGACGTCTTGCAGGAGACCTTCACTTATTTCCTGAAGCGGACGCCGAAGCTGAACCTGTGGGTGAAGCTGACCACGTTTTTGTACCCGGCGGTGAAGAACATCGCGCTGACGCTGCGCCGGAAGCGGGGGCGGGGAGGAGCCGCGGACGCCGTCCTGGATCAGGTGGCGGCGCCGGGCGATTCGCCCGAGCAGCGGTCGCGTGAAGGCGATCTGATCGGCGTGCTGGCGGCGCTGCCGCAGGCCCATCGGGAGGTGCTGTTGATGCGGTTTGTGGACGGCATGTCGCTGGAGGAGATCGCCGAGAGCCTGCAGATTCCGATGGGGACGGTCAAATCGCGGTTGCACAATGCGATTGCCAAGCTGCGGGAGGATCGGCGGACCCGGGCGTATTTCCAGATCTGGACGTAGGGCAGGAGGAGCGGAAGGGTACCCGCCGGGTCTGCTCCCGTCTCACAGAAAAGACAAATTCCGGTGAACCTGTAGGCGGCGCCGCGCGCTAAAGAGGCAGAGGTTCAATTATGCCTGGCTATGGCAGACATTCTGATGATGAGCCGGAGCTTCGGCTGCCGGCGGGGTTGGTGGACGATCTGAAGCGGCTGTACACGCCGCCAGGGACTGTTCCCCGCGGGGTGGACGATGCCGTCGGCGAACGGGCCTGGCGGCATTGCGACGGCTTGCGGGCACGGCGGCGGATCCGGTGGTGGGGGCGGATCGGCGTGGCCGCGGCGGCGGTGTTCCTTATCTTTTTCCTCCGCGACGTGTGGCAGGGGCCCAAGGTGCAACCGGTGGCCCTGCCGCCGATCGTCGGGCTGGCGGACTTCAACCGCGACGGGCACATCAACATCCTCGATGCGTTCGCGCTGGCCCGCATGCTGGAACGCGGCGGACCGGTGGACCAGACCTGGGACTTCAACCATGACGGCGTGGTCGATCGGGCGGATGTGGACGCGATCGCGATGGCGGCGGTGCGGCTGGATGGAGGGACGACGTCATGAGACGGGCTTGCAGAATCGTGTTGACTGTGGGGTGCATCGTCGCGGCGTCCAGTGTTTGGGTTCGTGCTCAGCATCCGGCGGCGCAGCCGGCGAAAGCGGAAAGCGGCGTGCGGTTCGCGGCGGTGGACGTGTTTGTCGACTCGGGCGACAAGCCGCTGGCCGCGTATCAGTTCGAGATGACGGCCAGGGTCGGGGCATTCAAGATCGTGGGCGTGGAGGGCGGGGCGGATGCGGCTTTCAAGCAGCCGCCTTACTACGACCCGGCGGCGCTGAGCCGCGAGCGGATCATCATTGCCGCGTTCAACACCGGCCGCGACCTGCCGAAGGGCAAGACGCGGGTGGCGCGGATTCACGTGCAGATCAGCGGGAACGAAGAGCCGCAATACGACGTCAAACTGGTTGTGGCGGCGTCGATGGACGGCGAGAAGATTTCGGCGACGGCGACGTGGAGCAAGGCGGTCGCGACGAACGCGGCGCGGCGATAGGCAGCACAAGACAAGCAGTATTCCGGCACAATCGCGAGGAACAGGGACATGAAACGCAGGATTGTCGTTTGCATCGTTGTGGTTGGCTTGGTCGTCATGTCAGTCGAAATGGCGATTATCGCTGGCTGTGCGAGCGCGCGGTCGGATCGCCACGCCGAGCCCTCCTCGGGACAGCCAGCACCAGGAGGATCTGGGGCTAAGCCAACTACGGAGGCGCGGCAGAAGACCGCCGGGGTTGCCGATTCGGATGAAGAGCGACTGCGACAAGAAGTTGCAGATAAGATCCACGAAATCGAGCAAAGGGAAAGCCATCGCACGGTGCACACCGATCGTGACGATAGCGGGCTAATCCCGTGGCACGAAAACTTGGTTTACCCCGCCTCTCCATCGGCCGACGCGTGGGCGGCAGTTCGAGCGAATAACCCCAACCTCCGAGGATTTATGTTGCCCCGCGGTCCTGGCATCCCAGTCCTTCCAGGTTCTCTCCCCTCTGCCTCCGAAGAACTCTGGATCATCCAGAAACCCGACAAGGTTGCGCAGCCGGCCGACGAGAACCGACCAGGCTCCGGGGCGTTGATGGCGGTGATGCCGGGGGAGGATAAGCAGATACCGCTGCCGCTGAAGCATACGGACGTTTCGGCGAGCATCAGCGCGTACATCGCGACCGTCGACGTTACGCAGCAGTATCACAATCCTTATGACAGCAAGATTGAGGCGGTGTATGTCTTTCCGTTGCCGGAGAACGCGGCGGTCAATGAGTTCATCATGACGGTCGGGGAGCGGCGAATTCGCGGGATCATCAAGGAACGCGAGGAGGCCGAGCGGACGTACGCGGAGGCCAAGGCCCAAGGGTACGTCGCTTCGCTGCTGACGCAGGAACGGCCCAATGTTTTCACGCAGAAGGTGGCCAACATCGAGCCCGGCAAGGCGATCGACATCAATATCAAGTACTTCCATACGCTGGCGTATGTCGACGGCTGGTACGAGTATGTCTTTCCGATGGTGGTCGGGCCGCGGTTCAACCCGCCGGGAAGCACGGACGGCGTGGGGGCGGTGGCCCGCGGGATGAACGGTAAATCGGGGCAGAAGAGCGAGGTACAGTACCTCAAGCCGGGCGAGCGGAGCGGGCACGATATTTCGCTGGCGGTGAAGATCGACGCCGGCGTGGCCATCGAAGAGGTCAAGAGCACCAATCACGTCGTGGCGGTGAAGAAGGGCTCGCCCGAGCAGGTGGCGGTGAAGCTCAGCGAGCTGGACGCGATCCCGAACAAGGATTTCGTGTTGCGGTACAAGGTGGCGGGGCAGCGGATCAAGTCGGCGCTGCTGACGCACAAGGATGAGCGTGGCGGGTTCTTCAGCCTGCTGGTTTATCCACCGGAGGATCTCAAGACGCTGACGCGAAAGCCGCTGGAGATGGTCTTCGTGCTCGATTGCTCGGGGAGCATGAACGGCCAGCCGATCGCTCAGGCGAAGAAGGCGGTCGAGCGGGCGCTGCGGAACATGCAGCCGGATGACACGTTCCAGATCGTGCGATTCTCGATCGGGGCGTCGCAGTTGGGCTCGGCGCCGGTTGCGGCGACACGGGAGAACGTGCGGCGCGGGCTGACCTACCTCGAGTCGCTGCAGGGCGAGGGCGGGACGATGATGGTCGAGGGGATCAAGGTGGCACTGGACTTCCCGCACGATGAGAGCCGGCTGCGGTTCGTCGCGTTCCTGACGGATGGGTACATCGGCAACGAGGCCGAGATTCTGCGGGAGATCCACGGGCGGCTGGGTGCGTCGCGGATATTCAGCTTCGGCGTGGGCCAGTCGACGAACCGGTTCCTGCTGGACAGCATGGCCAAGATGGGCAGCGGGGCGGTGGCGTATGTCAGCCTGAACGAGAACGCCGGCGAGATCATGGACCTGTTCTTCGAGCGGATCAGCCACCCGGCGATGACGAACATCGCGGTCAATTGGGGCGGGATGCAGGTGAGCGACGTGTTTCCGTCGAGTATGCCGGATCTGTTCGTGGGGCGGCCGGTGATTGTGACCGGCCGGTTCAGCGGCGAAGTGCCGGCCGGCGTGGCGATTCGCGGTGAAGCCGGCGGGCAAGTCGTGGATGTGGCTGTGCCGGTCGATCTGGCCGATGCCTCCTCGACGCATGCCGGCTTGCCGGCGGTGTGGGCGCGCACGAAGATCGCCGACCTGGCGGACCGATCGCTGTACACCGACGGGACAGAGCTGCCGGGCGCGATCAAGCAAGTGGCGTTGGAATACGGGCTGATGTCGGCGTACACGGCGTTCGTGGCGGTGGATTCCCTGACGCGGACGGTGGGGGATCATGGGACGACGGTGAACGTGGCCGTGCCGGTGCCGGAGGGGGTGCGGTACGAGACGACTGTGCAGGAACGCTAGGACGCGCTGCGGTCTTTCGACAAATCGTTGGAGTTGGAGGTCTTCATGAGCAAGGCGTGGCTATGTGTAGGTGTGTTGCTTTTCGTAGCTGGGTGCGCGGCGGGTAGCGCGCAACCGGGCGGGTACATGTCCTCGGAGGCGTATCAAGCCCGGCAGGGCCTCGCGGAATCGCTTTTTCCCAGCGACCAGGCGGTGCTGGGCACTGAGGCGATCGAGAAGATACTCTCCTCGAAGATCACGCTGCCGCTCAAAGGGCGCGTTGCGGTGCTTGATTTCGTCCCGCGGCGAAATTGGCAGTGGTGGTCCGATGATCTCCTTGGCGCACCGGCTGAGGCCGTGGATCGCTTGCTCGACAAGCTCCGTTCCTGCGAGCGTGTCGCCGATGCGTCGATCTTGCCGTCCCTGCTGGCGCCGGAGCGGTGCACGGTTCCGTACCTGCGGGAAGCCGCGGCGCGATACCAGGCGGACCTGCTGCTGATTTATCGCGCAAAGGTGTACAGCTCCACCAAGGCGAACTTTCTCGCGCCCGACGAAGTGATGGCTCACTGCTCGATCGAGGCAGTCCTGTTGGACACGCGGACGGGTACGGTTCCGTTTACCGCGGTGGTCACGAGTTCTTGCACGACCAAGCAGAAGAAGGAGGACTTTGACAAAGCCGAGACTTTAAGGCGTGCGCGACTTGAAGCCCAAGCCGACGCTTTTGACAAGCTGGGTGGGAAGGTAGTCGCGTTTCTGGATGCGGTGGTCGGCGCCGCAGGGCAAGCGGCCCAGCGGGAGGATGTGCAGAGGGCTGGTCGCACTGCGGCTCCGGCGGTCGGGGCGCGTTACCCGACGACCGGCGAAGAGTAGGATGCGGAGTTCGAGAAGCGGGGAAGCCTCCGCAGGCCGTGCTCCTGACGGTTTGGTGCGAGCCGGGCGGCAGAGTCGAACCTTGAAAAGAACAGGCGGGCGGGCCCAAGAGAAGGCCCTGCGACGGTGGTTGCCATCGCAGGGCCTTGTTTATTTCGAGAACGAGGGCGTCCGCGGCGATTGGGGAAACCACGGCGCGAGTGCCATCGCGATGTCATCATGAGGCAGGCTGGGCGGGAGTCTCGGCGGGTTTGGCTTCCTCAGCCGACTTGGCTTCCTCGGCCGGCTTGTTGCGGCCGCGAAGCTCATCCATTTCCTTTTTGGCAGAGGCCCACATTTCGTAGGCTTCCTTGCGATTGCCTTTCTTGTATTCCATGCCGGCGAGTTCTTTCTTCCGCTTGATATCCTTGGTTTTTCGCATGAAGCCACGACTCCCTAGTCAAGTATTTGTCTTTTGTTCGCCCAATGCGGCGAGCACGACATTATAATCGAAGGCTCCCGATCTGGGGAGCCCCGTTGACGGACTGCTGGGAATTCATTCTGCGATTGGCGGACCTCGCGAGGCGTACAATCATATCGTCTGATTTTGCAAGGGGTTGCGACGATCAAGAAATCTCACTTCAATGGCTCGAAACGCCGTTGACAACTATTGGCGTCGTGCTAGATTACTGTGCTGCAACGTTTTGATAGGTCGGGATGAGGGTTTGCACCCTCGCAGCAAAGGCGGAGGTCCTTGTTCGCAGAGAAGCCCGACATTGTGTGGACGTCCTCAGCATGACTGCTGAATGAGGCGCGATCGGTTGAACCGATGGCCGCCGAAGCAGTCGGCGGCCTTTTTTTGTCGGCCGGTTTTTTCGAGAACCGGCGACGAGAGGGTCGCCCGGAGGTTGCAGGCGAGTCGGCTATGAGCCGAGGTGAAGTGAACCGTCCTGTATCGCTCTTGGGATGGCTCGAAAGTGAGGCGGGGTAGGGCTCGTAGCTCAGTTGGTTAGAGCGCGTCCCTGATAAGGACGAGGTCGGTGGTTCGAGTCCACTCGGGCCCATTGACGAAGAAAGAAATCCGGCCAGAAGGAAACCGATCGATGGACTGGGGGATCTTGGCCATGGTCGGCATTCTGGTAGTGCTCTTCGCGATACGGGCCAAGAGTGGCGGCTGAGGTCCGAAGAGTTGCGGCTGAGAGTTCTCGGCCGGGCAGGAGGATTACCAGGGCGACGGTCGCCCGGCGGCAGATGCCGATGACAGGACGATGGCCTGTCGTGCTGCGAAGCGGGGCCGTAGCTCAATTGGGAGAGCACTAGCTTTGCAAGCTAGGGGTTGCCGGTTCGAGCCCGGTCGGCTCCATGCGGATCGGGATGGATCGGTGGCGGAAACGGGACGGCGATGCCCGGCTCGGAAGAAAAGGAATTCCACTGCCCGAATTGCGGGAGCCGGATCAGCGGGCGGCGGATCGGAGCGGCGACGAACTTCTGGGACGTTCTCCGGCTGATTGTGATCTTCGCCGGGGTTATCGGGATCATCGCCGCCTGGAAGCACTGGTGAGCGGCGCGTTCCGAGCCGCGATTGATTTGATGAGTCAGTCGCGGCCCGCAACGAGACGATAGCGGGAGAGGGGGTCGGACCGGTGGCGCGCGATCGCGACCGGGGCGATTCGGACCTCGATGTTCTTTGACAAGTGAATAGAGTGGATATGTGAAGACCGCATCACAAGTTGATGGTTTCCGTGCGTGGCCGGCGGTCCTGGTCATTTCCGGGGCTGACGGACAGGCAGGGAAACAGCGCCGACGGCGACTTGGCTCGTCGATGGTTGATGTGAGCGTGGCGTTCGAGGGAAAGCGCAGAAATGCGGGATCCGTCGGGCGAGGCGATGACAGCGATTCATCGATGTGGTCAAGCTCGTAAGGGTGCATGGTGGATGCCTAGGCGTCCAGAGGCGATGAAAGACGTGGCAGCCTGCGATATGCTCCGGGGAGTTGGCAAACGAGCGTTGATCCGGAGATCTCTGAATGGGGAAACCCCGCATCGCTGAATAAGCGATGTGACTGGCGTGTGAATTCATAGCGCGTCAGAGCTGACCCAGGGAACTGAAACATCTCAGTACCTGGAGGAAAGGAAATCAACCGAGACTCCGTTAGTAGCGGCGAGCGAAAGCGGACCTAGCCCAAACCCGCCTTCGGGCGGGGGTTGCGGGGCCTCGAGGAGTTACAAAGGCACGGACAGCAGAATGGTCTGGAAAGGCCGACGACACAGGGTGACAGTCCCGTAAGCGAAATCCGTTGCCCTCCGTTGAGAGGATTCCCAGAGTAGCACGGATGTCGTGGAACTCCGTGTGAAGCCGGGGGGCCCACCCTCCAAGGCTAAGTACTCCTGGACGACCGATAGTGTACAAGTATGGCGACTGAAAGGTGAAAAGTACCCCAACAAGGGGAGTTAAAAGTACCTGAAACCATGCATCTACAAGCAGTGGAAGACCTATGGTCGTCTTCGGACGGCAATGGTCGACCGCGTACCTTTTGCATAATGGACCGGCGAGTTACTCCTCTGCGGCAAGGCTAAGCCGTTTAGCGGCGGAGCCGTAGCGAAAGCAAGTCTGAACAGGGCGAATAGTCGCAGGGGGTAGACCCGAAACTGCGTGATCTACCCATGGGCAGAATGAAGCGCTCCTAACCGGGCGCGGAGGTTCGAAGCCGTGAACGTTGAAAAGTTCTGGCATGACCTGTGGGGAGGAGTAAAAGTCTAATCAAACGCAGAGATATCTGGTTCTCCCCGAAAATGCTTTAGGGCATGCCTCGGGCCACTACGTCGCGGGGGTAGAGCTACTGAATGGAACGCGGGGGCCACCAGCCTACTGCCTCCAATCAAACTCCGAATACCGTGACGACTATCCCGGGAGAAAGTCTACGAGTGATAATGCCCGTGGACAAAAGGGAAACAACCCAGACCGCCAGCTAAGGTCCCAGATTGCATCTAAGTGCGTAAGGAAGTTGGTTTTCTAGGACAGCGGGGATGTTGGCTTAGAAGCAGCCACCATTTAAAAAGTGCGTAATAGCTTACCCGTCGAGAAATCCGGCACCGATAATGAACGGGACTAAGATGCAAACCGAAGCTGCGGCTACGGTGACACTGCGGTGTCACTGCGGGGTAGGGGAGCGCTGATAGGCAGACACAAGGCGTACCGCAAGGAGCGCTAGAGGGCCTATCAGGTGAGTATGCCGGTTTGAGTAACGAGAAAGAGGGTGAAAATCCCTCTCGCCGTAAGCCCAAGGTTTCCTGGGGAAGGTAGATCCGCCCAGGGTTAGTCGGAACCTAAGGCGAGGCCGAAAGGCGTAGTCGATGGACAGCAGGTTAATATTCCTGCACTCCGTACGGCGGTTGAAGCAAGAGTGCGTTTCTTCAAGGTGCAGCCCACGACGAGGTTCGAGGGTGCCCGAAAGGGCGAGGTCAATTGGTTGCTGAAGTGCATGGAGAAGGAACCGAGAAAAGCTCTTGCGGACAAAGTACGGACCCGTACCAAAACTGACACAGGTGGGCGAGGAGAGTATCCTCAGGCGCTCGAGAGAACGGTCCTTAAGGAACTAGGCAAATTAACCCCGTAACTCCGGGAGAAGGGGTTCCGTCCCGTCTTGGGAAACTTGGACGGGCGGGCGCAGAGAAACGGCAGCGGCGACTGTTTATCAAAAACACAGGACTCTGCCAACTCGCAAGAGGATGTATAGAGTCTGACGCCTGCTCGATGCGGGAATGTTAAGGAAGCAGGTCAGGGGGTTCGCCCCTAAAGCTTGCAACCGAAGCACCCGTAAACGGCGGCCCTAACTATGAGGGTCCTAAGGTAGCGAAGTTCCTTGTCGGGTAAGTTCCGACGCGCATGAATGGCGAAACGACTGCTGCACTGTCTCGAGGACCGACTCGGTGAAATAGGACTTGT
>DATKKX010000207.1:0-11862 GCA_035542775.1 Phycisphaerae bacterium | reverse complement strand
TCTCCGCGAGACGGAGCCCGGCAAGTGGAAACTGCGGCAGGTCCACGGCGTCAAGCCCTGGAAGAGCGATGATCCCGACACGCAGCGGGTATGGTGGAGCAGCGCCGGTGTCAACCAGAACCTGACCTTCCCCGTGCACCCTGACCCGGTCAGCGGCATGCAGTGCTGGCATCAGGTCGTGCGTCTGGAGAAGGCCGGCCCCGAAGACCGCGAAGGCGATGTATTCGTCGACACCAAGCGGGCCCACGCCGTCTACCTGAAATGGAAGAGCTTTGCTCGCCCAGCTCCCGGCCCAGGCGGCCTCCGCCGCCCGCTGTGGTTCGCCCGCGTGGCCCGGCCGGCCCCGGAAGCTTACTACATGACGGGCAAGTAATTTCTGGCGGGGCGCATCGATGTTATGTCAGGCCCATGAATAGAACGGCCACGGCCCCTCCCCTGCCGCATCCGGCGGGATCTCAATAAACCCATCGCTCTGCCCCAACGACACCACGTCCCCGGACCCGCGCGTGGGAACCAGCTCGGCCATACCCGCCCCCGTCAAGCGGACCAGACGAAACCACCAGTTCGGCATGGTCTTGCCGTCGACTTCGATCAACCGAACCTCCGGCACGCGCAGATGTGGCTCGGCAAATCCGGCCAGGCGCCGCATCGCACCAAGGCCCAGCCGCCTCGCCGTAACCATCACTGACACGGGGTTGCCGGGCAGACCCAGAATCGCCTGACCCCGCGGCCCGATCGCGCCCAGGACCGGCGCCCCCGGCCGCATCGGCAGCCGGTGGAAAATCTTCTGCCCGCCCAGCTCGGCGATCACGTCGGGCACAAAGTCATACTGCCCGGCGGACACGCCGCCCGTCAGCAGGATTGCGTCGCAACGGGCCAGAGCGTCCTCGACAACACGCTTCATGGCCGCGCGGTCATCGCTCACCCGCACGGCGGAAAGCACCTCCACCCAATTCCATGGTGCGAACAACCCGGCCAGACCGGGCCCATTGCTGTCACGGATCCGCCACGGTGGAGCGCTTGCCTCTGGTCCCACCAACTCGTTGCCGGTCGTGATGACTCCTACTCGTACACGCCGGTAAACCGACAATTCCACGTGCCCGAAACTGGCCAGCGTGGCGACGACTGCTGCTGTGATCATGGTCCCCGAGGCTGCCACGACTTCACCAGATCGGGCGTTTTCTCCCTGGGGGCGTATGTTCAGTCCGCGGACAGGAGGTTTGGGAAACGGCCGCAGCACGATCTGATGCGGCTCCTCCGTCACGTGCTCGCGCTGGATGATCGCTTCGGCGGCCGAGGGCACCGGGGCGCCGGTGAAGATCCGGATGGTCTTGCCGGGCGGCAGAGCCACAGGGGGCTGGCCGATCATTGCCTCGCTGGCCACTTCCAGCGAGCGTTGCTGCAAATCGGCGAGACGGACTGCGTATCCATCCATCGCGCTGACGTCACATGGGGGATTGTCGCGGTCGGCCCGCGCCGGTACTGCAAGGACGCGCCCGGCGGCCTGCGTGAGCGGAACCGCCTCGACCCCGACCGGCTTCAATCGCTGGCAGAATGCGTTCAGTGCTTCTTCTGGCGACGCGAAGCCGCGATTGCTCGGTGAAGTGTCAGGCGCGGGTCTCAAGAAAGTCTCCCATGGCGTCTCCGCCTTCGCCCGCTGAACAAGCTGTACGTCGGCAACCGGCGCGCTCCCGCTGATCCCGAAACCATGAGCGATCGGAGCACCATGACGGCTGGGCCGGATTGTCCACCTCCTTCCGGGCACCCGCAAGGAGAAACAGGCTGCAAACGCGCGTCCCCGCTGTTGCCGGCGTCAAACTCATCTTGATATGATGATTAATGCTGAGGCCTCTATGTCTACACAACGCTCCAACACCGAAACGGCGCATCCGCCGTCGGCCGTCGTGGCGGTCTGTGGGGCGAGCGGCTCCGGCAAGACGACCCTTCTGGAGCAAGCCATCCCCGCGCTGGTCCAGGCCGGTCTGCGTGTGGCCGTAATCAAGCACTGTGGTCACGAATTGGAGATCGACAGAGCCGGCAAGGACTCCGACCGCCTGTTCCGCGCAGGGGCGGAGGTCGCCGTGCAATGTCCGGGGCAGATTGTACTCCGCCGCCATGCCACCCCAATGGACGACCTGCCCCTGCTCATCGCCCGGCTCGCTGCCGATCACGATGTGGTTTTGGTCGAAGGGCACAAGTCAACGCCCCTGCCCAAGCTCTGGCTGACCGGCAAAGACGATGCGGGCGTGCCGTCAGAGGCCTTGAACGTGTGTGCGGTGCTCCCGTGGGAAGGGCAACGCCTGCCGGTCTTTGTCGAGTGGGTCCAACGGCAACTTCGCGGCGCCCTTAGCAGTCGCCCGGTCTACGCCGGCATCCTCATCGGCGGATCCAGCTCACGCATGGGTCGGCCCAAGGCGTTCCTGCCCTGCGAGGGAACGACGCTACTGGATCGAATCGCGAGTCGGGTACGGCAACGCATCCCGCATGCCTATCTGATCGGCGACGGCCCGGTTCCACAGCTCGATCAACCGCTGGCCCGCATCCCGGATGCCCCCGACAGCAGCGGGCCGCTCGCCGGCGTGCTGGCGGCTCTCCGCTGGGCCCCGTCAGCCGCCTGGCTGATGCTGGCCTGTGATCTGCCGCGCCTGCAGACCGTGGCCTTGGACTGGCTGCTCGGCCAACGGGCGCCAGGCCGCTGGGTGGTGCTGCCGCGGCTGTCGCCGGAGGGCGTCGAACCATTGTTCGCCCTGTATGAGCCGCAGATACGTGGAGTGCTCGACGGTTACGCCGCTCGCGGCATTACCTCATTGCAGGAATTGACCCGAGAACGCGCTGTGCACGCCCCACTCATACCCTCCGAGCTGCGGGCCTGCTGGACAGACGTGGATACGCCGGAGCAACTCGACCGGTTGCGTGATGATGACCCCCCGCCTCGCACCGGCACATAATCCGGCCGATCACTCCGCCGGATCGTGCCCGTGCGTCTCACGTTCGTCGATGTGCCGCCCTTCCCCCCGCAGTATCTCCAACGCATGTGGAAGAACATCGAGCAAGGCCCTCAAGCACTCCGTGCTCCCGCGCGGTGAACCCGGGAGGTTGATGATCAGCGTGCTCCCCCGCGTTCCGGCTTCACCGCGCGACAGGAATGCCCGCGGCTGCTCCGGGAAGCACCGCAGCCGCATCAGCTCCATGAGCCCTGCGTGCCGTCGCTCCAGCACGGCCAAGGTCGCTTCCGGCGTCACGTCGCGAGGCCCGAGCCCCGTGCCGCCCGTTGTCAGAACCAGGTCAATCACTGGTGTTGCCGAGCACCAGGTCTCAAGCTGCTGCCGGATGACCTCTGCCTCATCCGGCACGCACCCGCTCGTCACTACGTCGCCATGCAGCTCCTGCCTGACAATCTCCGCCAGCGCCGGTCCGGAGGTGTCCTCGGTCTGGCCGCGGGAGCAACGGTCGCTGACGGTGAGAATGGCAACGGAGAACATGCCTGACCTCGGATCTGCCCACCAGCACCGTGAGCCCCAGCCCAGCCGACACTGGTTCACCCGCCTTCGTTGCAGGCACGGTACCGTACCGGGACTGCATAGGCAAGAAACGGCAGAGCCTCAGCCAGGGCTGGCCTATCCTGACGCCGCGGCACTATACTGTGTCTGTGCCGGAGTAGATCATGGCGAAAACGAACAAAGCCCTCTTTGCGAAGTCCGCGGCAGCGCACGAGCGCGCCGCGCGTGTCCTGGTCGGCGGCGTCGACAGCCCGGTGCGCGCGTTTCGCGCGGTCGGCGGGCATCCCGTCTTCGTCGCCCGAGCGGCCGGCGCAAGAATCTGGGACGTCGACGGCAACGAATACGTGGATCTCGTCGGAAGCTGGGGACCGGCCATCGTGGGTCACGCCCACCCGGCCGTGGTCGAGGCGGTGCAGAAAGCGGCCGCCGACGGCCTCAGCTTCGGCGCCTGCTGCGCCGCTGAGGCGGAACTGGCGGAGATCATCGTCGCTGCCCTGCCCGCAGTCGAGATGGTTCGCTTCGTCAGCAGCGGCACCGAGGCCTGCATGAGCGCCTGCCGCCTGGCCCGCGCGGCGACCGGACGGGCGAAGATCATCAAGTTCATCGGCTGCTACCACGGCCATAGCGACGCGATGCTTGTGTCCGCCGGCTCGGGGGCCGCGACGTTCGGCACGCCGGATTCCGCCGGTGTCCCCGCGGACGCCGTCCGACACACGCTGCTGGCCCCCTACAACGATCTCGCTGCGGTCGAGCGGATCATGACCGCACACGGCCGCGACTTGGCCGGCATCTTCGTCGAACCGGTCGCGGGCAACATGGGCTATGTCGCCCCCCAGCCCGGCTTCCTCGAGGGGCTACGGCGGCTGTGCGATCATTACGGTAGCCTGCTGATCTTCGACGAGGTGATGACCGGCTTCCGCGTGGCGTGGGGCGGCTATCAAAGAACGATTCCCGTTCGACCGGACATCACCTGCCTCGGCAAGGTCATCGGCGGAGGCATGCCGGTGGCGGCTTACGGCGGACCGAGGCGAATCATGGAACTGGTCAGCCCGCTGGGGCCGATGTACCAGGCCGGCACACTGAGCGGCAATCCGGTGGCCATGGCGGCGGGCATCGCCACGCTGAAGCTCTGCCGGGAAACCGGCTTCTATGACCGGCTGCAGCGCCAGACGACGCGGCTGATCCAGGGCTTGCAGGCCGCCGCCGAGACGGCCGGCGTGCCCTTCCAGGCAAATGGGACGGGCGGCATGCTGGGCTTTTTCTTCGCAGACCGGCCGGTGCGCAACTTTGCCGATGCCCAGGCCGCCGACCACGCGCGGTTTGCGAAGTTCTTCCAGGCAATGCTGGAGCGCGGCGTGTGGCTGCCGCCTTCGGGCTACGAGGCCATGTTCGTGTCGGCGGCCCATGATGACGCCGCGATCGATCATGTTGTTTCAGCAGCGGCCGAGAGCCTTCGGAGCAACCGATCATGAAACTCCGTGTCGGTACGCGAGGAAGCGAGCTGGCCCTCAAACAGACCGAGTGGGTCTGCCAGCAGCTTCGGGCCGCCCATCCGGGGCTCGAGATCGAGCAGGTTATCATCAAGACGCACGGCGACGAGGTCACCGACAAGAACTTCGGCCGCGACTGGCCGGTCGGAGCATTCGTCAAGGCCATCGAGCAGGCCCTGCTCGACAAGCGTATCGACTTCGCCGTACACAGCTTCAAGGACTTGCAGACCGAGGAGACGCCTGGCTTGGTCGTCGCCGCCACGCCGCCGCGCGAGGTCGTCCACGACGTCCTGCTGACGCGGACCGCCAAGCGGCTGAAGGATCTCCCGCCAGGGGCCCAGATCGGTACCAACAGTCCGCGGCGGGCCGCGCAACTGCTGGAAATAGGAGAGTTTCACATCGTCCCCATTCGCGGCAACGTGCCCACGCGCGTCGCCAAGATCGAACGTGAGAACCTGGACGGCGTGGTGCTGGCGGCCGCTGGGTTGAAACGCCTGGGCCTCGAACACCCTCGCATGATCCCGATGCCGGTGGACACATTCGTCCCGGCGGCCGGACAGGGAGCCTTGGCGGTGCAGACTCGAACCGAAGGACCGGCGCGAGAGATCGTCGCGGTTCTCGATGATCCCGACACACACAAGGCGGTCAGCGCCGAGCGGGCGGTCCTGCGGCGGATCAATGCCGGTTGCCATACTCCCATCGGCGCCCTTGCGACCATCGTCCGAAAGGAAATCACCCTCCACGCCAAGCTCTTCACCAACGACTACGCCCGCAAGGCGGAAGGCGTCGAGGGCGGGACCGACCCGGCCGCCGTCGGCGAAGACCTGGCGGACCGGCTGCTCGCGGAGTTGAAGGAGCAATCGTGATCGTCTGGGTGACCCGCGACGAGACCGCAGATGGACCGTTGTGTACGGCCCTGCGAGCCCGCAGCCTGGAAGTCCTGCTTGAGCCGGTCCTCGAGCGCCGCGTCGTAGCCGATCCTGCTGAGTTCCTGCATGAATTGAAGCCCGACGACTGGCTGCTGCTGACCAGCGTATACGCAATCGAAGCGGTGGCCGGCAATGCCGAGGCGAAAGTCCCACAGGTTGCCGTCGTCGGTGAATCGTCACGACATGCCGCGGAGAGGCACGGTCTACGCGTGGCCCTGATCAGCCCCGATGGCCACGGCGAGACGTTGTTCGCCAGGCTTCGCGAGAGTGTCCATCAGGGCGTCGTCTGCTACCCACGCTCGGCACAGGCGGAAGTCCCGGAATCGTGGCCCGGCATCGAGCTGCGCGCTCCTGTCCTCTACGAAACCGTCCCCCGGATCTTCGACCGCAACGCCGCCAAGAAAGCCGCCATCGCCGCCGTCGCCAGCCCGTCCGCGGTCGACGCCCTCGGCGACCTCGACATCCCCCTGGCCAGCATCGGCCGAACGACCTCAGTGGCCATCTGCCGCCACGGCCGCCAGCCGGCCGTGGAAGCCCCCTACCCCAGCTTCGACCATCTCGCCGATGCGATCGCGAACTACTTGAGCGACTCCCGCCACCACCGCGCATAATCCATCGCCGCATACGTGAAAATCACATCCGCCCCAGCCCTGGCGATCCCTGTCAGCGACTCCATCATGCATTTCTTTTCATCCAGCCAGCCGCGCTCTGCCGCCGCCTTGATCATCGCATACTCGCCGCTGACGTGGTATGCCACGACCGGCAGGCTCGATGCCGCCCGCAGTCGGGCAATCACGTCCAGATATGGCAGCGCCGGCTTGACCATCAGCATGTCGGCACCCTCGGCCTCATCGAGCATCGCCTCAATGGCCGCCTCCCGGCTGTTGGCCGGGTCCATCTGGTACGTGGACTTGTCGTGCGGAACACCCGGCGCATCCACCGGCGCCGAATCCAGCGCCTCGCGGAATGGCCCGTAAAAGCCCGACGCGTATTTGGCCGTATAGCTGATGATGGCCACCTTCTGAAAATTCGCGGCATCCAGTGCCGACCGGATGGCACCGACGCGGCCGTCCATCATGTCCGACGGGGCCACCACGTCCGCGCCCGCCTTGGCGTGGACCACGGCCATCTTGGCCAGCACGTCCACCGTGGCGTCGTTGACGATCTCGCCCCCGCGGACGAGCCCGTCGTGTCCCAGGCTGTTGTACGGATCCAGGGCGATGTCCGTCACTAGGCACGCCGCCGGCGCCGCCTCCTTGAGCGCCCGCACCGCCGTGCACAGAATGTTGTCCGGGTTCAACGCCTCCTCGGCGTCCGGCGTCTTCAGCGTCGGCTTGACCGCCGGAAACAGCGCGAACGCGTTCACGCCCAGATTCATCGCCTCGCGGCAGCGCTTGATCAGCAGATCCACGCTCAACCGCGCGTGCCCCGGCATCGCCGCGATGGGCTCGCTGCGATTCTGCCCGTCGGTTACGAACACCGGCAACACCAGCCGGTCCGGCGTCAAACGAGTCTCCCGCACCATGCCGCGAAGGGCGGGCGACTGTCGAAGGCGGCGAGGACGGCGAACGAGGTGCAGCGGTTCGGTGGGTTTCATGTGCTGATCCTTTCCAACTGGGTCGGGGAGTGTCTGGGCTGATTGATAAGCTCGACAGCCACCTGCCGGCCGAGCTTGATGCAGTCGTTGATCGAAACGCCGTCGAGATAATTCCCCGCCAGCGCCAGGCCCGGCACGCGGGCAACGGCACGGCGGAGCTCGGCGACCTTGCGTTCATGTCCCAGATAATACTGCGGAATCGCATCCGGATACGGGCATACGTCGCTGAAGACCGGTTCGCCGTGGATGTCCAGCAGCCCGCCTAACGCCGTACAAGCTGTGCGTACCAGCTCGTCCGCGGACCGGCGAATCACATCCGGCGTCCTGGCTCCGCCGAAGAACGCTCGCATGAGCCGGTACTCCGGCGGAGCGTGGTGCGGAAAGGCGCTGTCCGCCCACAGCACGCCCATCAGCGGGAAATCCGGTTCGTTCCGCGGCACCAGAAAGCCGAAGCCGTCGAGCGGATGACCAACGTCCGACCGGCGGAATGCGAGGTTCACTACCGTCAGCGAGGAACTCTCGATCCCCGCCAGCAGCCTGCTTGCCTCGGGGGCAATTGGTTGCAGTTGCCGCGCGGTCTCGCAAGCCGGCGTAGCGAGTACCAGCCGGCGGCAGTGAAATTCCCGCTGGTGGAAGGACTCCTCCGGCTCCATCAGGGTGGCACGGACAAAGCTGCCTTGTCCGTGTCCTCGCCCACTGTGCTGCCCAAGCTTGTACGTTCCCGCGGCGTCCCGTTCCGAGGCCATCCGCACGGACAAAGCGGCTTTGTCCGTGCCACCCACCCTCAGCAGAAAACCGTCATCCGTGGGATCGATGAATTCGACGCGACAGCCGGTGTGTACATCCGCCCCCAGCATGCTTGCAATGGCCTCGCACAAGCCGCCCAGGCCGCTATCAATGCTGACCAGCCCGCGCCATTTCCGCCGCAGGTTCGGATTCCACCGCTTGCGGATCATGCTGGGGATCCGCCGCGCCGTGCGGCCCAGGGGGCTGACCGACTTCTGGTCGAAATCACGCAGCATGGGAAAGCATGCGTACGCGCTGAGCTTGCCGATGTCGCCCGCGAGGATGCCCGCCACCACCGCGCTGAGCAGCGTATCCGCCACCTCCCGCCCGAACCGCCGGACGGCGAACTCCTCGAGCGTGGTTTCCTCACGCCGCCCGCGCTTGCTGAAGAAGAGCCCGCGGACCGCCCGGCACGCCCCGCCGAACGTCAGCAAAGGACTATGGAACAGCTTGATGGGGTTGGTCGGCACGACATGAATATCGCCGTGCCGATAGATGTACCGATTCTCCGCCTGGGGCGACGCGGTCACAACGTTGATGCGATCGGCCAGGCCGGCGAGCAATTCCTCGAACGCCGGATCGCGCACGATGACGTTAAACGGCCCTTTTTCCAGCAGGAATCCGTCGCGCCGCTCGGTCTGGATGGACCCGCCAACGCGCGGCCCCGCCTCCAGCAACGCCACGTCCACGCCCGCCCGGCGCAGGTGCCACGCGACGGTCAGGCCGCTGATGCCGCCGCCCACGACGATGACGTCGCGCTCCTCGCTCTCAATCAGGGTGGCCGTCATGGATTGCCTCGCTGAGCACTGTTGTCTTGCACGTTTCGATCATCCGTTGGACATTTTCGAACGGCGTGTCCCGCAGGACGCCGTGATTCAGGTTGAGAATGTGGCCCTGGTGCCCGCCCGCGGCGACACAAGCCCGCACGGCCGTCTCGATCTCTTCGGCGGTCCCTCGCGCCAGCAGCTCATTGCTCACATTGCCCTGAAACGCGACCTGCCCGCCATAGCGCCGTTGGGCGTCGGCCAGATCGACGCACCCGCCGACGCTCAGCACATCCGCGCCCGTCTCCACCATCAACTCCAGAAACGGCTGCTCCTTCACGAACAGGATGGTCGGCACACGCGCCGCAAGCTGCTCGAGCACCCGCACCTGGTAGGGATGGGCGAACTCGCGGTATTCCGCCTCGCTCAGCAGATCGGCGCCCGATTCAAAGAGCTGCACCGCGTCCGCACCGGACTCGATCTGGTAGGCCAGATAGTCCGCCGTCATGTCCGCCAGCCGCGCCAGTAGCCGGTGCGCGGCCGCGCGATCGGAATGCAACATCGACAGCGGCGCCTGGGGATCGCTGAACGGACTCTCCCCCGCCGCGAGAAAGAACGCCAACGTCAACGGCGCGCCGGCAAACCCGAGCAACGGCACTTCACCGTTCAGATCGTCGCGGACCATCCGCAGCGTGTCGCCTACAAAGTCCAGCTTCTCCGCCGGATCGAAGATCTGCAGCGCTCCGATGTCGGCGGCGGTTCGCACCGGTCGAGGCAGTATCGGCCCCGGCCGGAACAAGAATTCCGCTCCCATCGGCGCCAGCGGCGTCAGGATGTCCTGGAAGAAGATGATTGCATCCACGCCCAGCCGCTTGGGCAGCAGCGATATCTCGGCAGCCACGTCGGGCGTACGGAACAGCATCTCCAGCGGCGCTCGCACCCGATCCCGTACCCGCTGATACTCCGGATCGAACCGCCCCGCCTGGCGCATCAGCCAGACCGGCGTGCGCTCCGTCCGCTCGCGTCGGGCCGCTCGCAGCACCAGGTCGTTTTTGAGCTCGCTCACCATGTCCTCACGCATTGGCCGAAAAATACTGCCGATCACCGACGCGGTAGGCGTCGGGCGCGAGATACGCATCGAACACCGCCCCGACCGTGCGCATCAGCACGCGCCCAAGGGGATCAGTCAACCGGTAGCTGCCGTCCGAATGGGCCTCCACCAGGCCATCCCGTGCCAGTTCATCGAGGATCACCACCTCGCGCGCGAAATAGTCTTCGAACACCACGCCTGTCTGGGCCTCGATCTCCGCCGGGCATATCTCCGCCCGGCAGTAGATCTGGGCAATGACCGCCTGCCGCACATTGTCGTCGTGCGTGAATCGCTTGCCGCGATAGACCGGACTCTCGCCGCGCTGCACTATGTCAATATAGTCATTCACATCGCGGCGGTTCTGCAGGAAGCCGATCTCGGTGAGTTGGCCGATGGCCGACGGACCCGCGCCGATCAGGTCCAGCCCCCCGCCCGTGGTCATGCCCTGGAAGTTCCGCTGCAGCGTGCCCTCGCGAAGCGCCACCGCCAGCCGCTCCTCCGGCTTTGCAAAATGGTCCAGCCCGATGAAGACGTAGCCCGCCGCCGGCAGCATCTCCTGGCCCAGCAGGTACATCTCCAGCTTGGCTTCGCTGTCGGGAAGCTTGGTCACATCGAGCCCGCGCTGGGCCGCGATCTTGTCCGGGATCTGGGCATACTGGTAGTACGCGATGCGATCGGGAGCCAGATCAATCGTCTTCTCCAACGTCGCTCGCACGGTATCAACAGTCTGGTACGGCAGCCCGTAAATCAGGTCAAAGTTGACGCTCTCGAATCCCAGCTCGCGGCACTGCTGGACCATGCCGTCCACGAGCGGCAGCGATTGAATCCGCCCCGCGTGCCGCTGCACGATCGGATCGAAATCCTGCACCCCCAATGAGACGCGGTTGAATCCCAGGCCTCGCAGCGTCTCCAGCATGAGCTGGCCGGTCACGCGCGGATCCAGCTCGATCGAGATCTCCGCGTCCGGCGTAATCTCAAATACCTCGGCAATGACGCCGCACAGGCGCTCGATCTGCTCGGGCTCCAGATACGTCGGCGTCCCGCCGCCCCAGTGCATCTGCCGCAACACCGGCCGGTTGCCGAGGGACTCCGAAAACCCGCGGATCTCCCTCTCCAGCGCCTCGACGTAAGCCGCCGTCCTTGAAGTTGCCTCCGGGCGATGCTTGTCCTGGGCCATGCGCGTGCATGCGCAGTACCGGCAGGTCCGCTCACAGAACGGCACATGAATGTAGAGCGACAAGTCGGCCGCCGGCGAGCGTTGCCGGCTGGCCCGAAGCATCTCAGCCGCTTCCGCCGGACTCACGTCGCGCCACCATGTAGGCATCGGGTAGGCCACATGCCGCGGCAGCGCCAGGCCGGCGTACTTGTGAAACACGTCCAGGTTCAGATTCTTCAGCATGGGACTCATCGCACATGCTCCAATCGGGCCAGCTCAACCAGCCCCCGGCTGCACTCCGAGCAGCGCGGGCACGCCGCCTGACCATCCCGCATGCATGGCAGCTCCGGAACGGGCTCCGTCGGCGGCGGTGTCCGCTCCTTCATCCATGCCTCCGCCTCCTCGACCATCTGCGGAAACTGCTGCCGCGAGCACATCTCGTCGGCAAACGCCTCCACCTCGGTCTCCAATTGCTGAGCGGTCCACAACCGCACGCCCGGAATGTCCTCCAGGCCGGCCGTCGAACCGGCGGTATTGAAATCCACGACCA
>DATKKX010000206.1:0-3844 GCA_035542775.1 Phycisphaerae bacterium | reverse complement strand
ATAGGCGGGCAACGCCCGGCGAGCCACCCGCATGGCCATCCTGGCCAACGCCTTAGGCGAGCGAGTCATGCTTCGTTGTGGGTCCATGAACCATATAACGGCCATCCACAGAAGATTGGTTTAAGGGTTTCTACGGAGCATACTGAATGCTGAGTGCTTCTGTCATGATCGCCCTGCTGCTTCTATTGTCCGTCCCCATCATCATGTGGCTGATGCAGACCGCGCTCCTGCGGCTGTATGGCCTGCCCGTACGCTGGGCAATCGACATGGACGGCGTTCCCAAGCCGGCCAGGACGACCAGCCGCGCGGTGACCCAGCTCTGCCTGGCGGCAGCCATCGTGTTGTATCCGCTGCTCCGTGGTGAATCGATCGTCGGCTATTATGCCGGGCTCCTCCCGATCCGCAGCGCCGGCCTCTTCCTCCAGGGCGCGGCGGTATCGGTGTTGTTCCTCTGCCTGCTGTTCGGCGCATGGCTGGCAGCCGACCAGCTTGAAATCGACATCCACCAATCCCGCAAACGCTGGATGCGGCGCCTGATTCTGCTGCTGCCGACGACTCTCCTGGGAGCCTTCGTCGAGGAGTTCCTCTTTCGCGGCGTCCTGCTGGCCGATCTGCTCCGCTCGTTTCCGCAATCGACGGCGTTCGCTGTGGCGATCGGCGTGGTCATCTTCGCCGTCGCCCATTATGTTCGGCGCGTCAAGCGTCGCTGGACATTCCCGGGGCATTTGATGCTGGGGCTGCTCCTCTGTGTCGCCTTCGTCCGCACGCAAACGCTCTGGCTGCCGGCCGGGCTTCATGCCGGGGGCATCCTGATCATCATGGGCATGCGGCCGTTCCTTCGATATCGGGGGCCGGGGTGGCTGATCGGTGCGAGTACGTTTCCCTTCGCCGGCATAGTCGGCCTCGCGGGCCTGGCCATGTTGACCGCCTTCGTTGTCAGGCACTATGGTGTATAGCCGGTATGGCCAATGATCCTGATGCTGCTGGCGATCGCAGTGCCGTAAGAGCGGCATCTGATCCCGACGAGGAGAGCGTGCTCGCCGCATATCTGGCACGGGCCGAGTTGCGGACGACCGTTGAATTCCTCCCTCGCAACGATGAAGATCTCGACGCTGACCTGTGTGCGGGCCGCTTTTCCCATGTCGTCTTCGCAGATCTCAACGCGCTCTTGACGATGGTATGGAAGTCTCAGGCGCAGGTGGGCCGATGGATCGACGCCGGAGTGCGAATCGAATTGGCCCGGCAGCCGGGGAGCGGCAATGACGACGCGTGGCTGCCTGTGGTGGTGGCTACGTGTGACAGCCTTTCTCGTTGGAGGAGAGTCCAGCGCGTCCGCAAGTTGGTCGCGGCTGCCGTGTTGAGCGCCCTGGCGTTGGCTGCCGCCGCCGTGTTGCTGTGGCTCACCAGGCCGTAAAGAAGAGTCGTTTTCTCTACATAGATGCAGCTTCTTGTCCTGCCTGCGGCTCGTCAGGCCACGGTCGTTAACGACCCCACTAGTCTGGATCAGGGCGCCATCCTCGGCACTAGCTTGATAAAACGCCAGGATGGCGATCGCTTACCCGGCGACCGCCATCCTGTCTGTGCCGCAAGAAATAGAGGAGGAGGTTTCTAAGATCGATACGCCCGGAACCTGGCCCAGGTTCGCGCCGGTTCCAAAGAGAATCCTTCCCTTGGCGAGTCATGCCCGCCGGGCGGTTTGAGCAGGCTGTATTGGCCTGGAAGCGGCCTATCTTTGGGACCTGGCTCCTGTCCAAACTATCTGGAGTCGCGCAACGTACGCGGATAGAATACATTGAGACGATTTGCGGATCTCGTTATACTGAGTTGCCAGCGCTCGGGGGGGTATTATCCGACTGATGAACCGCAAGAGGAGCCCCGCAATGTTTTTTCCTCGAACAGCAAAAGCCGCCTTGCCCAGATTGACCTGTGCACTGGCGGCGTGCCTTCTATTCGCGATCGCCAACTCCGCCCTGGCCCAGCACGGCCCGGGCGGCGGCCGAGCCCGCGGGGGAGGCGGCGGTGGACCCAAACCGCCCCCCACAGTCGGCCCGATCCAAAAGAAACCGGTGTCGACCGTTGGCGAACAACCGGGCAGCTTCCGGGGACAGATATCCAAGTGGGAGCTGGGCGGCGACGCCAAGGATGAGAACCTCATCGGCACCCTGACGATCCGGCCCGTCGAGAAAGGCGCCAAGTCGATCAAGCTGCAGGTTCGGAGGGCCGATGAGCAAGCCGGAGGCAAGAACGACTGCATCGCGCTGGGTTCGCACCCCTTCGATGCCGACGCCTACGGCGACGTGCTGTGGAAGGGGCTTTATTGCGAGGTGACCTGGGACTGGCTGCACAAAGAGGGCGACCCGGAGAAAAAGAAGCCCACGATACGTGAATTGAAGAAGCTCACCTTCGACACGCTCTCGGTGGAAGGCAAAATCGAGGAAATGGAAGGAGAATTTCTCACCATCAAAGTCAGGCCGGCAGCGGGCCGCGACTGGCCGGATGCCGACACGAAGGAGGCACCCATGAGCAGCCAGCCCAAGAAGGCGGGCGGTGCCGCCACCGCGAAACAGGTCGTGGCGAAGAAACTCCGATTGAAGGTCTTTGATGACGTGACGACCTTCCTCGACGCCGCCAAGCAGCCTCTCGATGTTGGTGATTTTGCCGTCGATCAGCAGATCGAAGCCGTCGTTGTTTATGGCAAGAAGGACGGCATCCTGGTCGAGCTCAAGAGCCTCACGGCCGAGGAGAAGAAAGAGGGCGAATCCGGCGCGGCCAAGCCGGGCGGCCCTACGCCCAGGCAGCCCGCCGGCCCGCAGCCACGGGGAGGCGGCCCCCGGCCTCGGGGCCGGTAGCCCGCAGATGAGCCTCTCCACGATCGCCCCTCTGTTGCCATGAAGGGCATCTCAGCATCACTGATTGACCATTTCCGGCCTCGATCTCGCTCTCCGCGCCTCCGGCGCGCATTTGCAGTACTGATATCCGTGAAATCGCAGCGTTCTCCGGGGAAGGGCGCCTCCATACGCCGGGGGTCAAGGCCTCTCCGACCATGGCTTCACACGCGCTGCGGGTCCCGGTTGCCCGCGAGCGGCTTGCCGAAAGTCGCCCCGTCCAGGCAAGACAGCCGACCTTCATAGGTACAGCGACCGACGCCAGTCTGAGAGTCGCGGTTTCTTGTGGCGCGATGAAGGCCCGGCTCATCGACCCGGCCGGGCCGGCGTTCACGTGCTCGGCCGAAGGTCGTGCCGGGCAAACGCGGCTTCAAAAGTCTGGCATTGGGACTTGCCAAAAAGGATCAAAGCGACAACCATGCCGCCAAGACCGGGCGCGGCGGTCCTCGTCCCCTTTGCACGGGACAACGCTCTCGCGGAGGGATGCCCGTCCATGAGGAGGTAGCCGTAACCTTGCGGAGATCACCGGTGCGAATTCCGCATGGCGTTGCTCTGGCGATGACCGCCGCACTGGCGGTTTCGGCGACGGCGCGGGCCCAGCTCCAACTCAACCAGCCACGCAGCTCCCCCACTGTGCAAACTGACGCGTTCTTGAACAACCAACGGGCGCTGGAACGGGAGAATGAGCAGAAGCTGCAGCGGGAACTGCCTGCCGCCCAGAAATTCCGGCTGGACTATGGCGGCTGGTACAACTCCTATTTCTTCCTGTTTGACGACGGCATCAAGAGCAGCCGGACACTGCGCGAGAATGAGTTGCGTTTGTGGACCTCCTTCTCCGCGGATCAGGGCGTGCACGAAGGCTATGCCCGGATGCGCATGACCTACGATGACTGGAACCACGGCGACAACTACACCGCCCACGAGAATGATCTCGACGGGCCGAATCTGGAGCGCGGCTG
>DATKKX010000205.1:0-9053 GCA_035542775.1 Phycisphaerae bacterium | reverse complement strand
TGGATGTGATCGTTCCGGCGTCGGTGCAATAGGGATCGCCGAGGCGCATGAAGTACACATCCTGCTCGCCGTTGAAGGTGGCCGCAAAGGCGAGGTTGGCGCCGCGATCATCGGAGGTCATGTCGTAGTAGTCGCCAATTTTGTTTTGCTGAGGCCAGCCGATGTGCGGGTCCCACGCCGGAGTAAGGGCCTCATTGGCTGACCACGTCAGGCCGGCGTCGGTGGAATAGGAATAGTAGAGTTCCGAGTCATATCCGCCCGAATCATTGCGGGTATCGTTCCAAACCACGTCGATGCGGCCGTTCGGCGCTACGGACATGGTGGCGAACCAATGCCATGCCCCGTTACCGACAGGGTCGTCGTTGATCCTGACCGGCGCGCTCCAGGTCGTGCCGCCGTCCGTGCTGCGGGCGAACATGACATCGAGAGGATCGGTCCCGGGCGGGTCAACGGAGCAAAGCAGGTATACGTAGCCGCGGGTCGGTCCGGACGACCGGTCCACGTCCACCCAGGCCTGTCCCAGCAGACCATCGGGATTGGGGCCGCCCGACATGACGATACTGCCTCCGAGATTCACGCTGGCGGAGGTCCAGGTGATGGTCATGCCGGGGATCTTGGCGTTGACCGACTTGTCCACGATGAAACCTTCGCCGGACAGATAAAGTTCGCCGTCGGGACCGACGGCCAGGGTTCCCCAATAGGGGCTGCTTGGAGCACTGGTGCAGGGTTCGAATGAAGCGCCGCCGTTCGTCGAGCGGGTGAAGTGGCCGGTGCAGGCGCTGTAAATCTCGTTCCAGGAGGCATAGATGTTGCCGCTGCCGATTCCCGTCGTCTTATCGATGGTCTGCCACTGCTTGTCGCCGCCGTAGGCATACACGCCGCCATCCCAGCTTACGCCGCCATCGGTCGACTTGAAGACTTTGCATTGGTAGCCGCCTTCGTTGGTCAAGCTGTTGTAGTAAAAGACGCCGTTCAGATTGGTGTCCACAACTGGATCGGATCGGAAGTGGCCGGGGTCGATGACGCCAGTGAAGGTCCAGGTGTATCCGCCGTCGGTGGTGTAAGCCCAGCCTGCCTGACGGAAATCGCTGGCGATGGTGTCGAACTGTCTCCAGCCAATGACCATGTTGCGAGGATTAGCGGGGTTGACGGCAATCGAAGGCTCGTTGGCGGCATCGCCGACGATGTTGTTTCCGTTGGCGTCGACGTTGACCTGGATGCTGGTGTGCCTGCCGCGGACGATTCGCCCGCCAGGGCTTCGTGGTTGTGCCTCTCGAGGCGCGGGGATGTACGGGTATTTCGCGAATTCCCGAAGATTGGCCTGTTGGGGTGCGTCGGAAGGCTGCTCGGTCGGGGCGATGTCCGTTTGTGAGACGGCCTGCGAGTCGGTGGATTGGCTCGCGGAGGGCTTTTCCCGGGCTGCACTCCATGAGGCCAGGGCCAAGATCACGGCGATGAGCAACAGGCTGGAACGAAGCGACATACTCTCTCTCCTCAATACAGGCGGCCCTACGTGGACCTGGTTGGATGCAGGGAACAGCAGCTCTGAAGTGCCAACTGCGGTAGTGCTTGCGATTCTGCAATCGCGAGCACCGTCGGCTTTCCCGGAACTCCTCGGCCGATGTGGTACCGGCCGCATCTTCAACGCC
Source organism: Phycisphaerae bacterium (assembly GCA_035542775.1). GTDB lineage: Bacteria > Planctomycetota > Phycisphaerae > UBA1845 > UTPLA1 > DATKKX01. Next base: position 7,404 of record DATKKX010000205.1, on the reverse strand, counting down.
CCCCGCATACTGTGCTCGCGGTGACCATCATACCGCAAGGCGATGCCGCGGACAAGCTTTTCAGCGGTGATGGTCCCGCCGGTCCTTCAGCGTTGCCAGTCGCTGTCCTGCGGGAGCGACACAGCCGGTGAGCCCAGGGCGGATGCCTCGACTGGAAAGCTCAACTGCACCTGGGCCTCCCATTCGCTGATTGAACCGCGGCCCGAAGGCGGAATCGCGCTCTGTGGCATGTGGAGGCCGAAAGGATTCTCGTTATTGGGGTGACGTCGGCGGCTGGTCTGCCATTGTCGCGCGTTGTAGGATGCTCGCCGAACGCAGGTACCGAAGATGAGTGCGCGGTCGGGTTTGACGGTTTTCTACGTGGCGTTCGCGGCCTTCGTCGCGGGCCTGGCGATGTTCTTTCACCAGGACGCCGGGGTAAACGCGAACTCGCGGCTGATGCTGTCCCTGGCTCTGGTGGAGCACCACACCCACGTTGCCGATCCGTGGGCCGATACCACGGTGGACAAGGCCGTCATCAACGGGCACGTCTACTGCGACAAATCCCCTTTGGCGAGTTATGTGGCGGCGGTGGCGTTGGAGGCCTGGCGGTTCGTGCATGGGCCGATCGGGCCGGGCGACATGACCACTGCATATCACCTGGCCATCGCCACGACCAGCGCGATACCCTTTGGCATCTTTGGGGCATTGGTCTTGCGACGCGTACTCACGGGGGGCGCCGGTGCGAGGGGCTGGCAGGTCTGGCTGGTGTCGCTATGCCTGTTCGGCACGTTTGTGTCGATCTATGGGGGCTTTTTCATGGCCCACACGCTGGCCGGGTTATTTCTCGTAAGCAGTTATATCCTAGCCGCCGAGCAGGGACGATGGTTCTGGTTTGCCGGCTTACTGGGCGGCTGCGCGGGGCTCACCGAGTACCCTCTGATCGTCTTTCAGGCGTTGATGGCGCTGGCAATGCTGCTTCGGCGTGATCGCCGGCGAGGCTTGGTGTGGTATCTGCTGGGTGCGGCTGTTCCGGCCTTCTATCTGTTGTACTACAACGCTCTCATCACGGGCAGCCCGTGGGTCTTTCCATATCAATACACGCTGAACTTCCCCGTGATGCATCATCTGCTCGGCGTGGGCCTGCCGCGCTGGCCGGCGATCTGGGGGCTCTTGTTCAGTCTGCGTCGAGGATTGGTGTTTCATGCGCCGGTTCTGCTGGTGCTGGTGCCCCTGATAGTCCGGCACCCCGAGGCACCGCCCTGGCGGCGCTGGCTGGTTTTGTGTGGGGCGGGCCTCATCGTGTTGTTCTACGGGACGATCTCATATTGGGAGGGGGGCTGGTGCTTTGGTCCGCGCTACCTGACGGCGGTGGTGATGCTCATGCTGTACGAGGGTTGTGCAGCGGCGGCGCGACGCCCGGGGTTGAGGGCGGCGTGCCTGGCGCTGGGAGGTATGGGACTGGCAGTGACCCTTCTGGCGGCGGCGACCGACCCGATGATCGAGTTCGAGAAGCTGAATCCACTGCTGGACTGGATCTGGCCGCGGCTGCGCGACGGCTTCGTGAACCCGAACAACATATTGCAGGAAATGGGTCTGAGTCCCGGCCGGTATCTGATCGTTGTCTGGCTGGGATTGTGGGCAATAGGGACCTGGGCGTTCGCACGGTGGACGGGCACGACGAAAGCCGGCCCTGGTTCGCCGCAAACGACGTCTTGACACCTGAATAGGATGGATCACGGAGGCCAGCGGCGCGTGCGTACGCCGCCGTGCCTCCTGCATCTGGTCGGGTGTCACTTCTTTGCGTCGATCTCGATCTCCGCCACCGGCTGCTTGGCCGTCTTGTCGCTTGCGCGGATGTAACCAACGTGCGACGTGCCTTCCGGGGTTTCCGGCGGCATCTTCTTCAACGACCACGACAGCTCGGTCGGAATGGCAGGGTACAGCGTCGTCTGTGAGCCCTCCCCGCGCTTCACCTCGATGTCGATCGGCTCTTTGTACAGGTAGTCGATTCGGACGTTGAATTCTGCGGACTCGTCGGAGTTTGGATAAGTGAAGGCCGGCCGGATCTCCAGGGAGGCCGAGCATGACTCGGCATCGGGCTCCGGGTTCTCCACCGTCATGGTTGTCTCCGTGCCGTCCAGACTTCCCTGGGAGATGGCTTTGCCGCCCGAGTCGTACACGCTGATGGGGATGTCGGTGAACTTGGCGTAGTCATCCTCGGAGATCTCGACGTGAATCCGCGCGGCGTGCAGTTCGGATGTGAAATCGAGCGAGATCTTCTTCTTGTCGTCGTCCGGCTTGAGCTTCTTCTTGTCGGTTTTGCGATAGCCCTCGATCTTGCCGCTGAGGTCGACCGTGACCGGGCGATTGAAAAGGTTCAGCAGCGCCGCATCCCCCGACGGTGTGCCGCCCGGCTTGGCGGTTAAATCAGCGATGGTTTCAGGCTCCGTCTGTACACCTTCAAAGCGGATCTCCAGCGAGAAAGCTGACTCTTCGTCGGCGCGGGCACTGGTGACAGGAAGCTCCCAGACGCCCGGCTCCAGCTCCTTACTCAGCGTATAGGAGCCCTCGCGTACGTCGTTCTTGGTGTCCAGGCGCAATTGCCCGCGGGCCATTTGCAGGCCGTTGGGGCGGTAGAGGTAGCTGACGCGGGCGGTGCTGGCCTTGCCTTCGACGGCCCGCAGGGTGATGTGCATGGCGCTGGCCCCGGTCGGCACTGAGACGAAATAGTGCCTGGCGGCGTAACCTTGGACCGTCTGATTCTCGATCTTCACGCGATAGTCGTTCTGCGGTCCCGTCTGGTAAGGCACGATAATGGTGTTTTCCAGGCGAAGGGCCACGTCGTCGCCGTCCAGGCCTTCGATGGAGGTGACGTACAAGCCCGGCTCGGTCAGCCTGGAGGCGTCATAGACGACGTTGACACTGGCGGGCTGCACGTCGCGGAAATAGATCTGCTCCTGCTGGGGCTTGCACCAATCGGAAGTGCAGCGGAGAGTGAGCCGCCGGGAGAAAGCGGTGATGACATTCGCGTCCGTCTGCGGCGCGAAGACGGGCGTGACGGTGAAGACCTGCGGTCTGTCATTGGGGAACCAGGTCGAACGCCAATAGGCCGTCCGGCCGGAGCCCTCCGGGGCCATCGGGCTGTTGGTCTTGATCTTGAAGGTGTAGAGAGGGTCGTTGCGGTACTTGGCGACCAGCGCGTCCAGCTTCTGGCCCGCCTTGAGCAGGTTCGGCTTGCCAGCGCCGTAATCCAGGCAATTGAAGCCGGGCACGGGCTCCGCCGTGTTCATCAACGCGGATTTGATCCAGTCCATCCGTGGGGCGAGCTTGTGCTTGGCCCGTACCTGATTGGCCAGTACAGCACACAGACCGGTGGCGTACGGGGAGGCCATACTCGTGCCGCTCCAGAAGTCGCCACCGTGTTCCCAACGGGGTACGGTGGAGGTCGTCCAGCCGGGCGTGGCGACATCGGGTTTGTCCAGTTCGCCGCCACGTGAGCTGAACGGCGCTACCTGGGCGTTGGGGATCTGGATGCCCATGATGTCGCGAGCGGTGTCGGCGGCCAGCATGGCGGCGACGACGATCGCGGCGTTGGCGCCGGCGGGGGTTCCCACAGAGGAGAGGCCCGGGCCCTCGTTGCCGGCGCTGGTGCAGACGATCAGGCCGGGATTCGTCCGCAGCAGCTTGTCCAGGAATTCGTCGATCTCGTGGGCCCCTTCCTTGACGGAGACGATGCCGAAGCTCAGGTTGCAGACGACGGTGACATCATGCTCACGGGCGTAGTTGGCGGCGTAGTCGAACGCCGACTTCATCGAGCCGGTGGTGGTTGAGCCACCGGCCAGCCGGTTCTCGCCGATCTTCAGGCTGATGACTTTTGCGCCGGGGGCGACACCGTTGAAGCCATCCTGGTCCAGGATGCGGTAGCCGGCGGCGATGCCGGCGACATGCGTGCCGTGACCGCCGTCGTCATGGTGCAACACCACTTTGTTCTTCCTGATGAAGATGTTGAGGCCGATGGTGAGCGTGGTGATCTGCTTCTCTTTCTTCTCGCGGGCGAAGGTGAAGGTGTCGTATTTCAGCTTGTAGTTGTGGAGCGGCTTCTCATCCGAGAAGTCACGATCGCCGTTGGTGTCGACGTAGCAAACGGCGTCGTCATCGGTGCCGTCATCCTTGGAGATGACGCAGAGGCCGAAGACGTCGTCCTTCTTACCGTTGTCGTTCACATCCGGCACCGAGGAGTTGGCGTAGGTCTTCTCCTTGATCAAGCCGAACCAGACGGTAGTACCATCGGGGCGTTGGTCGGCCGGCGGGGGGGTGAACAGCTCGGGCGAGCCGTTGTCGGCGTAGTGGATGATCTTGTCTTTGGCCTCATTCCAAATGGCCCGGGTGATCTCGATGTCGCCCTGGCCGGAGAAGTCCTGCATGTCGATTACCTTGACCTCGCCGGCGGGCGTCTTCTGGAGACCGGGCACGCCGGGGTCAACGCCGGTATCCAGCACGGCGATGACGATGCCGCGCCCGTCGATATCGGGGTTGGCCTTGCTGTAGGCGTCCACCTGGCATGTCGAGCGCGAGAGCTGGGTCCAGGGCAGCTCGCCCTGGGCGGTCAACACGCTGGTGATGCACAACGACAACAGGGTCGGCAATACGATGCGTCGCATGAGAGTGCTCCCAGTAATGCAGGTTGCCGGTGGTGCCCCCCGCGGCCCCAGCCGTCAGGTCTCTTAAGGGCGGATCCCACTGCCCTTCAACTGCCCGGAATATATAACGGCCTGTCGCGGCGCCGTCCACGCCCTAAGCTTCCCCGGACCGTCGGCGGACAGGGGTGTGGGGAGAGGCGACGGTCTTCCAGGCCCCGGCCTTGTCGTCGCCGTCGTTTCTGGTTGAAATGTCGGGCTTGGGCAGGATGGGCAAAGGTCACCAGACCCATGAGCACTCCATCAGGACGTCGGCTCAGTCAGATCCGGGTCAATGAGGTCAATGGCCCGTGCGCCTCGCTGGTCCTCTCCCTGCAAGCGATGCTGGAAGCCTATGGGCGTCGCGTCGAGCTTTGGGAGCTGGCCGCGGTTACGGGCAATGCGTTCATGGTGACCTATGCACCGGGTGCCTCGCCGAGGGAGCGGTGGAACATGTACGGCCGGCACGCGTTTCTGGAGGGCGCTGCCCACACGTACGGCTTGACCTTGCGGGAGCTTCACCCGCCGTCGGCGGCGCCGGTGCCGAATACGCCGCCGGAGTTCGCCGGGCATTTCCGAGACAGCTATCTGCCTTTCGTCGAATTGGCCATTTCGCGCGACGAACCAGTCCTGGCGTGGATGGGCTGGCCTCCGCCGCAGGAGTCGATCTGGGGGGTCATCACCGGCATCGACGCAGCGACGCGGCACTGCCACGGACAGACGATGTACTCGCGGGGCAAGAGCGTGCCGCTGCAGGGGCCGGCTGTGCAGGTGTACATCGTGCAGGAGTACTCGCCCGCGCCGGCCGTTCCCTTGTCGATCGATGCCGTGCTCGAGCGTGGGGCCATCGTGCTCAACAACAGGCTGGACGCATCATTCGGAGTCGTGACGGGCCCGGCGGCAATCCGGAAGTGGAGAGAGGCGCTGACCAGTCGCGGGGACCTCCGCGACGATGCGGCGCTGCCGTGCAGCCTGCACTTACAGATGACTCAGGCCGTCGTGGGGGCGCGGCAGGCGGCGATCAGGTTCTTTCACTCGCGGCGCTCGGTGGCTTCGCCCGCGCAGCATCGCGTCATGGACGCGTACATATCCCTGTTTCACGAGATGATCGAACTGCTCAAGCCCTTCACGGATGAGGAAGCAGTGTTGCTGGAGAGCGAGTCGGAGCAGCGTCGGGCCGAATTGGCCGAGGCGCTGGGACTGGTCGCGGCCATCGAGGAGCGCGCCGCGGCCGTGGCGAGGCCATAGGCGGCCGCGGGTCCTTTCCAAGATCGATTGAGCGTCGCCGCCGTCGGGGAACCAGGGCAATTCACCATTGGACGTAGCGGAGCGTCCAGGTCGCGCGTCTGCTCCGCCTCGCGCTGCTCACAGAGCAGTGGCGCACACAAAACGTCACAGGCAGTACTGAAGTGGCCTAATGGCCTGGCGCGACCGGCGCGCCGCGCCGATCCACTGCGATCAACACTGCACCATGCCGCGGGATCGTCACAGTGTATGAGCCGTCGAATGCTCCCTCATCCTTTCGCAGCCAGAGATTGCGTACCGGCCGCGGGCCGTTGATGCCCAGGTCGGCCCAGTTCACGGTCACCGGCGCCGCTCTTCGCCCGCGGTTAAACAAACCCACCGCCGTGGTACCGTCCGCCAGCGGCCGGGCCCAGACCTCGACGTGATCGCCGCTCGCCACCCTCCGGGCCTGCTTTCCCTGCGGATCCTGGCTGACTTCCAGGACTTCCGTATTGGTCAGCAGTGCCAACGTAAAATCGTCGAGCTGCGAGAGATCGCAGCCGATCAGGAGCGGCGCCGCCAGCAGGGACCACAGCGTGATGTGCGTAATCTGCTCGTTGCGGGTGAGCTTGGAGTCGTGAAGGGTCGGCCCCCAGCCCAGCTTGCCGACTACCAGCATGTCCGGGTCGTTCCAATGGCCCGGCCCCGCGTAGGCCTCGTGTCCGTTCTGTTTGAAGCCGATGCCGGCCATGCTTGACCACGAGTCGGTGATGTCGCCGGTGGTTCGCCAGTAGTTGCCGCCGACGGACTCACCCCATGTCCAAACGTCACTTTCGCCGTACTGGCAGAGGCTGAAGACGATGTCGCGGCCGCAGGCGTCCAGGGCGTCGCGCATGATCTTGTAAGGCTTCTGCCGCTCGTCCAGGTTGCCGTCCTTGAAAATGTCCTGGTAGGAGCACCAGTCGTACTTAAGCAGATCAATGCCCCACTGGGCGTATCGGTCAGCGTCAGACTGCTCGTGCTGGTAAGTGCCCTCGTAACCCGCGCAGGTTTTCGGTCCCGGCGAGGAGTAGATGCCCAGCTTCAGGCCCTTGGCGTGGACATAGTCGGCGAGGGCCTTCATGTCTGGGAATTTCTCGTTGGTCTGTATCCGACCTTGGGCATCGCGCTGGCCCTCCCAGGCGTCATCGATGTTGATGTACTGGAAGCCGTGGGCCGCCAGTCCACTCTTGACCATCCAATCAGCGGCGGCCCGCACCTTGGCGTCGTCGACGGCGGTGCCCCAGACGTTCCAAGAGTTCCATCCCATCGGGGGGGTCTGAGCGAGCATGTGCTTGCCCCCGACGATGGTCAGGAGACTGGAGGTCTGACCATTGGGGCCCTGGACGGTCACCTCGACATTCGTCCGGCCAGCGGAGGCCAGCGAACCGGTGATGATTCCGGTGTCCGGGTTGAGCGACAAGCCGGGCGGCAGGTTCTTGACGGAGAACCGCAGGGGCTCAGTCCCCGTGGCAGGGATGCG
>DATKKX010000204.1:0-12466 GCA_035542775.1 Phycisphaerae bacterium | reverse complement strand
CGGACGGTTGTTCCGCCGATCGCCTTGATCGGCGGCGTATCAGCGAACTCCGCCGTGGTGCGAGGAATCCGCGAGGCCTTCGGGCTGGGTGACGGAGATTTGTTCGTGCCGCCAGGGGCGGAGTCCATCGCGGCAATCGGCGCGGCCATCATCGCTTCGGAGCAACGCCCCGGCGGCGGCCGAACCAGGCCCGCCTGGTCGGTGGGCCTCAGACAGACTCCCGACGCCGGAGGCGCGTTCCCGTGCTCGCCGCCGCTGAGCATGGAGCGGGTGTTGCTGCTCCGTGATCGCGTCAAGCCTTACGATTTCAAGGGCAACGGGCACACGGTCGACGCCTACCTGGGCCTGGACATCGGCTCAGTGGGGACCAAGCTGGTGGTGATCGACCGGCACGGCGATGTGATCCACGACATTTTCACGCGCACCGAGGGCCGCCCGATCGAGGTGGTTTCCCGCTGCCTTCGTGAGTTGCGTGATGCCGTCGGTTCGCGGATACGCATTCGCGCTGTGGGCAGCACGGGCAGCGGACGCGAGCTGATCGGCGAGCTGGTCGGGGCCGACAGCATCAACGATGAAATCACCGCTCACAAGACCGGCGCGTCGTTCGTCGGCGACCGCTTGCTGGGCAAGCGGTCGGACACGATCTTCGAGATCGGCGGGCAGGACAGCAAGTACATCAGCCTGCAGCCCGAGGGGGGGCGCTCCACGGAGACCGTGGTGGTCGACTTCACCATGAACGAGGCTTGCGCGGCGGGCACGGGCAGCTTCCTGGAGGAGCGCGCCGAGGAGCTGGGAGTCTCGATCAAGGACGAGTTTTCGAAGCTGGCCTTGAGCTCGAAAGCCCCCATCAAGCTGGGGGAGCGGTGCACCGTGTTCATGGAGCGGGACGTGAACGCCTGCATGCAGCGCGGGGCCCGGCTGGAGGACGTGATCGCGGGGCTGGCTTACTCGGTGGTGTACAACTACATCAATCGCGTGGTACGCGGCCGGCCGGTCGGCGACTGCATCTTCTTCCAGGGCGGCACGGCCTACAACGACGCCGTGGCCGCCGCCTTCAGCATGGTGACGGGCAAGCAGCTCATCGTTCCGCCGCATAACGCCGTGCTTGGTGCCATCGGCGCGGCACTCCTTGCCAAGGAGAAGGTGCTGTCCACCGGCCAGGAGACGCGTTTCCGCGGCTATGAGATCGAGAAAGTCGATTATGCGCTGCGAGAGTTCACCTGCAAGGGGTGCGGGAATCACTGCGCGGTGCAGGAGTTCAACGTCGAGGGCGAGAAGACTTTCTGGGGCGACAAATGCTCCGATCGCTACCGCAAACGGGCCAAGAGCGATCGCAAGCCGATTGTTCCCGATCTGGTGGCCCTGCGACAGGAGCTGATGGGCGCGGACGATCAAGGAGATCCGGCCGGGGCCAGCGTCCGCGTCGGCATTCCGCTGGCGATGTATGCATACGACTGGCTGCCGTTGTGGCGGCGATTCTTCCGCGATTGCGGCTTTGCCGTGGTGACGACGGAGCAGACCAACCGCCACACGGTGCAACTGGGGCTGGACTGCGTGGTGGCGGAGCCGTGCTTCCCGATCATCGTGGCTCACGGTCACACAGCGGACCTGATCGGCCGGGGCGTCGACTACCTGTGGGTCCCCAACATGGTTTCGGCCCAGACGCAGTTCATGGACAACGAGAGCTACGTCTGCCCATGGGGCCAGACGCTTCCGTTCGTGGTCCGCCAGACACCGTTGTTGCGGTCGTGGAATGGCAGAGTGATCTGCCCGAGCGTCCACATGCGGCGGGGAATCGGTCATGTGCGCGAGGTCATGCTGGCTGCTGCGGCGGAGATGGGTGTGAAACGCCTGGTGGCGGAAGCGGCGTTTGCGGCCGGCCTGGAGGCGCAGCAGGAGTTTCGGGCTGCCTACGAGCAGGCCGGCGGCGAGGCCCTGGAGACGCTGGATCGCGCCGGCGAGAGCGGCATGGTCATCGTCGGCCGGCCATACAACATCCACGATGCCGGCGTCAGCCTGTCGGTGGCCCGCAAGCTGCGGGATTTCTACGGCGTCAACGTACTGCCGATCGATTGCCTGCCGCTGGCGGACGTGGATGTGCGGGACGTGAACGACAACATGTACTGGGAGTACGGGCGCAAGATCCTCGCGGCGGCCAAGCTGGTGGCCGGGCGCGCGAACCTGCACATCATTTACATAACCAATTTCAAATGCGGGCCGGATTCGTACATCAAGGGCTACATCCGCTCGGCTTCGGGCAAGCCGTTTCTGACGCTGCAGTTCGACGGTCATTCAAATGACGCCGGGATGATGACCCGGTGCGAGGCATACCTGGACAGCAAGGGGATTCTCCGATGGTGGCGACAGCCCAGGAGCGAAGACGAAGGACGAGTCTTGCGGGAAGAACGCTTTACATCCCGCAAATGTCCTACGCCGGCGCGCGGCTGATGGCGGCGGCCTTTCGGTCCATCGGGGTCGACGCCGCCGTGGCGCCGGACTCGGATGCGGAGACGCTCGAGCTCGGCGGGCTGAAGAGCAGCGGCGAGGAGTGTCTTCCCCACAAGATCACCCTCGGCGATTTCCTGAAGATCTGCCGCGCGCCCGGCTTCAGACCCGACAAGGTGGCCTTCTTCATGCCCACGGCCCACGGTCCGTGCCGGTTTGGCCAGTATGCTCCGTATCTTCGCAAGGTTCTGGGCGAATTGGGCTACGGCGAGGTGCCGGTCTTTTCGCCGTCCAGCAAGGACGGCTACGACGGGATCGGCGAGCAGGCCTCGCATCTGATGCGGATTGCCTGGATGGGGCTCGTGGCGGGGGACACGGCCACCAAGTTCCTGCTGAAGACACGGCCCTACGAGCGGATCGCCGGCGATGCGGACGAAGTCTTCAGCGAGTCGCTGGAAGCACTGTGCCGGGTGATGGCCCAGCCTGGGTTGACGCCGAAGAAGAAACTGGCCGCTCTCGTCGGAGCGGTGGATCGCATGCGAAGTCGGTTTCGCACCGTCCCCGCTCAATACATCAAGGGGCGCCCCCTCATCGGGCTGGTCGGCGAGATATTCTGCCGTTTGCACACCTTCAGCAACGACGACGTGGCGCGGCGCATCGAGCGACACGGGGGGGAGTGCTGGTTGTCGGACATCGCCGAATGGGTGTGGTACACCAATTGGAGTCAGGAAGAGACGATCAAGCTCGAGCAGGGCCGCTTGAACCTCGACTATCTCAAGCTCAGGCTCAAGACGCGTGTGCAGCGGAAGTACGAGCACGTTCTGCTTGCGCCGGTGGCCAAGGACATGGTCGGCTACGAGGAGCCGCATGACGTTCGCGAGATCCTCGCCGCCTCCGAGCCGTATTTACCGCCGGAAGGATCGCTCGGCGAGATGGTGCTGAGCGTGGGCAAGGCCATCTACCTGTACGGCAAAGGCGCCGACGGCATCATCGACATCAGCCCGTTCACCTGCATGAACGGGATCATTTCAGAGGCGGTTTACCCGGCCGTCAGCGCCGCCCACGACAACCTGCCCATCCGGGTCTGCTACTTCGACGGAGTCAACTCCAACATCGATCGCGACCTGGAGATTTTCCTGGATCTGGCGCGGGCCTACCAAAGGCGCAAGCGCCGACCACGGGTTTATCCGGCTTTCTTTCGATGACATCGTTTGCCGCAGCCCCGGGCCCGCGTCCATCAATCGGATGTGGGAGCAGGATCGCCCTCGCCCAACCTTCGACGGTATTCGCCCGGTTTCATGCCCGCGTGGACGTGGAAGACGTGCCCGAACCAGTCGGGATTGGCGTAGCCGCATTCGCGAGCGACCCGCTTGATCTGCCAATCGGTCGTGGCGAGAAGGCGTTTGGCCAGTTCGACCCGCTGGAGGGCTATGTATCGGTTCATTCGCATGCCGACCTGCTCGGCAAAGAGATGGGCCAGATAGCAGGCGTTCATCTCCAGGCGCCGGGCGATGGCAGCCGCGTTCAAATCACTGTCCCTGAGGTGCTCGTTGATGTAATCGACGGCGCTGCTCATCTTCGGGTGGAGGGGCGGTTTGAGGTCTCCGCCGGGTGGGGCGCCCGCTTGCGGCGGTCCCTGGGCCGCCGGCTGGTCGACGAGGGCAGGTGACGTAAGGTCGCCGCCATACCTGGCGGTGAAGTTCTCGATCAGGACGGCCAGCAGCTCGACGTGGTGCTCAAACGCATCCTGTCCGACCGAGTCGGGGCACACGAGGTGGCACAGAGCGACGCACTTCTGGCGCCATCCGACAGGCACGACGGCGCAGAACCTCCCGAACTTGCATTTGTGCCAGCTTACCTCCGGCCGCAGGGACAGGTCCGTGAGGTGCGACCGCCACGACTGCCGGCAGTGCTCGCGGTCGGGTGGATCGACACAGAGGGGGTGGACAGACACCGGCGGCACAAGCTCGCCCGCCTGGGGATCGGGCTCACTTGTGGTTCTGATCGCAGCGACAAAGCCGGTGATCCGCTGGAATCGCTCCGCGACCGACTTGGACAGCTCTGCCCAGAACGCTTCCCCGTCTGCCGGCTGAGTCGGTTCCGGGGCGCGGTGCCGAATGTCTGAGCCTTGGAAGTCGCCGCTGGTGGACATGACCGGTGTTCCCGCGACTAATCGGACAGGCAAATTCTCATTGTTCCCGGGACGGGGCTGACATGTTCGCGTGACGGCCGCCCCGCTTTGGGTCCGCGCTAGTGCTTCCGACCTCAGTCCCTTAGACGTGTAATTATAGTCCCACGCCTGTCTGAAAGGGAAGCGGCAGGCCGGCCCGCCCATGGTCCGGATGGGCCGATTTAATAATGTATTTGGTCGTAATTATATGCACATAGCCGGCTCGGGGAAGATTTCATGGGGCACGGTAGATCGCCTGCTCCAACGGATTCGCAGGCACGTCGCGAATGCCATACAATTAGCCGTTTGCGCGAAGGACCGGGACGGAGGGTTGGGTGCAGGGTGTGCCGAGCGGTAGCATGCGAGCAGCGGATTGCCATTCCGGAGTCACTCAGCGATACGCGGGATGGCACGGCGTGTGCAGTAAAAGCACCTGACAAGGCAACGGGGGAAGGCGTAGCTTGCGGAGAGCGGCTGTATGTTCGATTCGGCGGATCAGGCTCTTAAGTATATCTTGGACCACGACATAGCGATGGTCGACCTCAAGGTGGTCGGCGTCGCCGGCCAATGGATGCACGTTACCATTCCGGCGAGGAATTTCACGCACAAGCACTTCGAAGAGGGCGTCGGTTACGACGGTTCCTCGGGTTCCGGCTTTACGACAGTGGAATGCGGCGACGTGGCCGCGATGCCTGAGCCGTCCACCGCTTTCATGGATCCGTTCTGGGAGAAGCCGACGATCAGCTTTATTTGCGGCACGGTGGCCGCGGATACGAAGGCGCCGTTTCCCAGCGACCCGCGGACCATCGCCAGACGCGCCGTCGCCTACATGCGGAATGCAGGCATCGCGGATATGGCCATGATGGCTCCGGAATTCGAATTCCACGTCTTCGAGCGCGTGGAAGTCGGCGCCGACCCGTACCACACGTTCGTCGATATCCATTCGTGCGAAGTGGATACCGATGGAGCCACGCCGGCGATCCGGCACAAGCGCGGCTATCTGGCCATGCCTCCTTCTGAAACGCTTCACGACCTCCGCTCGGAGGTGGCCATGCTGCTCCAGGGCGTGAACATACCAGTCCGCTATCACCACCACGAGGTCGGCGCGCCCGGGCAGTGTGAGATCGAGACCGAGTTGGCTCCGCTGGTGCAAGTTGCCGACCGGACCATGCTCATCAAGTACGTTGTCAAGAACGTGGCCCGCCGGCACGGCAAGCTTGCGACGTTCATGCCCAAGCCGGTTTTCGACGAAGCGGGCAACGGGATGCACGTCCATCAGAAGCTGGACAAGGACGGCGAGCCGTTGTTTTACGACACACGCGAGAAGAACTATGCCAACCTCAGCGACCTGGCCCTGCAGTACGTCGGCGGTCTGCTCCGACACGGATGCGCGCTGACCGGCATCACCAATCCGTCGACCAATTCGTTCAAGCGGCTCGATCCGGGCCATGAGGCACCGGTGAATCTGTTCTTCTCGCTGGCCAACCGGTCGGCGGCGATTCGCGTGCCGAAGTATGCGGTGAAGCCCAAGGACAAACGGATTGAATACCGCCCGCCCGATTCCACGGGCAACATCTACCTGACGCTTGCCGCGATGTTGATGGCCGGCCTGGACGGCATCCAGTCCAAGATCGACGTAAAGGCCAGCCACTACGGTCCGTTCGACGTGGACGTTTCCAAGCAGGACGAATCCTTCTTGAAACGGATCACCCCGCTGCCGCGCTCGCTCTACGATGCGGTAGACGCGTTGTGGAAGGATCACGACTTCCTGATGAAAGGAGAGGTATTCAGCGAGGCTTTCATCCACAACTGGGTGGAGGCCAAGCGACGCGAGGAGACCCACCTGATAGCCACCAGGCCGCACCCCTACGAGTACCATCTTTATCTCGATGTATGATCGCGCCCGGCTACGATGCAACCCGCACGGTGAACGTTCTGGCGCCCGGAGCGGTGTTCGCGCGTCCGTCGGGCCGGTCACGCGTCATCACGATTGGTGCCGGTGTCATTCCGATGCGGCGTGCGGCCGGTGCGGGCATAAAACAGGACGATGGATCGACAGTGCGTGCTCGGTCGGTGGCCCTCGCGACGCCCGGCGTCGTTGACAGAAAAGGCGAGTGAAAGTAGATTGTTTTTCCTTGGATGGGACGATTTCCTGGGACTATTGGAGTAAAGACGTATGGCTGATAAGAAGGCAGATCTGGCTGGGCCCGGCGTTAGCACCTACGAGGAAGTTGAGAAGATACTTCCGAGCGACTACAAGCCGCTCCTTCCGCCACTGGAGCGGATGAAGGCCCTCTTTGCGATCAAGCGCTACATCGAAGACAACCTGTGCAAAGAGCTCAATCTCAGCATGGTGCAGGTGCCCCTGATCGTGGATCGCGACAGCGGTGTGAATGACTACCTGGATCGAGACGGCTCACGCACGCCTATTGAGTTTCCCTGCGGCCTGGGCTTGGAGAAGCGGATCCCCGCGCAGGTGGTGCAGGCGGCGACCAAGTGGAAGCGAATGGCCCTCAAGCAGTTCGCCTGCAAGGTCGGCGAGGGCATTTGTACGGACATGCGGGCGGTTCGCAAGGACTACTTTCTGGATCATGACCACAGCGCCTACGTGGACCAGTGGGACTGGGAAAAGGTGATGACCGCCGACCAGCGCAATCTCAACTTTCTGAAGGATACGGTTCGCAAGATCTGGAAAGTGATTCGCGGTGCCGGCAAGCAGGCTCAGGAAATGTTCCCGGCTTTGGGGAACAACAGGTTCCCGGATTTCCCCGAGGAGCTCACTTTCCTCCATGCCGAGGAAATCCTGGACATGTTCCCCGATCTGCCGCGCAAGCAGCGGGAGACGGCCATTCTCCAGAAGTACCCGGCGGTGTTCATCATTGGCATCGGCTGGACGCTGCAGGACGGCTATCCGCATGAGATGCGGGCCGCCGATTACGATGACTGGGTGACGGAGACCAAGTCCGACAAGGGCAAGACGATGCATGGGCTCAACGGCGACATCCTGGTCTGGAACCCCGTGACCAAGCGCCGCCACGAGTTGACCTCCATGGGCATCCGGGTGACCAAAGAAACCCTGAAGACGCAGCTCGAGCTCACCAACCAACTCGATTTCCTCAAGCTGCCTTATCACCAGGCGATTCTGAACGATCAGATTCCGTTGAGCATCGGCGGCGGGATCGGCCAGTCCCGGACTTACATGTATCTGCTGCGGACAGCCCACCTGGGCGAGGTCAGCGTCACCGTCTGGCCGAAGCAGCTCAAGAGCATCTGCTCCAAGCGAAATATCAACGTTTTGGAGTAGTCCAGAATACGCGAGAGCGCCCGGCGACGAGCGGCGCGCGGCGTAACGGGGCACCACCCGCCGGCGGAGACGACGGCCTGCGGGTGGTGCTTCTTCTACCGGTCCCGGCAGATTGGAGTGAATAATGCGATGAACGTGGCGATCCTCACCACCGGCGGCACGATCGACAAGACCTATAACGAAGGTGACGGGACGCTCCGCAATGTCGGGTCGGCTCTGCACGAGATCATCGATCAGATGCGGCTGCCCGAGTTGACCTGGAAGCACATACCCGTGATGTGCAAGGATTCGCTGGAGATGGGCGATCAGGACCGCACGATCGTGCTTCAGGCCGTTCGTGTGGCATTGATGACCGACGACGCAGTGATTGTCGTACACGGCACCGACACGCTCGCCCAGACCGGCGAAGTGCTGCACGCCCACCTGGATCCGCTGTCCAAACCGGTGGTGCTGACCGGCGCCATGCGGCCGTTTGAATTTCGCGATACGGACGCCTTTCAGAACATGACGGAGGCGCTATTGGCCTGCCGTCTGATCGAGCCCGGCATTTATGTCGTGATGCACAATCTGGCTCTGCGCTTTCCGGGTGTTGCCAAGGACACCGCGCGCATGACGTTTTGCCGGGTACCGTGACCGGCGCCGAGCCTAGTTCAGCGAGCGCGCGACGGTCTGAGGCGCGGCTCAGCGTCGATCCCCGGTAGTTGACGCGGGATACCAGAGCTGATTCGCCTTCCAACGTCAGCCAGAGGGGCCGACACTACCGGCGCGGAGTCGCCGCGCTACCGCGAGGGGCCAGGTGTGCCCGGAGATCGCGAACTCCGGCGCTCATGGCGGCACCAGCTTGTCGTAGTCCTCAGGTGTATCCACGTCGATGGGCATGGCTTGGGCGGTGATCGGCAACTCGCGGACGTATTCCGGGTTTCCGTCGAGCAGGTCGCTCAGTTTCCGCTCCTTGGGCCACTCCTCGATTTCCTCCAGCAGCTCCATCGAGAAGATCGTCGGGTGACCACGATGTTTTTTGTAGGTCGCGACGAGGGCACCCGGGGGCCGCCTCGGCAGGCGGAAGGCCTCCGCGCAGGTCGTGATTGTCCCGCCTGTGATCTGGGGCTGATCGCCGAGCAGCACCATAATGCCGTCGCCCGCCGCGGGCTCGAATTCCTGCCGGATGGTCTGCAGGCCGATCTTCACCGAGGTGAGCATCTCGCTGTCGGGGTCGTCATTGATCGTGATAAAGCACCGTTCCGGCAGGTAGCCGCGCAGGAATTCCTCGACCTCCGGATTGGCGACGATCACGAGGCCGTCGACGCTGGATTCCAGCACGGCGGCGATGACCGCTTCGATGATGGTTCCGTTGTCGTAGGGAAGCAACTGTTTGGCACGGCCCATCCGCCGGCTTTGGCCGGCCGCCAGGATCATGGCAAAGACGCTTCGGCCGCTCATGGGGGGATCCTCACGGTGGTGATGTAGCATAGCATTCAAGGGGAGGGCGTCTACAGGGTGGGGCGGACGAATCGAAAACGATCGGGGGAGAATTCAGCATGGGCGAGCGTGCGTGGGAGATGCCCCTCGCTTTCGGTCGGGCTCTGATCGCTTGCTCAGCGATCGCAGGGGCCGGAAGGGCTGCGGGAGGCGACGATCGCCGGGCCCTCCACGTGAGTGGGTTTTTCCGTACGCCGTACCTGCACCAACTCGGCGATGATGCTGACGGCAATCTCCGGCACGGTGACCGCCGCGATCGGCAGCCCGATCGGGGCGTGGACCCGCTCCAGCTTCTTGGCGTCGACGCCCAGGGCGAGCAGGTCTTCAAAGACCAATTTGATCTTCCGCCGACTGCCGATCATGCCGATGTAGCGGGCCTTGCTGTCAATCACCGCGTGCAGGGCGGCCTCGTCGTGCTTGTGCCCGCGAGTGACGATGACGACAAACGTGTTGGCGTCGATTTCCTGGCCACGAAGCGTCGCGGCGATGTCGCCCTCGATGGTTTTGATCGGTTCCGGGAGGCGATTGCGCCTGATTACGTCTCCGCGGTCGTCGATGATGCGCACGTCGAAATCCAGAGCGGTCGCCAGCCTGGCGACCTCCGCGCCGATGTGCCCGGCGCCGGCGATCAGCAGCCTGGCCGGCGCTTCGATGTGGAGGCAATACTCCTGCGGCTGTCCCTGGTGTTGAACGCGGAGTTTCACGGAGGCTGAGCGGCCCTGTTCGAGCGTGGCCGCCGCATCAAGGAACGGAGCCACTTCCCTCTCGCCGCTTACCGGCATGACGGCAATGTCCATCTTTCCGCCGCAGATCAACGAGTCGTCCCAGCCGTAGTCGTGGTCCAGGCTGAACGTGAGGATCGCCGATTCGCCGCGCCGCAACAGCTCGTAGGCCTGCCGGCAGACATCGGTTTCCACGCATCCGCCACCGAGCGTTCCCTCGGTGGTCATGTCCTCATGCAGGAGCATCATCGCGCCGGCCACTTGCGGGGCGGAACCGATTGTGCCCACCAGCGTGCATACTCCCACTCGATGGCCCTGTTCCACTCGGTGACCCAGCGAACGAAAGAGCGTCGCGTATGTGCTCACGGAAGCTGTCCTTTCACCTTGGGCGGTTTGAGATTGATGATCGCCCTGGCTGCCGGAGAGTCTTTCATCGGCAGCCGCGTACGCCGAATCCCGTCGAACGAGTATAGCGCTGCGGCCACGGCGGCTGCCGTTGGAACCAGCCCGATCTCGCCGATGCCTTTGGCGCCATAGGGGCAGTCGGGGTCGCGCTCCTCGACGAAAATCACCTCCACCTCCGGCATCTGATGGGCTCTCAAAGCGCCGCAGCTCCTGATGTCGTTGGATCGTGTTTCGCCGTTCTCGACGACGAACTCCTCGGTAAGGGCGTAGCCCAGGCCCATGTGGATAGCGCCTTCGATCTGGCCCTCGGCAAGCTGGGGGTTCATTACCCGGCCCGCGTCGTGGGCGGCGACGACCTTCTTGATCCGCCCGCGGTCGTCCAGGATCACGACCTGCGTGGCGAAGCCGTAGGTCAGATGCGTCTTCGGGTCAGGCACGTTGGCGCCGAAATCGTCGGTCGGATAGCAATCCCAACGGCCCTCGTATACCCGTCCTGCCAGGTCACTCAGCTTCTTACCCGCCTTCAGATCGGCTTTCAGTTTTTGTGCCGCGGCGATAACGCCATGACAGCCCAGGACGGTGCCGCGGCTGGCGGTGGTCTGTCCGCAGTTTACGTCGTCGCGAGTGTCCGTGGTTACGTCGAAAATGTCGGCGGGGAGACCGGTCTCTTCGACCGCTGCCTGGATCAGGACGGTGAAAAGTCCCTGGCCCATTTCTGTGAACCCGCTGCGGATGGTGATTCGCCCGCTGTTCTCGACGGTGAGGCTGACGCGGCCCGATTCCGGCAGGCCGTTGCCTATGCCGACGTTCTTGACGCCGCAGGCGATGCCGGCGTATTTCGCGCCGCGATAGATGTCCTTGACGGCTTCGAGCGTCTTTCGCAGGCCGAACGGCTTAATCATGCGCTGGCCGCTGCAAAAAACGTCGCCGGGTTCGATGATGTTGCGATTTCTCATCTCCCAGGCGTCGATGCCGACTTTCTCGGCGAGCATGTCGAGGCAGGCCTCGATGGCAAACGCGGCCTGGCACACGCCGAATCCGCGCATCGCTCCGCAGGGCGGATTGTTTGTATAGACCGCCAGCGATTCGATGTCGACGTTCGGAAAGCGGTATGGTCCCCCCGAGTGACCTGCCGTCCGCTCGATGACGTGAGCCCCGACGGAGGCGTAGGCCCCTTTGTCGCCGAGGATCCGGGCCCGCAGCGCGGTGAGGCGCCCATTCGCGTCGCAACCGACCTTGTAGCGGAGACGCGTCGGGTGTCGCTTGGGGTGCAGCCGCAGGCTTTCCCGGCGGTTCAGCACGGTCTTAACCGGCTTGCCGAGGAGGTGGGCCAGCAGGGCGGTCTGGCCCTGGATGGACATATCCTCCTTGCCGCCGAAAGCGCCGCCGCAGGATACCAGCTCGACGTGGACGCGCTCCGGCGGCCAGCCGAGGATGCTGCAGATCTGCCGCTGGTCATCGAATACTCCTTGGCCCTGCGACAGAACGAACAAGCCGCGATTATCCGGGGATACGGCCGATGCTGGCTCGAAACGGACGCCATCCTGCAAATCGTGCCAAGGGATGCCGTCTCTCTCGCCGGCTGCCGGCTTGGCTTTGCCATGCGGACACGACACCGGAATCGCCAGGCATGCCTCCGGCTCCAGGAACAGGTGCTCGATCCGCTGCGTTTGCCACTCGCCCTCGACAAGGTGGGCGCTGCGTGCGAACGCCGTCTCCACGTCTCCGCGGACCAGTGAAGAGCGCGACAGCAGGTTGCCCGCGGAGTGGATCTTGGGGGCATCCGGCTTTAAGGCGTCCTCAGGATCAGTCACCGGCCGGCGAACTTCATATTCGACCTTTATGGCCTCCGCGGCCTGGCGGGCTGTTCGTTCGTCCGCTGCTGCGATCGCAGCCAGTATGTCGCCGACACATCGGGTTTCCTCGCCTTCGGCGACGAAG
>DATKKX010000203.1:0-3284 GCA_035542775.1 Phycisphaerae bacterium | reverse complement strand
ACCCTTGATTTTCAATCATGAAAGGAGATGCGCATCATGTCGCCAAGCTGGACAACTACGCCACGCACAAGCATCCGAACGTCCAGGCTTGGCTCGTCAACCATCCCCGCTGGGTCTTCCACTTCACCCCCACCTCGGCGTCCTGGTTGAACGCCGTCAAAGGCTTCTTCTCCATCCTCTCCCGCAGACGCCTCGAGCGCGGCGTCTTCACGTCGGTCAGCCAGTTGCAGGACGCCATTACTCGTCTATATCCGCGAGCACAACAAGAGCCCCAAACCTTTCGTGGACTTGCCCCGGTTTCGTGGAGGGGTGAGGGCTTGGGTTCAAGGTATCTGAAGTGACGGCATCTTGTCCTCCTGTTCACGGCTGTTTTTCTGTTCGGCCCCTGCGGAGTTCGTTTTTCCGTCCCGGCCCGCACGTCTCTGACGCCGGCGCGCGCAGGGGCGGTCAAGGTCGGCCGTTGCGCCGGCGTCGACACATTCTCCGCCATTTCCAGGCCGCGCCTTGACGGCCCCGAGCACGGCGGAACGATGGTGTGCGCTGGGATCAGCCGCTTTCCGGTCGTGGCGGCGCTCGTAGTCGATCGGGGAGAGATACCCAAGCGAGGAGTGCCGCCGCCGCGGATTGTAGAAGCCCTCGATGAATTCGAAGACGGCGATGCGCGCCTCGGCCTGCGTCTTGAATTTGCGCCGGTCGAGCAGCTCGCATTCGAGCGTGGCGAAGAAACTCTCCGCCATCGCATTATCGTAGGCGTCTCCGACCGACCCCATCGAGGGGCGAACACCAGCCTCCCGACATCGTTTGCCGAACGCGATCGAGGTATACTGCGAGCCTTGATCCGAATGGTGGATCACGCCGCTCGGCCGCCGCTGCCCGAGCGCCATGTCGAGAGCGTCGAGCACCACCTGCGTATGCAAGGTCGTCGCCATCGACCAGCCGACGATC
This sequence comes from Phycisphaerae bacterium, assembly GCA_035542775.1. Lineage (GTDB taxonomy): Bacteria > Planctomycetota > Phycisphaerae > UBA1845 > UTPLA1 > DATKKX01. The sequence continues at coordinate 2,339 of DATKKX010000203.1, read as the reverse complement.
CGTCGGCTGAAGGCGTCGAGCACGACGGCCAGATAGAGGAAGCCGGCCCACGTCGGAATATACGGGTGAGTAGGCCGGAGGAATTTCACCTCCGGCCTCTCGCAGAACCGGACGTGAACCTCTCGGCTCATCCGGCTCCCATCTTCCGCCTACGACAGAAATCCCAGCGACCAATGTATGAACGCACCCGGCTGACTTTGCGCCAGTCGCTTGAGCATCTCGGCGGCCCTTGTTTTACGGCCCGCCAGCCTCTTGTGCTTGCGCATCAGCCACCGGATCAGAAACAGGTTCATGCTCCGCCACACCGGTTTGAGCGCCGATCCGTGGAAGCGGCCGTAATACTGCTGCCAGCCCCTCAGGATCGGGGCGAACATGGCCGATAGATCGGCCAAGGCCTTGTCGCTCTTCAGTTGCAGGTGCCATCCCCTGATGGTCTGCCGCATGGCCTTGAGCGCGTCGCGGCTGACCGCCGGGGAGAAGTTCACGTAAACCCGGCCATACTTGTCCAGCGCCTTGCGGGGTCGGAACGTATAGCCGAGAAACGTGAACTGGATATCGGGGTGATCGCTGGTCCGATTGATGTCCTTGCAATACACGATCCGTGTCTTGCCCGGATGCAGTTCGAGTTTGCAGGCCCGGAACCGTTCCCGGATACGATCAAACACATATTCCGCCTGGCGCTTGCTCTTGCAGTGAAGCACCGCATCGTCGGCATACCGGGCAAACCGGACACCGGGCAGATGCCGCGTCACCCATAGATCAAACGCATAGTGCAGAAACAGATTGGCCAGGAGCGGCGACACGACACCCCCTTGCGGCGTGCCTTTGTCGCGTTCCAGGATCTGCCCGTCCGTGGTTTGCATCGGCGCTTTCAGCCAGCGTTCCACGTAGAGCAGGATCCACGGCTCCTGACAGTGCTTGCGCAGAGCCGCCATCAAGAGGTCATGGGCGAGATTGTCGAACAGCCCTCGGATGTCGAACTCTACAACCCAGTCATAGTCCCAGCAGCGACGTCTGGTAGCGGCGATTGCCTCCAGCGCCGATTTCCCCGGACGATAACCGTAGGAGTCATCGCGGAAGATCGGATCAAGCCGTGGCTCCAGCCACATCTTCACCGCCGTCTGCGCGATCCTGTCGGCTACCGTCGGGATGCCCAATATCCGGACGCCTCCTGACTTCTTCGGGATCGGCACGGCCTTCACCGGCGGCGGAAAGTAGCTGCCGGAGCTCATCCGGTTCCAGAGTTCGTACAGGTTGTCGCCCAGTTTCTTCTCGAACCGCTCGATCGTCTCAGCGTCGATCCCCGCGGCTCCCTGGTTGGCTTTCACATGTAGCCATGCCTCCCATATCAAGGTCTTGGCAATGTCATAAGGCTTGCAGGTCATGCGGAATTCCTCCCGGTTCCCCGGTTGATCCCCCATGCCTGCCGGATGACGCCGCTCCTTCGCTCCCCCGCCATTACAGCGATCTCAGCGCTACTACGAACGGCTCCGTCCCTTGGCGGCGCATCGCTCCTTTCGGCCTCGCCTTGCGGGCTTGTGCCTTTCGCTTGCCATCGCCACCGAAGGTTCCCGCAGTTCAACGTAAGAGCCTGAGACAGGATCGCGCTGCCTCTGTGCCGGACGCCGTCTGGCCCGTAAGCAGGTATCGTCCAGACTGATCCCGGCGCAACATCACCCGCCGGTTTCGACGTCGTCTGAGTACTTTCGACACTTGAACGGCAGTTCACTGGTGTTCGCCTTCCTGTCTCCCACCTGACATCTCTCCGATGCCTTTTCCGTAACGCTCACGACCCGGGCTTTTGACCCGCGCCGCTTACGGCGGTTTGCAACCTGCTCCTGCAAGCCGGTTGCGGGGGCCCCTCCCCCATCTCTTACGCCGCTTGCTGCGGCACACTGATGTCAGCCACCCACAGCATGTTCGGGCGCTCGGCCGTGAAGTCGCGATCGACGAGATCGGGCGCCTGACGCGCCCCCTCCCTGACGGTCGTGACGGTGTGTCTGCGACGGCTCACGCCGGCCAGGCCGGCGGTTAGCATCAGCCGGGCCACACGTTTGCGACCGACACGAATGCCGGCATCCGCAAGATCGACCTGCAGGCGTGGCGCTCCATACGTGCCTTTCGAGGCGGCATGCGCCGCGCGGATTGTCACGATCAACGCGGCGTCCATCACGACACGCTCAGAGGCCGGCCGCTTCGCCCACGCGTAATAGCCGCTGGGGGAGACGCCCAAGACGCGGCACATCACGGCAATGGGGTAACGGGCCCGGTTCTCGCTCACGAATGGGAACCCTTCGGCGGGATCACATCCGTCTCCCGAGCGAACCAGGCCGCGGCTT
>DATKKX010000202.1:0-14320 GCA_035542775.1 Phycisphaerae bacterium | reverse complement strand
GGCGAGATACTCGCTCTGGCGCTGCGTCTTGACCTTGAGTTGGGGGTTCGTGGTCAAAGAGTCCTTAAACGCGGCGAACGCCTCCGGAGAGCTGAGCTTGGCATAGACTGATTGGTACGTGTCGCCGCGATGGTAGGCAGGCTGGAGTACGGTGGCATCGGTCCAGATTTCGGACTCCGCTGAGCCGCCGCCACCGGAGAAGACGCCCACGACTTTCCATTCGTTCTGGCCTACCTTCAGGCTGCTGCCCAGATCGAGGCCGGTGAAAGTTCGAGCCGCGCCTGCGCCAGCGATCACCTCGTTGCGGCCGGGCTCGAAGTTGCGGCCCGCGGTGATGCGGACGTCGCCGCGGACAGCGGCGGCCGCAGTGCCGACGCCGCGGAGCGGGACATTGGCGTCGGTGCCCGTCGAACGCTTGGGGAGGTCGATGATGACGAAGAGCTCGGCAGAGGCAAGCGGCCCATCCTCGGTGCGGGCGACACCGGCGGCGTCAGCGATGAGGCGGACCTCGTCACGGGAGAGGCCGCTGGTCATTTCGGAGTCGGCGCTGCTGCGGAGCACAATGGCGACATCGTCCTGGCCGGGTATGGTCATCGCCGCGCGAAAGCCGTCGGCGATGGACAGCACGCCGACGAATACGGCCACGACGCCGGCAATGCCGACGGCGGCGGCGATAGCGGCGCCCTTGCGCTGAGGGATCGTGCGGAGGTTGTAGAGGGTCACGGAAGGGGTCTGGAACAGCAGGCCGATGATACGCTCGGGCATCGAGCAGATGAAGGAGACTATCGCCGAAGGGATCCGACAGAGCCAGTCTATCACGCGCTCGGGGATCGAGCAGAGCGTGGAGGCTACTACCGAAACGATTTGAAAGAGCCGATCGATCACGCGTGCCTCCTCAGCGCCACGGCGACTTGCAGACGCATTGCCTGAAGGGCGGGCAGGATGCCCGTCACGAGGCCGAGGGCGAAGACGATCGCCACGCCGACGAGCAAGTACCGCTCCGGCAGGTAGAAGACGGGCAAGATACTCGGGACGGGGCTGCCTCCGAGGGTGAAGAGCCAGGCGGCGGCGAGGCCGGCGAGCCCGCCGACGGCGGCGATCAGGCAGGACTCGGCGAGGATGAGGGCGAGCACCAGGGCGTCGGAGAAGCCCAGCGCCTTCAGAACGCCCAGTTCCTCGACGCGCTCACGGACGGCCTGAGCCATGGTATTGCCGGCCACGAGCAGGATGGTGAAGAAGACAGCGCTGAGGATGGCGATGAGAATCGTGCCGATATTGCCGATCTGGGCGACGAAGCCCTGGGCGAAGGCGCCTTCCGGCTCGGCCTTGGTTTCATAAGGCGAGTTGGCGAATTCGGCGTCGATCGCCTTGGCGACCTCGGCGACGCGATCAACGTCCTTCACGCGGACGGCGTACCAGCCGACCGATCCTTCGCCGTACGAGCGGCCCTCGTCGAAATAGTCGTATCGAAAGAAGAAGCCGGAGGTATCGGTGCCTTTCTTGGCGCCGTCATAGACACCGACAATCTCGAACTCCCAGGCTTCCTCCCCTTTGCGCGGCCAGATGGGCGACGTAAGCGGAATGCGATCGCCGATTGTCCACTTGAAGCGATCAATGAGAGTGCGTCCGACGATCGCCCCGGTCCGCGTCTTGAGCCAGGCCTGCTTGTACTCCTCCGGCAGTACGTACTCCGGAAACATCGCCAGAAATGGCTCCGGCTCGACGGGAAAGCTGCCGAAGAAGTTCTTCGGCTCGTTCTGGTAGATGCCGTTGAACCAGGTCCAATGGCAGGTGGAGGCCACGCCGGGAAGCTGTTGCATTCGAGGCCCGTAGCTGGCCGGAAGATTCATGATGAGCGATACTTTGTGGCGGACGATGAGCCGGTCGGCGCCGGCCATGCTGACGCCGCCGGTGAAGGCCTCTTTGATGGTGCACAGCAGGCCGAACAGGACGAAGGCGACGAAGATCGACAGCAGCGTCAGCGACGTCCGCAGCTTCTTTCGCTTCAGGTTGGACCAGATCAGGGAGAAGTATTTCATTGCGGCTTCTCCGCGAAGAGCTGGCCCTTGTCCAGGTGCACGATCCGCGTCGCCCGCGCCGAGGCGTGTGGATCATGCGTGACCATGATGATGGTCTTGCCGTGTTCGCGGTTCAATGCCTGCAGCAAGTCCAGAACTTCATCACCGGACTTGCGATCGAGGTCGCCGGTGGGCTCATCGCAGAGCAGCAAGGTCGGATCGGTGACGATGGCCCGGGCGATCCCGGCCCGCTGCTGTTCACCGCCGGAGAGCGTGCGCGGGTAATGCCGGCTGCGATGCGTCAGGCCGACGACCTGGAGGGCCGTGTCTACGTGCTGGCGACGCTCGGCCTTGGAGAGGTGGGTGAGGAGCAGAGGCAGCTCGATGTTGCGGTCGGCCGTGAGCACCGGGAGCAGGTTGTAAAACTGGAACACGAAGCCCACGTGCCGCGAGCGCCAGGCGGCCAGTTGCCGGTTGGACATCTGGTCCACGCGGTCGCCGCCGACCCTCACCGACCCGCGGGTCACCCGGTCCAGGCCGCCGATCAGGTTCAATAGCGTGGTTTTGCCGGAGCCGGACGGCCCCATCAGGGCCAGAAACTCGCCGCGGGGTACTTCAAGGTTCAAACCGGACAAAACGTGGATCTCTTCCGATCCGCGATGGAAAGTCTTGTCGACGTCCTCGACATGTACGAGGGCACCGTTGCTGTTGCTCATTGCTTCGCCTCTGTGACCTTTACGCCTTCGGCCAGGGTGTCCGGGCCATCCATGACGACTCGATCGCCGCCGCTCAGTCCGGCGGCGATGGTTACCTCGTCGCGCCGGGTCGTGCCCACCGTCACGGCGCGCCGCTCGACTCTGCCGTTGCGGACGATCCACACGATGTCCCGCCCGTCGCGTTGGCGAACAGCCGCCTTGGGGATGGTCAGGCCCGGCCGGGCCGCGGTCGCCTCGCCGCCGCCCTGAAACGCGACCTTGACGCTCATATCGGGGAGGATTCGGGGGTCGAGCTTGTCAAAGCCCACGCGGACCTTGACGGTGGCCTTCTGCCGGTCAGCGGTGGGGATGATGGCGATGACTTTACAGGGGATGCGCCAATTGGGGTAGGAATCGAGCGTGGCTTCAACAGGCTGGCCCGGCTCGACCCGGTTGATGTAGCTCTCGCTTACGTCCACTTCGATTTCCAGTGAATCCATGTCCACGAGGGTGCAAATGCCGGTGCGAGTGAACCCCCCGACCGACATCGGGGAGATCATCTCGCCCGCCTGGGCGTTTTTGGCCGTGACGATGCCGCCGAAGGGGGCGCGAATGATGGTGTCGTCGAGCTGCTGCTCCCAGAGAGCCGCTTCGCGTTCGCTCACCGCGACGTCGGCTGTTTGCCGCTCCAGCCTCGCGGCCAGCGCCATCTGGTCGGTCTCCGCTCGATCCAACTCCACCTGGCTGGCATTATGCTCCTCGGCCAGGCGGGAGATCCGTCGCAGATCGCGCTCGGCCTGATCGAGATTGGCCCTGGTCTCGCCCAGCGCCTTACGGGCGGATTCCAACTGCGCCTGAGCCAAATGAAGGCTTCTCTCCACGTTGGAGGCGTCGAGCCGAGCCAGGACGTCGCCTTCTTCGACGCGCATCCCCTCCTCGACGAGGACTTCGATCACCTTGCCCGTGACCTTGGAGGAAACGGTTGCCTCGCGTCGCGCCGTGACGTAGCCGGAGGCATTGAGCAGGGTCTTCTCGCCGCCCGATGCCGCCTCCTGAACGACGAACGTGCGGACGACCACAGGCTTCGGCCGGGTGAGCCACCAGACCAGGCCGGCGGCCACCGCGATCACCGCTACCGCCGTGGCCAGCACCGCAACCGGTAATCGACGGCGCGGGGCGTCCGTGCGGTCGATTCGCAGTCCATCGAGGGCCTTCTTGTCCGGACTCATCGCCTGGGTGCTCCGATCGGTCAGGGCCGGGAACGATAACTTATATTACCGCGTTTCCGCCCGCCGGGGCAGGGGGTTCCTATTACTGTGGCGCTTCTGTCCTCCAGACGATCTCGCTCTCTCCTTTCTGCTGTGCGGCTTAGAGGAAACGCGGAACGGGTAGTGGAAAAACCGGGGGAGAAGTTGTCGTCTTTTGTTAAGCGATCCCTGTTGGGCTGCTTCTTGCTCTCACGTCGGCCAGGGGCGGCCGTCGCTACCTGGCGGGCGGCTCCGGCGAGATATGCTACTTGCCTTCCTTCTCCCCCTTGTCCTTCACGGCGTTCAATTCGGCCTTCAGGGCCTCCAATTCGTCCATGTCCTTGGCGTGCTCGGCTTCGGCTTCGGCCTCGATCATGGCGTCGATCTCCTGATCGGTGATGACCTCCGCCGGCGTGGCTGCGGTGTCCTGGGCGGCGACATCCTCCACCGTTTCCAGGAACATGCTCATCCGCTCTTCCATGGTCTGTGACTGGGCCATGGCCTTCTCCCAGTCGAGCTGCGTCTTGGCCAGGTCGGTCTCGCCGAACATGCGGCTGATCTCGCGGGCCATGGTGCCCATGGCCCCGGCGAAATCGGTGGCCGCCTCGGCCTGCCGCTTGATGACCAGGGCGTTCTTCACCGCCAGAAGCTGCCGTTCCAGGATCTTCTTCACGGTGGCGGTCTTCTTCAGCGAATTGCGGATGAAGACGTATTGGTTCTGGTCTCCAATCTGCTTGGCCCGTCGGGCGTTCTTCACGAATTCATCCGTGAACTTGTTCTGCTCGGCAATGGCCTTTTCGATCCGTCGGATTCCCTGGCGGATCTTGATGTCGCGCTCAATGCGGCGGTCTTCGGACGACTTGAACAGGCTCATGACAGGTCTCCCAGACTGGATTGCCGGCAGCGAGGCAAAGATTCCCGCCGGTCCTCAATACAGCGGATTAATGACCATGCCCGTCGCCAGCTTCGGGTAGAAGTACGTCGACTTCTGCGGCATCAGCTCGCCGGCGGTGCAGATGTCGCGGAGCTGGGCCATCGTCGTGGCGGGCATGAGCACGGCGATGCCGCTGCAATCCCGTGCATCGTTGATCGCGTCCTCCATGGTCTTGTGATAGTGCATCGTCGGGGCCTTGCCCTTGCAGAACTTCGGTCCGATGACTTCGTCGAGCACGTAGCGATGCAGGATCGAATAGGGCAGCATCCGCCAGGCCGGGTTGCGCTCTGGCTCGAAGGACGCAAGCATGTCCTCGCTCTTCGGGGTCAGCGTCGCGCAGTGGTCTTCCTTGGGGAAATAGAACGCGAACGCCTGCGGGTTGGTTGACGACAGCAGCTTGGCGAGCTTTTCGGTACTCGCGGGCTTGTCCACTTTCTTCCAGACGAACATGCCTGATAACGCGGCCTGCACGTCCGCCGACCTGATTCCGGGCAATTCCGCGATGCTGCGAAAATAGGGCTGAATGGTGGCGCCGGGATCTTCCATGCCGCAGAACACCGCCAGGACGAAGTTGATGGGATCCTCCTCATCCACGGGGCCCATCTCTTCGATCATGTACTGGCGGAAGTTGAGTCCCGTGCCATAGCGGTGGTGCCCGTCGGCGATGAAGATCGCCTTGTCGGCCATCTTGGACTGTATGTCGCCGATGAGATCGAGATCGGTCAGAGCCCACAGCTTATTCTCAACGCCGTCGAGTATGCCCCGCTGCTCCGGCCTCCTCGGGTCGATGCCCTCCTCGATGAGGGCGGCGATCTCGTTCTGTGAATCGGGATAGAGGCCGAAAATCGGGCTGATGTTGCAGCGCGTGGCGATGGTCAGCTTGAGGCGATCCTCCTTGGGGCCGCCGAAGGTCTGCTCGTGCGGGAAGACCTTGCCGGTGCCGAAGGGTTCGAGCCGCAGTCGGGCGAAGAACTTCTTTCTGGTCAGGGTCTTGCCGCCGAGGCGGTAGGTCTGGTGGTAGGCATAGATGGCGGGGGCGTCGTCACGTGCCAAGGTGCGAATGTCCAGCCAACTGGTCAGGTCACCGGCCGCCCGTGCATATGCGTGGTCGGGGCCGGCGGACTTGGGCGGCAAATGCGGTAGATCGACGGCGACGATATTGTGATCATCCTTGCGGAGCAAAGCCGCCTTGTCAGCCTCGTTCAGAATGTCGTAAGGCGGAGCGATGAGGTCGCTGATATCGGGTTGCGTGTAACGGATTGCTCGGAACGGCTGTATTTCTGCCATGTCTTATCACCTGAAAGTACAAAACCGGGGTCTTCAAACCCCACAATCCTAGCGGAGAAGCATGATCATTTGGAGGGCTCCACCTGTCCAGGAGGGCGACCGGGCGTACTGGCAACCTGGCGGCTCCATCTTGGGCAGCATGACGGCAATGGCGTGTTCAAACCCGCGTACCGAGCCGACCGCCGCGGCTGTCAGGCCGCCGGGGCGGCTCCAGGGGCCCGCGCGCTGCCTCCCCCGGACGCTGGCGTGCCAATGGAGCGGAGGAGTCGTTATTTTGTATCGGATGTTGACTTCTGCCACCCGAGCGGGCGATAATATAGCAGACGGATCCGCGGGCGGAGTGCGCCAACAATGTGCCCTGACCCTGCGGGTGAGCGGTGCCGATAGGCTACGTCCCATCGGTGGCGCGCCGTCAGCTACGAACCTGCCGGGATTGAGGTGTGGCGAAGGACCCGCTTCCTTCCAGCCCTCCCCGAACGCCGCCAAGAGTTGCCCGCCTGGGTGGAGGCCAAGATGAAACCGTACCGTTGCCAGGAGATTGCCCAACTCGCGCACGAGTTGACGCTGTCGCCTTTGCGGCATCGGCTCCGCCAGGTGATCGGGATCCAGCGCGCCATCGAGCTGATGGTGCCTTCCCGGGATTACCCATACTCCTTCGTGTGCTTCCAGATCACGGGCTATCGACCCCGTCGAATGGCAGACTCGCTGTTGGACGGAGCGGACGCGATCGCGGACCTCGTGAAGCTGCTGGATGAGCTCACCCTGGCCACCCCCTTGCCGGCGCAATTCGCCAAAGGCCGGCTCTATGACGTGGATGCGATGGCCCGGCGGTTCAACGTTTCGACGAAGACGATCTCGCGCTGGCGCGATCGCGGGTTGGCCGGCTGCTGGTTTGTGAGCGGAAACGGCGACGGCACGGCCAAGCCGTGTCTGGCCTTCAGCGAACGGACCGTCGAGTGCTTCGTCTCCCGCAATCGGGAACTTGTCCGGCGCGGCGGGGCGTTCCAGTTCATGAGCGCCGACGAGAAGAGTTACATCGTCAGCCGGGCTCGGGAGCTGGTCGCGGCCGAGCGGTGTGGGCTGCACGCCGTGACCTCGCGGATTGCGGAGGAGACGGGCCGGGCCGTCGAGACCATCCGCTACACGCTGCGGGCGTTTGATCGAGAACATCCCCAGGAGGCGCTGTTCGATCGGGCCGAGCAGGCCAAAGTGATCGACGAAGGCACGGTGATATACGAGTCCTACGCGGCAGGGGGAGACATCCGATCACTGGCGACGCGTTTCGGCCGGCCTGAGGGGGAGATTCGACGGATCCTGACCAGGGTCCGTGCGATCCGGCTGGCCGCCGAGCCGATCGAGTACATCTATGATCCGTCGTTTGACGCTCCGGATGCGGAGAGGCGGATCCTGGGAGAGGGGCCGCCCGCCGGGGAAAAAGAGCATCACAGTGATTCGGATGTCCTGTTGGCCCGGACGCCGAGCGAATTGCCGGCCTATTTGCGGGATCTGTATCGAACGCCGCTGCTGAGCCGGGAGGAAGAGCGGGATCTCTTCAGGAAGATGAACTTCCTGCTGCATCAGGCCGAGGTCCTGCGGCAGAAGGTCGCGGCGTCGCCGGAATCGTCGTCCGACCGGGACATCACGGCCATCGAGGAGCTCCGCGACCGGGCACTCACCCTCAAGAACCGCATCATCCAGGCGAATCTGCGGCTGGTGGTCAGCATCGCCCGGCGTCATCTGCACGGTCGCCCGACGGCGAACCTGTTCGAGCTGGTCAGCGACGGGAACCTGGCATTGATACGGGCGGTTGAGAAGTTCGATTATGCCAAAGGCTTCCGCTTCAGCACGTACGGCTCGTGGGCCATCATGCGGGGCTACGCACGGTCGATCCCGGATGAGATGACGCGCGAGGGCCGCTTCCAGACCGGCCACGACGAGTTGCTCGCGGACGCCCGCGATCATCGCGAGACTCGCGAGGACCGGGAGGCGGCCGCCGAGGCCATCCGGTCCACGGTTGCCGGCGGCTTGCAGGGACTGGATGACCGCGAGCGATCGATTCTCGAACGGCATTACGGCCTGGGGGGCGTTGGCGCGACGAAGACGCTCGATGAGATCGGATCCGAGCTAGGCCTCAGCAAGGAGCGGGTCCGCCAGATCGAGATCCGGGCGTTAGCCAAGCTTCGCGACACCTTGGGCGAGCGCGGCGCGGCGCTGCTGGCGGGGTAGCCACGGCCCGACTGCTGTCCGCAAAAAAGCAGAGCCGCGATCTGTCGACCGCTGCTCTGCACGGTGATTCCTGATTCTGCGGCCTCATCAGAGGCCGCCATCCACCACCCATCGTTTGGCGGGATTGTCGTTCCGGACGGCGAGGTTATGCTTCTTCGTCTGTCCAGACTTGAACGTGATCTCATACGGCACAAACCAACCCGGGTAACCCCAGGAGGCCTGAAACGGCTCGCCGATGCTGATCACTTTGAGTCCGCCCAGACCTTTCTTGAACCGATTGTTGATCCCGGTAGCCCAGTACTTCTGGACCTCATCCCAATCCTCGTTGGCGCACGCATCGAAGAATGCCGTAGCCGCCTCTTTCGGGCTCAACGAGGCGTACCTGGCGTTGTCAGGCAACACCTTCGGTTCCTCGTACCATGTGACATCCGCCGGCAATTCCAGGGCGAACGCCGAGGCCGGAAGTTGAGGGTTATATTCGATACCCGTCACCTCGAAGATCAACACATCCTGCTCCCGGTCACGAAGGAGAATTTGCATTTCCTCCAATCGCTTGGTGGCGACGTCGAATTGAAATACGCTGCGGGTGTCAGAGGTATCCAGCAACTTGTTACGCAGATAGTCGTCAGGGGGATTATTGGCCGTGACATCGACGGTGACGATTCGTTTCGGCTTTCCTTCCACGTTTTCGTCCTTGAGAGATACATTGCTCTCGCGGACAACGGATTCACGAAGTCGCTGGGTCAGGATTTTTTCGATGTCGGTCAGGTCACGCAACCAGGCCGCATCGAAGTCGGCTCCTGCCGGACCCTTGACGGCGCAATGACTCGGCTGAATCAGCATGATCGTCGACTGGCCGTCGCAGACGAGAACGCGCCCGGGCTTCTCGAGACGATATTTTTCCGGATTCCCCAGTTGCTTCCACACGTCGATCTCAACGAAATCATAGGCTGGCCCCACCAGGCTGAAGTTGTCATTCGGTAACGTCCGCATCCGGCATTTCAGGTGGACTGATTCCAGGGAGGAAGCCTGCAAAGCCGCCCGGGCAAGGAACTCGGCCGCCATGGCTCGCTGGTCCTGCACCGACCCGAAAACGACAAACAATGTTACGCATGCGGCGGCCAAAGCGGCCGCGACGCTGAAACCGATGCGTTTGATTCGCCTTGTCATCTGTAATCTCCTCAGCTCTTCGGCCTGTCGACTGAAAATCTGATCCATCACTCGGACTTCAAGCGATTTTCCATCCTGGCGTGGAATGGACTGCTGAAGGCCCCTGCACAGATTTTTCAAACCTTCAAGCTCAACTCGGCACGCCGGGCATTTCTGCACGTGATCTTCGATCTGCGCGGATTCCATCTCCAAAACACCTTCGACGTACTCCACCAACTTGCTCTGGCACTCTGCGCAAGTCATCGTGTCACCTCGCTCTCCGAGGGTGCCCAGCCCGATTCCTTCAACGTGGTCCGTAGTAATGCGTAGGCTCGTGACAGCCGCTTCGTGACGCTGCCCAAGGGGATTCTCAACCTCTCGGCAAGTTCGCGACACGAAAGGCCGGCTTGATATCGAAGGAAAATGACTTCCTGAAGACCGGCGGGCAAGCGAGCGACCGCCTCGGCCACCGGAGGGTCCTCCGCCTTCTTGTCAACGGGGACCGGGATATCCCCGGCATCACCGAGTGTCGAAAGGCGGCTTTGAGATCGGGTCACTTCTTGCCTCACCCGCGTTGCTATTGCCAAGACCCATGGAAGGAATGACTGTCGTTTTCGCAGCTTCGAAAGCGAGAAGTACGCTCGAACAAATGCTTCTTGTGCGACCTCCTCGGCCAGGTCTTCGCTGCCCAAGCGGACCGCCAAGTACGTCAGTACCGACTGTTGGTGGCGTTGGACCAACCGGCGATACGCGCTTGGATCGCCGTCCAGGCAGCGATGGATGCAATCCTCATCCGAAAGACACATGGACACCTCCGAGGGGACAGAACCGGTTCTCATTTAATAGTGACAGAAGCAGCCTGATTTGCGACAGAAAATGCGAAGTCTCCGCGTATTTCACCGTGTGCGAGCAAGGGCGATACGGAACGTGGGAAAGCTCGAGGGGAGCAGGGCGCGGCGTTGCCGGGCGGGGTAGTCGCTGCGGCAGATCCGCCGCAATCTCAGCACTTGTTTTCTTTCGCCGGGGCGCCAAGCAGGAGAGGCTCTACGGGTGTGCCGCGGACCAAGTGCGATTCAACGATCTGCACGACGTCCTCAGGCCTTACCCCTCTGTACCACGTGCCATCGGGGTAAACGACGACGACGGCGCCGTGCTCGCACTGCCCCAGGCAGTCGGTGCTGTTGATCCGCACCTTCCCCTTCAGCCCTCTCTCGGCGATCAGGCGTTTGAACAGGTCGCGGATCGTGCCGCCCGCCCTGGTCAGGCAGCATCCTCGGGGATCCGCGTCCGGTCGCGTATTGGTGCATACGAACACGTGCTTCTCTGGGAGTGGCATAAGGCTCCTTTCCTCGACGACCGACGGACCGACACAAGCGTGGCGGCTCTCGCGGATCGATCCTGCGGCCCGCGCCATGCGGCATGATAGTCGCTGCGAGAGAGTCGTGCAGCAATGAACGCGGCGGTCGATCCGACGATTCGGCAGGGCGTCGTTCTGGCGGTGCAAACAGGCTCGATCGGCGATTGAAGTTGCGGGCCCGGATCAGGTATGATGGAGGCATACGGAGGGCGCCCTCCGCCGACCGAGGGGGGAAAGGAGCAGTCACATGAGAGCAGCGATTACGGCACTTATGGTTCTGGCGATCTGCGCGGCGGCCAATGGCCAGGCCATCTATCACGGTACCCCGGATTGGATTTCGGGAGATACGCAGGTCAGCACCGGCGGGGCCCTGGTCGATCTGGATCGCGACGGCTGGCTGGATTTCGTCGTGTCCAACGGAAACGACATGGCCCAGCAGCATGTCGCCGTTTATTACAATCGCGGCGACGGCACGTTTCCTTCCCTGCCCGACTGGCAGTCCGCGGACTTCGGGTACAACGGCCATCTGGCCGTGGCGGACGTGAACGGCGACGGTTGGCCGGATGTGGCGGTGGCGACGCTCGGGTCGGGCGGCACCGCGATCGGGCCGATCGCGCGGCTCTACCTGAACAACAACGGCACGCTCTCGTCAACGCCGAACTGGGTCTCGCCGGTCAACGGCAATGCCTTTGGCGTGGCCTTCGGCGACATGAACGGCGACGGACGGCCGGATCTGGCGGTGGCAACCGGCTGGGCCTATGACCCCCAGGCATTCTATCGCAACTATGTCTACCTGAATGTCGGCGGTACCCTGGAGCAGACGGCGAGCTGGGTGTCCAGCGATACTTATCACTTCCAGGGGTTTGTCTGGGTGAGCGCCTACAACAACGGGCTGCTCGACCTGGCGGGCGCCGCCAGCCGGTCGCGGAACCGCATGTACCGGAACCTGGGCGTCATCCTGGAAACCACGGGCTCGTGGACCGCCGCCGACGTGACCACACCGGATTCCGTCATGGTGACCGCGGGCGACGTGACCGGCGACGGGCGGAGGGATCTGTTCATCGCGGATAACAATCAGCTCACTGGCGGCAGCGGACGCTTTCGGCAATACAACGGCCTGGCCGGAGGCGGCTTTTCCACCACCGCGAACTGGACCTATTCGGATGGATACTGCTCCGCGGTGGCCCTGGCGGATCTGAACGCGGACGGCAAGCTTGATCTGGCCACCGGGGCATGGTGGGACTATACGCGGGTATTCTTCAACACGGGCACGGGCTTCGGCAGCAGCTCGAGCTGGAATTCGACCGGCACCAGCGTGGTGGAGAAGATCGCGTTCGGGGACATCGACAAGAACGGCCTGCGACCGATCAGCGAGACGTTTCCTGCCTCGGCGTCGAAGTTGTATTACCTGTCTCACCAGCCGATTCAGGAGATCACGTCGGTCGAGCGGGACGGTGTGGCGCTGACTCCGGCCCAGTTCGCGTGCAGCCGGGAGCATGGATGGATAAGCGTGGGAACGGCACCGGCGACCGCGTTGGTCGTTTCCTATACCTATTCATCCAAGCTGGACATGGCGGTCACGAATTGGGACAGCACCATCGGGAACTACGTGTATTACAACCAGCTGGTGGTCAAGGGCGATGCCAATTGCGACGGCAGGACGGACATGGAGGATGTGCCTCTGTTCGTCATGCTGCTCGTGGATCGGCCGGCGTATGACGCAATCTACCCCGACTGCAATGCGGATCTGTTCTGCGACATGAACAGCGACGGCGTGCTGAACGGGAAGGACGTACAGGGCTTCGTGCAGCGGCTTATCTCGGGCACTTGAGGAAGCGGCCGGGCGAGGCAAGGCGTGTCATGATTGCCCCGCGGAGCACTGCCGGTCGCGAGCGGGTGCGTTGACAGATCCGCCCGCGTGGCTTCAAATGCCTGTCCGGGCCGGATATATTCCGGCGTAACTTGAATTTCCCGGGGCGTAGCTCAGCCTGGATTAGAGCGCCTGGTTTGGGTCCAGGAGGTCGCAAGTTCAAATCTTGTCGCCCCGAGTTTGCAAGTCGATGATTTCGCTTGATTACTTTTGCTCGGTGCCATACTTACGGCACTTCGGCGAGCTTCCGCATTTTCAATGCTCATCGTCTTGCATTGGTCTGCGCCGTCATTCGGTACAACATCCAGTACAACACCCACTACAACATTTTTCTTGCCGTAAGTGCCATCGGCCGCCGCCGCCTCTTGCTTGGGCTGGGGGGCCGCTGTCCTTAGGTCGGGCAGTGCGGTCAATGCGCCCGCTTGATCCAGAAGCCGGGGGTCCGTGTAGTTCCGGGTCGTCAACTCAATCGAGCTGTGCCGGGCCAGGGCTTGCGCTGTTCGGGCATTCACGCCGCCCGCCAGGAGCCACGTTACAAACGTCGTGCGGAGCGCGTGCCGGTCAATTGTCCGACCGCGATCATCCTTCGTCGTGAGCTGGGTCTTTGCCCGTCGCCGCTTGCCCTTGCCGATCATCACGGGTTCGCCCTTGGCGTCCCGTACGACTTCCCTCCGGGCAATGCCCGCCCGCTCGCAATCGCGGAGAAACGTCTTGCGGGTCGGGACGGTCTTGAAAACCCGATGCTCGGGCCGGGCGAGCCGGGGGGTTACTGCTTTCAACTCACGAGCTAAATCGGGGTGTAACGGCAGGTCATCGCCTCGGGCTGCCTTTGTCGTTTCGCCTCGCAACTTGATTCCGGGCCGCTTACCTAGAATCACGTCCCCCCATTGCAGCTTGGCGATTTCGCCCCACCGTAAGCCGGTCATCAGGGCGACGCGATAATACAGCGCTCGCTTGGGGTCGCGTTCACGGGCCACGGCGAGCAATCGGGCTGCCTCATCGTAAGCCAATGCCCGCCGAGTCTTGGTCGCGTCGCCCGTAAACAGCTCGATTTCCTTCACGGGGTTGATATTCAACAGTTTGGCGGTTTTCACGGCATATTCACAGACCGCGTGAATCGCCGCCCGGTATTCGTTGCAAGTCTTGCTCGACTTGCCAAGCCGGGCTAGGCCGTGCAGGGCCAGGGTAATGTGTTCCGTTGTCAGGTCCGCCAGTTTGACAACCCCCTGCCGTGAAAGCAGCTCGCCTGCGCGGATTGTCTGCCGTAAATGTTCACGAGTAATTGGCCGTCCGCCGTGAGTCTGCCCACGCTTGAATCGGACGCAATCGGCGATCAGTTTCCGCCACGGCAGGGCCGCCGATTCAAGCTGTCGGTCGATCAGCCCCGCCGCCTGCCGTTGCCGTAAGTTCACCCGCCGGCGCAGCTCGGCTTCCGCTGCCTCGCGGTCGCTGATTCGCGTACCGTTGGGCAGCCGGAGAGCTTCGCGCAGGTCCAGGCCGTCGACTTCTAGGGTCCAGCCGATCCAGTAATAGCGGG
>DATKKX010000201.1:0-2501 GCA_035542775.1 Phycisphaerae bacterium | reverse complement strand
ATGTTGGTGTGTGTGCCTTGGTCAAGGTGCACTGTTCTCCCCGGTGTAAGCCCGGGCCGGCAAACTCTCGCTCCAGCCGGAAGCACTCGGGGCGGATCAGGAGGCGACGAATGATCTGAAGCACTCCGAGAAAAGACCCCTTTAGGGGGACAGCGGACCGTGCGGGCCGCAACGTGAGTGAACATCGAGCAGGCCTCGAAATCGTCAATGTGGGAACCGACCCGCCACACAAACGGGGAAGGTCGCCGTCGTCGGTGAAGCGAGCGAGAAACGCAGCCGGCGATCCCACCGGGGTAGTGATGGCAGCACGCACGGGACATGAACAGTGCGCAACAAGGGAAGTCTGCGACCGCGGTGGTGAGGGCGGCTCCTTGCCGTCAACGACGAACCCGCGAGGGCCAGCGTCGGCGGATGCAGATGGCGGATGGGCCCGTAGTACCGTCGAGGCCAGGTAACGCTGGCGGAGGGAAGGAGCCCTATCCCGACCCAAGCGAGGGAAGGGCGGACAGCCCGGCGATTGACGATGAGTCTACCAAAGCCGCTTGAATCCGTTGAGAGGCTCCAGACCTCGCTGCAAACGAAAGCTAAGGCTGAACCAGCCTTCCGCTTCTACGCCCTCTGGGACAAAGTTTACCGCAAGGACGTTCTGCTGGAAGCCTACCAACGTTGCCGGGCGAATACCGGGGCGCCGGGGGTCGACAGAGAAACGTTCGAGGTGATCGAAACCCAAGGAGTTGAGCGGTGGCTGGGAACGTTGCGGGAGGAGTTGAGTTCGGGAAATTACGTCCCCCGTCCCCTCCTGCGAGTGTGGATACCAAAGAGCAATGGAGGCCAGCGGCCTCTCGGCATTCCGACCATCCGCGACCGCGTGGCGCAGATGGCGGTGGTGCTGGTCATTGGCCCCATTTTTGAGGCGGACCTGCTGCCACAGCAGTATGGTTTCCGTCCCGGAATGGACGCCAAGATGGCGCTCAGACGCGTGTACTGGCACGTGACGCAGCATGGACGGCGGGAAGTGGTGGACGCGGATTTGCGCGACTACTTCACTTCGATTCCGCACGGTCCACTGATGCGTTGTCTGTCTCGACGCATCGTCGATGGACGCATGCTCCGCGTCATCAAGAGCTGGCTGACGGCTCCGGTGGTGGAGAACATCGACGGGCGGACGACGCAGACCGCCGAAGCGCGGCGGAGGAAGCGGGGAACCCCGCAGGGCGGTGTAATCTCGCCGCTGCTGGCGAACTGTTACTTCCGCCGCTTTCTGTTGGCCTGGCACGGCTACGGTCATCAGAACGAACTCGACGCCTATGTCGTCAATTACGCCGATGACCTTGTCATCTGCTGCGGCCCCGGCAACGCGGCGGCCGCACTGGCGCGAATGTCGGTTTTGATGACGCGGCTTGGGTTGGAGGTGAATACGGCCAAGACACGGATCGCCCGATTGCCCGAGGAATCGTTTGACTTCCTTGGCTACACGGTCGGTCGCTTCTTCGGCAAAGGCGGGCGTCCATATGTCGGCACTCGACCTTCGAAGAAGTCGGTGAAGAGCCTGCTCAGACGTATCCACGCACGGACGTCGCACCAATGGTACGTCGACGAACCCAAGAACACGGTGGCCCGACTCAGCAGCATGCTTCGCGGCTGGTGCGGCTACTTTGATCAGGGGCCAGTCATGGACATCTATGAACTTGTCCGGGCGTACACGGATCGACGCGTCCGTCGATGGTTGATGCGCCGAACGGGGCGAAGAGGCGTCGGGTTCCGCCAAATCCCGGATGAGTATCTCTACGAGACGCTCGGTCTCTACAGCATCCCCCGCCGGCGCGTCGACCTGCCGAGAGCGAAGGTCTGATGGGGCGGGAGAAAGCCGGATGCGGGCAATCTGCATGTCCGGTTTGACGAGCGGCGACTGGAAACGGAGCCATGGTCCGAACTGAGGCACCGGCGTGGCGAAAGCCGCCGGACAACAGCAACTCCTCGGAGCCTACCGCTACCGCGCCAGTCGTCGACTCTACCGAGCTCGACGCGGCCATCGTCGAGGAAACGGGTCAGCCCGCCCCAGTGCCTGAGACCATAGCGCATGGCCTTGGCCGTATCGGACCCGCCGGGAAGTCGGGTGAGTTGATGCTCGAAGAAGACTTTGAGCGCGTCGACGAGCGGGCGCGATCTTGCCTGGCGGGCGGCGCGCCGCTTGTCAGCGCTGGCGCCGCGAATATCCTTTTCGACGGTATAGATCTGCCCGATGCGCGCCACAGCTTCGGTGGCGATCGGCGCGTCGCCCTGCTCGACGACTTTGACGAACTCGCGCCTCAAATGGCTCCAGCAAAAGGCGATGGTGATCCTGTCCGCCGGGAGCTTCTTGTAAGGGGCGTAGCCGTCGCACTGCACGACGCCGCGATAGGTCGCGAGCAGCGCCTCGAGATGCTCGCCGCCTCGGCCCGGCGCGTAGGTGTAGGCGACGGCCGGCGGGTCGGCGCCGCCCCAGGGCCGGTCGTCGCGGG
>DATKKX010000200.1:0-3934 GCA_035542775.1 Phycisphaerae bacterium | reverse complement strand
CATAGCTGAAGTGATGCGTTTTGTGGATATCGAGGATGTCCGTCGCCACGTCACCGGCCTGTCATCCGAGGAACTGGCCATCCTGGAGATGATCAACCAGAAGGTGGCCGCCCGCACGTCGCTGGAGGACGTGATCGACTTCGTCTTCGAGTCGACGCTCAGGATCAGTCCGTGCGACCGCATCGCCCTGGCACTGCTGGAAGATCATGGCGGACGGATCGTCTCGCACTATGCCAAGGCCACCTATGAACCACTGCACCTGAAAAAGGGGTACGCCGAGGACCTGCATGGAGGCACGCTTCGCACCGTGCTCGAGCGGCGGATGCCGCGGATTATCAGCGATCTGCCGCGCTACCTGGCCGCCAAGCCGGAGAGCAATTCCACCCGACTGCTGGTCCGCGAGGGCGTCCGTTCGAGCATGACCTGCCCGCTGCTTGTCGAGGACCGTGTGGTCGGCGTGCTGTTTCGCAGCTCGCGCCGCCCGAACGCCTATGACGATCGGCAGGTGCTTCTGCACCAGGTGGTCGCCGAGCGGCTCAGCCAGGCGGTCGAAAAGACCCTGCGGATTGAGCGCCTGGCGGCGGCCAATCGGGATTACTTCAGCATGCTGGCCTTCGTGACGCACGAGCTGAAGAGCCCGCTCGCGTCGATGATGCTGGAGACGGGCATGCTGCGCGAGGGTATGTTCGGCGCGCTGCAACCGCAGCAGCAGCAGCACGCCGACAAGATCATGGCCAAGGGCAAGTACATGATCAGCCTGATCCAGCAGTACCTCAACCTGGCACGGACCGAGGGCGGCAAGCTGGAGCTCAATGTCCGTGAAGTCGACCTGTCGGCCGACGTGATCGAGCCGTCGATCGCGATGGTGCAGGCCCAGATCGATGGAAAGGGTATGAAGCTGGTGCGGCAGGTGCCTGACCCGCCGCTGGCGGCGAAGCTCGACCCCGAGTTGATCAAGATCGTGCTGGTGAATCTCCTGGGCAACGCCGCGAAGTACGGCGTGGCCGGCGGCGAGATCCGCCTCCGCGTAGCGCTTGGGGCCGATCGGCTGACGATCGCGGTCTGGAATGCCGGTCCGGGCTTTGCCGCCAGTGAAAGCGGCCGGTTATTTCGCAAGTTTTCGCGTCTGGAATCGCCGGAGCTGCGCAAGGAAAAAGGCGCCGGCATCGGGCTGTACACGTCCTGGAGAATCGTTCACGCCCACGGCGGCAGAATCTTCGCCACGTCAGAGCAAGGAAGCTGGGCCGAGTTTACGTTTGAGATTCCTCAGCCGCCGGGACCGCCGGCGGAGTTCGATTGAACTGTACTGCTTGCCCCGGATCGCAGGAGATCCTCACTGGCGCTGGGGGCTCAGTTTGCGCGTCAGCGAGAACGAAGCGCGGCCAGCGCGGCTTCGACTTGCTTCCAATAGTGCTCATCCGCCGTGAAGGTACCCACGTTTGAGCGGGGATTCGATACATCGGTCATCGCGCCATCTTAAGCCCATCCACAGCAAGTTGACCAGTCCGCGACAAGTGTCAGCCGGGCGTAGATTCCAAGCGATCGATAATGATGCGTAGTTCCCGGCGGGGCATGAACTGCCGGAGGGCCGCCTTGCGGCGTTCCTGGATGTATACCTCCTCGAACTCATCGGCGCCGTCGGGATGCTCGCGCCGCATTTCTTCGAGGAACTCCTTCTCCTCATCGCTCAGGACGAGGTTGCCGTGGGCATCGAGCGAGCGCGACTTCGACGCCCGATCCGGCCCGGGGCCGAGCGCGACCAGACGCCGCCGGGCGTAATCCAGCGCGGTCAGGCCGTTCGCATCGCACGCTTCCGCGTCCGCGCCCGCCTCCAGCAAGGCGTCAACCACACCCGATTCCGGAATCCTCGCCCGCACCGCGCTGATGATTGCCGGCCGCCCGCGTTTGTCGCAGACGTTCGGATCGACACCCTTCTCCAGCGCTTCGCGCACACGCTCGATATCGCCGACGGAAATGGCGTTGAAAAGACGTCTGCGATTCCAGGCAATCAGATCCATAGCCATGGCCGCTCCTCGCCGGAGGCATGCACCCGACGACATACTATCTCTTGCCTACCTTCGGACCGACGGCTTCTTTCTGCAGGCGCTTCGCTTTCTTCGCATCCGCCACATTGTCGCTGTGGCAGGCGCGTTTGACCGGCGCAATACCTTTGCCGGCCGGTACCGGCTGGAACGCCGCGTCCTTGCCGCTGGCAAACTGGGCGATCTCCTTGCTGATCCGCATGCTGCACCAGTCGTGGCCGCACATGGAGCAGTAATCCGTATCGCCCTCCAGGTCTTCCTCATGCAAATCCCGGGCCGTTTCGCCGTCGAAGGCCAGCTCGAACTGCTTCGGCCAGTTCAGGGCCGCGCGTGCCCGGCTCATGTCGTCGTCCCAGGCGATCGCGCCCTGGATGCCGCGGGCGATGTCCCCGGCGTGGGCGGCGATCTTGTAGGCAATGCAGCCGAGCTTGACGTCCTCGGCCCTCGGCAGGCCGACGTGCTCTCTCGGCGTGACATAGCAGAGCATTGCCGCACCGGCACGGGCCGCCTCGGTTGCGCCGATACAACTGGTGATGTGGTCATAGCCGGGAAAAACGTCCGTCACGATGGGGCCCAGCACGTAGAACGGGGCGTCGTCGCAGATCCGCTGCTGGATCTGCATGTTCCAGGCGACCTCGTGCAACGGAACGTGGCCGGGGCCCTCGACCATGACCTGTACGCCGGCCTCGCGGGCACGATGGGTCAGCTCGCCGAGGACCTCCAGTTCGGCGATCTGAGCCGCGTCCCCGGCGTCGTGCAGACAGCCGGGGCGGACGCCGTCGCCGAGCGAGTAGGCAATGTCGTACTCGCGCATGATCGCGGAGATCTCGTCGAACAGCGTGTAGAACGGGTTCTGCTCGCTGTGATGAATCATCCACTTGGCCAGCAGTGATCCGCCGCGCGAAACGAGGCCGCAGACGCGGCGGTTGATGAGGTGCAGGTTTTCGCGAAGGATGCCGGCGTGGATGGTGAAGAAATCGACGCCTTGTTGGGCTTGCTGCTCGACGGTCTTGAGGATGTGGTCGTGGGTCAGTTCCTCGATGGTGCGGCCGAGGATCATCGAGTAGATCGGGACGGTGCCGATGGGGATGGTCGAATGGTCGATGATGGCCTGGCGGCATTCGTCGAGGTCGCCGCCGGTGGACAGGTCCATCAGCGTATCGGCCCCGTATTTCTGGGCCCACTTGAGCTTTTCGACCTCCTCGGCGGTGGTGGATGACACCGGGCTGGCGCCGATGTTGGCGTTGATCTTGGTGGTGATCATCCGTCCGATGCCGATGGAGTCGAGCCGCTTGGGCGCGGCCTCACCCTTCATGTGGTTCGGGTCGTCGATCTCGGCGAGCCGCTGGGCGACGGTGCGATTGACCCAGAAGGTAGCGCCAGGCTGGAGCGGCGATGTCGGCGGCGTCGGCTGTTCAGCGGGTCGCACGCGGGACCGGGAGGGCGAGGCTCCCGCCGAGCCGACGAGGTGTCGCACGTTCGCGGGGATGATGAGCCGTCCCCGAGCGATCTCCTCGCGGATGAATTCCGGCGTGACGTTCTCGCGCTCGGCGACGCGTATCATTTCCGGCGTGATGATGCCCTTACGGGCGGATTGGAGTTGGGTCATTGTTCGTTTCCTACTATCCAAGCTGTCGGCAGCCAGCAAACAGCCCTCAGATCCGTCTCTCCCCAAGTCGGCGGCTCGGCTCCATCGGCTGATTTCGCAGGCGAAGATGGCCTTGATCGTCTAGTCGGGAGCAGAGTAGTCCATCCTCTCGACCAGTTCCCTCGGGGCCGGCGAAGGCGTCGGAAGGGCCAAGGGCGCCCCTTTGTAATAGAGCGGCTTTTCGAGTTGCACATAGTGCACGAAGAATGCCGCACGCGTCTTCTGTCCATCGTACTCCAGGATT
>DATKKX010000199.1:0-4049 GCA_035542775.1 Phycisphaerae bacterium | reverse complement strand
TAGCCGCTGATGCTGATGCTGTTGAACAACGGCATATGTTGGCTCGTATAGGCGAAGATATCCCCGATCAGCCGCATGCTGGGCTGCGGCGGATAGATGTAGGTGTTGCGGACCATGAACTCCTTGAGGATGTCGTTTTGTATGGTTCCCGAGAGCTGCTCATGCTTTACCCCTTGCTCCTCAGCGGCGACGATGTACAAGGCCAGAACCGGCAGCACGGCCCCGTTCATGGTCATCGACACGCTCATGCGGTCCAGCGGGATACGATCGAAGAGGATCCTCATGTCGAGGATGCTGTCGACGGCCACGCCAGCCATGCCGACGTCGCTGGCGACCCGAGGATTGTCCGAATCGTAGCCGCGGTGAGTGGCCAGGTCGAAGGCGATGCTGAGGCCCTTCTGACCGGCCGCTAAGTTCCGCCTATAGAAGGCGTTCGATTCCTCTGCAGTCGAGAAGCCGGTATATTGTCTGATGGTCCAGGGCCGGCCTACGTACATCGTGGAGTAAGGGCCTCTTAAGAACGGCGGAAGCCCCGGCATCGTGCTTAGGTGCTCTAGCCCCTCGAGATCGGCTCTGGTGTAGAGAGGTTGAATGGGAATCTGCTCGGGCGTGTACGAGGCGAGTTGATCCAGCGAGCGGCCCGACTGAGCCATCGCGCCGGCGCGCCAGTCGGCCAATCGGTTATCGGCCTCAGGCCCGCTGTTCCACGGGATGCTTTCGAACCTTGGGATCTTGTTCATGGCACCACTCCTACTTGATGAAGCAGCGAGCGAAGGATTTCGAGAACGCTACATCTGATGAAGATGAACTGGTTGACGCCGGCGGCGCGGTACCTGGCCTCGTTCGAGCCCGGGTTCCCGGCTAGCACGACGATCCTGGCTCCGGCGGCCAGCAACCTCGCTGCCACTTGTTCTACGTCGGTTGCGTAGCGAGCGTCAGTCGAACAGATGACGGCGATCTCTGCGCGGGACGCAGCGAAGGCGCCGGCGGCGGACTGCGCATCGGTGAAGCCGTCATTGTCGACGGGTTCGAAGCCACCCGCTTCGAAGAAGTCCCGTGCATAGTTAGAGCGGGCGAGAAACTCCCTTCTCGTCCCCATGTTGGCAAGGAAGACCCGGGGCCGCTCGCCTCCATGCGCCTGGGCATAGGCATCAACCATGTCGCGCAACTGCTCATACGCGGCTGCGTAGGGATGGGAAGCCAGCGGTGGCGTGGATGCACCTTGGCGATTCGCCCCCGGTTCGGCGAGGGTCGATGTAAGTTCGCCGATCGTCGCTCCCGCTCGTGCCGCCTCGACAGCCGAGGCCATCAGTTCACCGCTGCCGCGCCGTAACTTGGCCACTACGACCCCCAGAGCCGCGACCGAGTTGCCTTGACGGCGATCGTGGCGCCACTGCAGCAGCTTCGCGGCCGTTTTTGTGCGTAACTCGGGGTAATCTGGGGCAGGGCGACTGAGGTCCTTTTCAAACACGTTGGTATGCTCGCTCACCCCGGTGATTCCGGCTTTGCGCGTCGCGATGTCCTGCTCGCGCCGCTTCTCGACCGCCTGGATCTGATCGCGAACCCAGCCGCTCCTCGCCGCTTTTATCATTCCTCCCAGGGCTTCGACTTGGTGGAACAGAGACCATGCCTTCTCGGCCGTCTCGTCCGTGAGCTTCTCAAGAAACCATGAGCCGCCTGCCGGGTCCACGGTCTGATTGAGCTGACATTCCTCATGCAGGATCAGTTGAGTGTTCCGGGCCAATCTCCGAGTGGATTCGACGCTCAACCCTGCCGCGGCGTCCATGGGAAGCGTGATGATCACGTCGGCCCCGCCCACTGCGCCCGCGAAGGATGCGGCAGTATTGCGGAGAAGGTTGACCCAGGGATCCCGATGGGTCATCACGCGCCGGCTGGTCTCGACGATCAACCGCAGACCCGATGCGGCCTTCACGTCGGCGCCGCAAGCCTCCATCACTTTGGCCCAAAGTTTTCGTATGGCTCTGAGCTTGGCAATTGACTGGAAAAACTTGCATCCCACGGTCTCGTGGAAGGCAATTTGCCTGACTGCCGCGTCGAACTTGAGACCGGCGGCGGTCATGGCGCGCAGATACTCGACCGCAGTCCCCATGGCGAATGCCAGATCCTGGACCGAATTGGCGCCTGCATGGTGATATACGGCGGTTGACACTCGAACAGAGTTCACGTTCGGAAGGTGGGATGTCGTCCACGCCGCGAGATCGGTCATGTGCAGGAGAGCCACATCCAGTGGCTGCGGCAGAGCGCCGTCGCGCATCAGGGTACCCAGCGGGTCCGCGTTGAAGGCGCCCAGTGTCTTCGAACCTTCGATGCCCCGTTCTTCCCACAGAGCGGCCAGTAGGGCCGCGGCCGGCAGGAAGGCAGCGCCGGCTTCCAGGGAGACCGGCACGACGTCCATCTGTACGCCTTTGAGGGCCTGGTCGAAATCACCCAGGCTGTACAGCATGACCCCGCCGCGACCGCACAGCTCGGCCGATCGGGGATCGTCGGCGTCGAGTCCGGCGGACGCCGCCGCATCGAGTTTCAGCTCGACCGAGGTGACCCTGTGGTCCAATTCCTCGAGCACGATCCGGTTGACGTCGGCAGGCTCCGGATGCAGGACCTCCTGCCTTACGTCCCAGCCGTCCACGGAATGCCCCAGCGGCGTCGCTCCCCTGGTGTAGGGCGGACTGCCCGGGAAGCCGGACGGGTCGTTCGCCGAGGGCCAGCTCTCCGGGGTGTAGATCGGCTGGATATCAATGCCCTCATAGGTGTGGGCGATCATTTTCTTTTCGAAAGGCACACCTTTCAGGTCAGTCACCGCCTGCGCCTTCCAGGTGTCGTAACTGACAGGCGGGAAATCGTCCAAGACTTTCAGTTCTTCCTCTATCATGTTGAACGCTCCTCCGAGGCGCCGGACCGCCAATCGACTCAGCCGGCTTAGCCGCGAGAACTGGTTGGGATCATGCCCTCCCCGATCACTTGCCCCGGAAGACAGGCGGTCGCTTCTCAAAAAACGCCTTCACTCCCTCTTTGAGGTCGTCGCTAAAAAATGCGGCGCGCCGTGCTGCTTGAATGCACTCGAACTCGTCGGCGCTCATTGGGGCGCCCCTGCTCAGGCTGCTCAACTCGGCCTTGACGACCGAGACAGCAAGAGGCGCGCGATCGGCGATCGTGCTTGCGATTTCCATCGTCGTCGCCTCCAGCTTTTCGGAGCTCACGAGGCGATTGAGCAGCCCGAGACGATAGGCGTCTTCCGCCGAGAGGGGATTGCCCGTAAAGACCATCTCTTTGATGATGTGCAGGGGCAAGGCCCCAAGGAAATGAGACATCCCTGCCGTGTTGTAGGAGATCCCCAATTTGACAGGAGTGATGGCGAAGGTCGTCCTGGGTGTGCCGATTGCCAGGTCACAAGTCACGGCCAGGTCACAGGCGGCGCCCCACACGCTGCTGTGAAGCATGGCGATTACCGGCGCGGAACAGTTTCGAACGCGATGGAGGACTCGTTCAAATCCCGTCGTCCAAGTCACGGCGTCATGGCCGTCGAGCGGTATCTCGCGGATTTCGTGCCCGGCAGACCAGATCTTCGTGTTTGGATTCGCGCCAATGATAACAACTCGGACACGGGATTTCTCAAACTCGTCGAAGGACTCGATCAGCTTCTCGCAAACGTCGCTGCTGAGCGAATTGACCGGCGGATTGTCGATGATCGCGATGCCGATATTATTCGCGATCTGCCTCGGGCGCACGGAGTGGGTCGCAGTCTCTGCCATGATTCTCTACTTCCCTGAACTCTCCTGGATTGGCACAAAATCAGCCGCGAGAATTACCGGCCGCAGCTCATGGCGCCGGCTAAGGTCCGAGATATCTCTACTGTCGAGAACTTCGCTGCCCTCGACATCGAGAAAGTACATGACCGAGTGGACGTTCGCATTGTGTTTGAGACCCAGCATGTGACCAATTTCGTGAACGGCAGCGGCATAGATTTCAGCACTGTTCATCCCCTTCGCTGCTACGCTGTTGACAGCAATCTCCCCGCGAAAATTGGCCCA
>DATKKX010000198.1:0-3732 GCA_035542775.1 Phycisphaerae bacterium | reverse complement strand
CGTACGGCAACAAGGTCCGCCTGTGCGGCAGCGACAGCGGCCTTGGCGATGTTGACCTGAACGTCGAACGGCTCGGGGTCGAGCTGTACGAGAAGGTCACCCTTCTTGACGCGGCAGTTATCGTCCACCAGGACTTTGGTCACCTGGCCTGATACGCGTGGCGCCACGAACGTCACGTGGCCGTTGACGTAAGCGTCATCAGTACTCGCGGTGGTCGGTGCTCTAACCACCCATGGCACCAGGAAGTACGCTCCTACCGCCAAGCCGGCCACGACCCCCGCCAGCAGTAGCCGCTTTCGCCAGCGGTGCGGTCGTGGCCTAGCTACGAGTGATTCCGTCGCTGTGCCGAAAACGGGGCTGGTTGGAAGCGATTGTCGGTCTAGACGAGCGGGCTGGTCGGCCGTCCCATCGGACGAGCCGTCCGCCGTTGCCGCCGGCATAGCTCCGGAAAAGCCTCGATTTGCTTCGCTCGAAGATCGGGTGTGTTTGTTATTTGTGATCGCCATCTCACTACCCCACTTTCACTGCACCTGGGTGGTCTGTTGAACAGGCTTCACCACCGCGACGAGGCACGTTTCATCATCACTTGCCGGTTGTCCCGCCCGGAACCTCCGCAGTGCGGCGACAACGTTGTGCAGGAGTTCAGTGGCCGTGCTTGCCGGAGTACGGATGGTCTCATCAAGGTGGTCGTCGCCAAAGATGTCGTGCGCCGCATTGGTACTCTCGGTTATGCCGTCTGTAAAAAGAACCAGGCGGTCGCCGGGCAGAAGCCGGACAACGTGTTCCTGATATACGCTGGCTTGGTCGATTCCCAGCGGCAGTCCGGATACTTCGTCGAGCCGGTGCACCTCGTTGCCGCGAACCAGCCGTGGCGGGGGATGACCTGCCGACGCATAGGTCAGCATCTGAGGCCCTGCGTCGTACAAGCTCAGGAAGGCCGCCAGCAATTGGCCCGTATTGGGAAGGTAACGAGTCGCCAACAAGTGATTGATCCACGCCAAGGCCGCGCCTGGGGACGGCGCGGCTTCTTGGCCTTGCACGACGCTGCCGAGCGCATGAGCCAGGACAAGGATCCCTGCGGCCGCGAGTCCTTGGCCAATAACGTCTGCGACAACAATCGACCACCGGCCCAGGGGGATCGGATGTACGTCATAAAAGTTGCCGCCCACCGTTTCGGCCTCCGCGAAGTGCACGGCTAGGTCAAGGCCGGGAACACTGGGCAGTTGCCGCGGCAGGATGGATTTTTGGATGGTCTCCAACAGTTCACCGTAACGCGCCATCTCCTCGCGCGCATGGCGGAGTTCATTACTTAATTGAAGCACCCGATCTGACATTAGCACACTCATCGCATCGCATCCGTCGGTCAATCAAGACGCTTGCGACCCTGCGTACGCGCCTTCATCCGCGAGCAGCTCCTCCTCGGGCACCAGCAAGATCAGCCCAGCCTCCGCCAGAGCCTTCTCTACCGGCTGAGCGTTATGTGCGCTGAGCCGCACGAACAAGACGGGGTCGTCACCGTCATCGCGTATCCGCCCCGCGACGGCGCTCCTAATTTCAATACCCTTCTTGTGCAGCACCTCGAAGGCTGTAACTAGGTCCTCGATGCCGTCGAGCGCGACCTCCACAGCGCCGCCGTCGTTGTCCAGTGCCAGGGCCACACTGCATGCCCGGAGTAAGTCCTCGCGCGTCAGGATGCCGACCAGCTCGCCCCTCTCAACCGCTAGCAGCGAATCCGCGTCGTGCGCACAGAGGTGCATCAGCGCACGTCCCAAGGGGGCGTTGCTTTCAATGGTCAGCGGGGAGTGCGACATGACCTCCCCGGCCCGCGCCTCCCAAAAGTCGCGGCGTCCCCCCGCCATGCCCAGTTCACGATCTCCGATAATTCCGAGCACGCCTTTCTTCTGATTCACAACAGGGACGTGCCGGATCGCGTGCTGCTGCATGATCTGAGCCACTTCGCGCAGCGTGGCGGCGGGGTTCACGCAAACCGGCTCGCGTGTCATGTGGTTGCAAACAAACATGATTCGACTCCTCTCGATTCGCGGTACCTCGGCCGACGGTGGCAGGTTGCGGCCCCCGATCCGCGGGTGGCCACCATAATGGGGGGCCGGGCTCGGTCAGCGTGAAGGCCTCAACTGTTCTTCCCCATGGATGACACCGGCCCGGCGCATCTCCCGCTCGGCCTGAACCCAGTCCGACAGGGCGTCCCCCGGGCTCCCCTGGCTGCTTCGTGCCTGGAATATCTCGTACGCGCGATAGCGTATGGCTTCTTCAGACGAGACCCGCAGCGGCCGCATTGATTCTAGAGGCGCTTGCTTCTTTGCTTTGATAGACATCTCGACATTCCTTTCTCTAGTGAGCGGACTCATAAACGGATTCCGTTTGTTCGGCGATCGTGTTCCACGAAAACCGCTTTTCAGCCTCACCTCGCCCTCGGCTCCCCATCTCGCGGGCCGCGGTCAAGTCCGCCAGCGCAGTCCCCAGCCCCCAGCCCACGGAATCCCTGTTGTCGGATACGACCCAGCCAGTCTCGCCATGGCGCACGAACTCGGCCGGCCCTCCGTTCCGAGTCACGACGACTGGTTTGGCCGCGCCCCAGGCTTCGAGGATCACGATTCCGAAGGGCTCATTTCGGCTGGGTACGCAGACAACGTCGGCCGCCTTGTACATGCCCACAAGGTCAGACCCGCTCCGATATCCTACGAAGCGTGCCGTGTCCCCCAGCCCCATGGCGCTCACACGGTCTTCGAGCTGTGGGCGCATGTGGCCATCGCCTGCAAAGACGAATTTCGTCCGAGGGTAGTAGTGGATCAGTCCCGGCATGGACTCCACCAGAAGATCCGGCCCTTTCTGCCATGCCATCCGACCGACGAAAAGCACCACCGGATCCGGTTCGTCGATACGCAGGCCAGCGCGCGCAGGTGCGGGATTGATGGCGCCATCGAATCGGTTGAGGTCGATGCCGTTGTACACGACGCTGGCCTTATCCCGGGGCACGCTGTAGAGCCATCGAACCTCATCGAGGAGTGCGCAGGACACGCAGATCACGCGATCCGCCACATAGGTCCCCTCCCATTCAATCGAGCGAATCTGCTGTGATCGGCCGTTGCAAAGGGTGTTGCCGCAGCGGCCGAAATCCGTGGAGTGCAAGGTGAATACGGTCCGACGCCCCAGCTCATTCTTGGCCCGGATCACCGCCTTGGCGCACATCCAGTCATGACCGTGGACGATGTCGAATGGTTGATCATAAAAAGCCTCCGCTTCGGCCAGCCGGGCGAGCATGCTGTCGCACATCCGGTCCACGTAGGTGCTGAAACCCACATGAGGGTCAAATGGGCATCGGTGGTAGTGAACGCCCTCAATACACTGGTAACGGCGCTGGCCGGCGTCCAAGCGGGTGAACACATGAACGTCGTGACCTCGCGATTGCATGGCGCGTGCCAGCTCCGACACGTGCGCCGCCAGGCCGCCCACTTGGATCGAATGAAGCGATTCCCATGACATCAGTGCGACGCGCATCGGCAACTCTCCTTTTCGGCACCTTATGAGAGTGCCGGCATCCGTGTATCAAACTCTCGCGAATTGCGGTCGTGCGCCAGTCGGCGGTGGACGAGCGATTCGGTGCATCGGGCGGCACGCAGCGCGGCCGCGCTGAGCGCGGTCGTGAGGGAACCGGCCTCGGCCGAGACATTGACCTGACCGCTGGGTCGCAGCAGCAGCTTGATTCGACAC
>DATKKX010000197.1:0-9291 GCA_035542775.1 Phycisphaerae bacterium | reverse complement strand
TAGAAGGTCACTATCTCGGCGCACACGCCGTTGCGACCGCCGTCGAAGGCGTCCGCGGGATGATCCAGGAGCCACGACACCGCCTTGTCCAGCGCGGCGCGTCGCTCCGCTCGTTGCCCGGCCGCATCAGCGACGCCGCCGGGACGGTCCATCCTGGTGAGGACTATCCTGTCGATTGCGAAGCGGTAGTCGGTCGAGGCGGGGTCCTTACCCTCGACCGTGAAACGAAAATCGTTCCGCCCTTCCGTCAGTCTGATTGCATCGTACACGACAGGGAGAATGCCGGTCCGAGGGGAAAAGAGATTCACCGGCCCGAACGGACCCTGATCATTCACGCGGAGGCTCAGCATCCCGAAGAAAGGGGCCGCGGTGTAATCAATCTTCACCCTGTAGAGGCCCGCCTGCCTGGCGGGGACGTCCACCGTCGCCTGGGCGCCGGGACCTTGAGCGGCGAATGCCAGATGGTCGTTTCGCGACCAGCCGTTGCCCCAATTGGTCATCTGTTCCAGGCGCGGCGTTGCGCCGGTCACGGATCGAACGTCGTCCGGTGTCAGATCCAGCACCGGCCAGGCGCGATCCGCGCCGCCTGCCCGCCTGTCCGCGGCGACAGCTCCTCCGACGAACAGCGCGCCGACGACGACCACGGCGAGGCAGAGAACTGCGAATCCGCGTTGCCCGCGGGCATTGCGGACCAGACCCACTACCAGGAAAGCCCCGAAAGTCAGCAGGAGGCACGCGCACACCAGCCAGTGAACGACTTCGATCTGCATCGGGATTGCAAAGACCGTGCAAAGCAGCCAGGAAACGATCTGGACCACCAGCATGGCTATCGCCAGACCGCGGCAGCTCTCCCAGCAGAGCATCACCACGATCAGAACGATCTCGTAGTAATTCGCCGGATAGAACAGGAGAAACGGCGCGAACGACAGGAGGCCAAGCGACAGGCCCGGCTCCTTCGCCCTGGCGATCAGGATGATGAGCAATACGAGCAGGACAGCGCGGACGGCCCGGAGCGTGTATTGCGATTGGGCGTTGAGCGATTCTCGCTCCTGCCGCCAGAGCGATTCGTCCCCTGCTGAGTCAATGAGACTCGACGCGGTCATCGGGTTGATTGTGAAAAGACTCCTCAGCGAGATCGCATTGTTCGAGAACCATTGGTCATGGGCCCGGATGGTGTCGTACCAGTTTTTCCAGGCCGAGATGCCGGTGGTCGTTGTGCTCAAGCCGCCCAGCAGCACGAGGAAAAAGACGGTGGCGGCGAGGAGAGGCAACTGGCCCTGCCGGAGAGATCGACGGCGCCAGATGTCCCTCACCAGCAGCACCGCCGGCAGCAGCAGGAATACCAGCGGAAAGGCCCGATCAAGGGCCGAGACCGCCAGACACAACGCAGCCGGGATAGTCCTGCCTTTCTGGTAGAAGCAGACGAAGCCGACCAGACCGGCGAGCCAGAGCTGGCGGAGAAAAGCACCGCCGGTGAAGTCGAAGGTGGCGAAGAAGTTGGCGCAGAAGAAGATGCCGAAAAGCAGAGCGGTTTTGAGACCGAATGCATACCAGACGAGGAAGAACATGGCACATATCAGCGCTAGATCCAAGGCGGCGAGGAGATACAGCGTGCCATCGCCCAGTTTGCAGTGAGCGGAAAAAAGGGATCCCAGAAAGGTCCAGAAGGGCGAGGCGTTGTAGCCGTGATCCACCAGGACGAATTGCCACTCCATGGCGGGGATTTTGGACTGGAAGAAGAGGACGTCGTGCTTGAACTGCTGCCAACGCTCCTCAGAAAAAAGTCGCGAGATGCTCTTGGCTCGCTCCGTGGATATGGCCTGGTTCTCCAACTGATTGGTGCGGAGGTTCTTGACCAGGGCGATGGAACCGGCGACCGACGGGTCGTTTTCGATCAGAGCCCGATGGGTGGCGGCGTAGAGACCATCATGGCCCAGCTCCGGGAAATACTTGCTGCCCAAGTAGTAGTGATAAAACTCATGATAGTGCAGAAAGCGGCCGTCGCCGTGGAACCTGCCGAAGCGATAATGCGACGCCACCGCAAACACCAGCACGACGACCAGCGAAACGAGGATCGTTCTCTGCGGATATGCTCCCGAAAATCGGGGCGCACTCGGTCGAGTCGAGGCACCAGGCGTCCGGGCGCCGGCGGATTGCTCCTGCTGTCGGCGCCAGCGGGCATCGCTGACCAGGATGGCAATACTGATAATGCAGATCAGGGCCGGA
This sequence comes from Phycisphaerae bacterium, assembly GCA_035542775.1. Lineage (GTDB taxonomy): Bacteria > Planctomycetota > Phycisphaerae > UBA1845 > UTPLA1 > DATKKX01. The sequence goes on along the minus strand of DATKKX010000197.1, from coordinate 7,065 downwards.
TAGACATACTGCGGCCATGCCGCGTGTTCGAGAGCGGGCAGGTTGGTGATGATGGCCCCGGCCAGCAGGAGCAGCGTAACGGCGATGATAAAGATGAGGCCGCCAGGCTGGGCGGCCCGCTTCGCGGCGCGAGCTTCCTTTTCAATCCCCCCTCGCCTTCTGGTCTCTCGCGATCGATGTTGCATGCGTTCCTGACGGCCCGGCATGACTCATTTTCTTGCCAACCGACACGGTCCGCAACCGGGAAGGCGCTGTGCGGACGCCGAAAATACGCTGGCGGTTGTTTCTCAGTGTGGCAAACCGAAGACGTAGTACCCGGCACACAGGAGCCCCAGCACGACCGAGCCGGCCCGGAGGTCGCTCCACCGCCCGGCGGCGATCTTCAGTACGGGATACAGCACCAGCCCCGCCGTCAGGCCGTTGGCGATGTTGTAAGTGAACAGCATCATCGCGATCGTCGCCACCGCCGGCACGACCTCGGTCATGTCGTCGTAGCGGAAATGCCGCGCCGAGGAAACCATCAGCACGCCGACCATGATCAGCGCCGGACCATAAGCGAACTGCAACTGCTGCAGCGCCTGCGCCACGGGGATGAAGAACAATGCTGCGGCGAACAGTACTGCGACCACGATGGCCGTCAGGCCGGTCCGCCCACCCTCGCGGATGCCGGTGGCCGATTCGATGAACGCCCCGCTGGTCGACGTGCCCACCAGGCCGGCGAACATGCACGACAGGGCATCGACCGTCATGGGGCGTTCGATATGGGGGAAATCGTTTTTCTCATCGAGGAAGCCACCCGCCGCCCCGACGCCGACCAGGGTGCCCAGCGTGTCCAGGAAGCTCATCAGGAACAGCGTCAGCAGGATGGGCAGGAATGTCAGATGCAGCAAGCCCTTCAGGTCCAGGTGAAAGGCGATGCGCCCGAGGCTGTAATCACCGACAAACGGCATGGCCACGATGTGCTCGGGCGGTTTGGCCAGGCCCATGGCGACTCCGACGACGCCGGTGATGATGATGCCCAGCAGGATGGCCCCGCGGACCCGCCAGAAAGTCAGGATAGCCATGAGTACAAAGCCGCCGATGGCCAGCAATACCTTTGCATCGCGCAGGTCGCCGATCTTCACCGGCACAGCCGGCGCAACGATGACGCCGTTCTTGACCTCTACCGCAGCGACCGGCATTCCCGTCACGCCGCTGGTGACGATGCCTGTCTCGTACAGCCCGATGAACAGCAGGAACAGCCCGATGCCGACGGCGAAGCTGTGCTTCATGCTGGAAGAAATGGAGTTGGCCAGCCAGGCCCGGGCGCCGACAAAGGTCAGCACCAGGAACGCGGCGCCGGCCAGAAAGACGCTGCCGAGCCGCTGTTCCCAGGTGACCCCGAGCGCCACCAGCCCGAAGGCGATGAAGGCGTTCTCGCCCATGTACGGGGCCACGGCGATCGGCAGCCGGGCATACAGCCCCATCAGCAGGCAGCCGAATACGGCCGTCAGGATCGTCGCCACCGTGCTCGGGCCGGTCGGGATGCCCGCGAAAGCGAGAATCGCCGGGTTGATAACGATGATGTACGCCATGGTCACGAATGTCGTCACGCCGGCGACGATTTCGGTCCGAAGGCTGGTGTTCTGCTGGGCTAGCTTGAAGCAACTGCTGATGGCGCTGGGCACGGCATGCTCCTTTGAATCGGGGAGGACGCGTTTGCCGATAGTTTCAGTATGCGAAGAGCAGAACGTCAAGTAATTAATCAGGCACTCGTTGCCATCGGCCTATGCGTGGTTTTGATTGGGGCTTGGCTTTGGGGGCATTACGGCGGGCACGACCCGTCCACGGCGGCGCCGCAGCAGGCCCGGGCTTCGGTCGACCAGCCGCGCGGCTCCACAGCCGCGCAGAGTTGTGTCACTCAGGACAGCCCGTCCCCGAGCCCGGTCTCGGCGACCGCCTCAGCCTCAAGGTCCCCCGCCGAAACCGCCCGCCTGTTGCAGACGCTCCACCAGCAGCGCGACTACGCCGCGATCGCTCCGCTCATCGTGGCCGAACGTCGCAATGCCATGCTCGACCTCCTGATGAGCATCGACGACGTTCTCTCGGCAAACAGCGAACTGCAGGAGGCCGTGCATGGGGCGTTCGGTGTCGCTGTGGCCGGCCTCTGGGACCTCTCACCGATGGAGAACAACCTCGGGCCTTTCTCGGCGCAAGTCTCGATCATCAACCAGAGCTTCAAGGGCGACACCGCCACCGTCACGCTTCAGGAGGGAGAGAATGTGCCGCTGGCTCGTGTGCAATTCGACTGGACGGGGACCTGCTGGCAGTACCACCCCGAGGCGACGCCGGCGCAATTGCTGCCGGAACTGGAGAGACTTGCCTGCATCCTGCGCGAGGTGGCGGAGTCGACCAGGCACGGCACTTCATTTGACGCCTGTTTCGACGCTTTCACCCAACGGGTCTTCCCCCAGATGCACCGCATCGTGACTGCCGGCGACGATCGTCCGCAGGCTGTTGCCGCCGGTGGGCCCACCGACGGTGCCGACTGACCGCGGTGCGATCGACTTTCAACCGGCCGGACGCGCCGGCGGAGGTTTCGAACTGGTCGGCCTGCAACGACCCGAGTCCTGCCGCTCAGCGTCGCGCAAGCCGCGGGCACGCAGCGGGGTGAGCAACATCCCATCCTTGCGGATCAGCCTTGCCCTTGCGGTGGTGCCATTCCGTCGAGCTGCTGGAGCCGCGGCAGAATGACGCGTCCCGCATATTTGAACGATTGGATCAGCAAGACTGCGAAGATCGTGACCGCGACGCCCAGCAAGACCGCGGTCCGCCAATGAACCGGGCGAAACTGCTTGAGCCTCGGCGCCTCGGCAATCAATGCCAGCAGGCCGGCCACGACAACGATCGCGTCAAAACTGGCCCGCTGCCAGTACCCGCCGCCCAGGTGCAGCCACATCCCGAACTCGTCGAAGGTCAGCCCCAGTCCGATGCCGTATGCGACCGCGGCAGCCGTCGCGCGTCCGCCTGCGGGGCGATAGAACAGAAGATACGCGCCGATCGCCGACAGAAGAAAGATCCCGTAGTTCAAGTGGTGGATGTGTGTGCCGCCGACATGCATGTAGAGATCCGGCATGTCCCCCGCCATGATCAGGTACACCAGGATGCGGGCGACGATGAACGTGATCACAAACGCGGTCAGGGCCCAGCGCGCCAGATGGCGTACGTTGGGACGGTCGACCTTTCTCCCCTTGAAGTTGTCCGGGAAGGCGGTCATAGGAAGCGTTATCGCGAATATGCCGGCAATTATCAACTGTGAAGCAGCATCTCGATTCAGAAGGGCTTCCCCGCCAGTCTATGCCATTGCTCGTGCTGGCGTTACAGCGGCTCGCACACATCATACCGCGTGCCGTGGGGAACAGAGCCCGCGAGGGCTTGGCGGCGCATGCGCCGCGATACTTCCAGGCTGGACTTCAGTCGTTTCGTAACGGTCTCCGCAATCCGCTCCGCCGGCCATTCCTGGACCTGCTCGGGCGTGATCGTCTCGGCGTAGGTGACGTACATCAGGCCGCGGCGGGGCAGCAATTGGGTCCGCGGCCAGGCCTCGAATGCGCCGTCGATGACCGTCGGCACGACCGCGGCGCCGGCCTTCTTGGCGATGGCCATCGAGTTGACGTTGATGGTGCCCAGGGAGCCGTCGCGCGTCCGGGTTGCCTCGGGAAAGACGACGACAACTCGGCCGCCTTTCAAGCGGCGCATGATCTCTTTGACCGCTCCCACATCCCCGGCCCCCCGCTTGACTGGAAACGCGTTCAGCGATTCGATCAGCAGCTTGAACAGCGGGTTGATGAACAGCGTGTCCCGGGCCATGTAGTTGCCCTCGCGATAGAGGGCCAGCGTCGAGGACACGGGATCAAAAAAACTCTGGTGGTTGCAGGCCAGCATGACGCCGCCGGTCTGCGGGACGTTGCGCAACCCGAACACCCGCCCGCGGAAATAGACCACGTACAGCATCTGCGCGAGATAGCGCAGGACTCGGTAATACGGTCGCATCGTGTTCGGATTGGTCTGTCCCATCGGTGGCGCGGCTAATCGCACAAGTGTCGCTGGCGAATCTCTCCGAGCAAGCGTTCGATGACCTCCTGGATGGTCATCTGTGTCGTGTCGATGTGGATGGCCGTCCGGGGCTCGAGGAGCGGCGCCCACTGGCAGCGATCGTTGCCGTCGCGCTGCCTCAGGTTCTCCACGATCTGTTCGTAAGACGCGTCCTCGCCGTCCGCCATCAGCTCCTGGTAACGGCGCATGGCCCGCCTTTCCAGCGTGGCGTCCAGGAAGAACTTGATGTCCGCATCGGGGAATACGACGCTGCCCTGGTCCCGACCCTCGGTGACCAGCGAGCCCAGGTGCCTGCCGATGGCCCGCTGCTTCTCGACCAGCATACGGCGGATATCCGCGATCCGGGCGACGTAACTGGTGGCCTGGTTCACCGCCATGGAGCGGATGGCTTCGCTGACGTCCGCGCCGTTGAGCATCACGCGGGTATGCGTGGGGCCGCAGTCCACGTCGACGACCGCCTCGCGGGCCACTCTGATCAAGGCTTTCTCGTCCTTGAGATCGATACACTTTTGCAGCGCGGCCATGGCGATGGCGCGATACATCGCTCCCGTATCGAGATAGGCGATGCCCAGCCTCGCCGCCAGCTTCCTGGCAGCGGTGCTTTTACCAGACCCTGCGGGACCGTCGATAGTAATGATCATTGGTTGACGCGTGACTCCAGTTCGGTGATCCGCGGCGATTATATGGATGGGCCGAGAAGGGGTCAAAATGCCCCGGGAATTGAATGCGCCCCCAAACTGGTTAGAATAGCCGGTCACTCGCGCATAGTTCATCCTCGCCGGAAAGTAGAAACGCTGGAGAGGTCCGCTATGTTACTTATCAACCGACGACGAAGCGGGAAGAGACACCATGGGGTGGCGGTCTTCTGTGCGGCGTCGCTCGCAATCTCCATAAGCGGCTGCCCGCAACAGGGCCAAGAGAAGACGCCGCCGGCCACGGCGCCATCCGCCACAGCACCGGCCGCCGCTCAGGCCGGCCCTTCTGCGTCCCGCGCGCCGCAAGCCGCCCCCGCAACCGCCGCGCCCGGCACCGACCAGCAGGGCCCGCCTTATCTGCCCGCCAACCTGCCCGTCGAGGGCTGGACCCGGCGGGAGCCGATTCGGACCGCGCAGGCGGCCGATCTCGGGAAGCTCCTGCCGCCTTCCCAGGCGGTGTGGTTCGACCACTTCCACCTGAAATCGGCGGCCAGCACCACCTACGCATGGAACGGCGAAGGCCGCGAGCTGCTGGCCCGCGTGGTCGTGTTCGAGGCCCAGTCGCCGGAGGACGCCTACGGTTTGATGAGTTGCCAGTCGGGCTCCTCCGAACTGCTCAACGTCGGCGGCGAGACCCGTGTGGAGACTGGCGTGGAGCTGCACTTCCACTGCTGGCAGGGTGACGCCTACGCCCACCTGTGGACCGACGCGACCGACGAGAAGGCGGCCCTGCAAACCCGGCGACTGCTCATGCACGTGGTCGGGCGGATTCCCCGCACCGACATGCCCGGCCTGGTCGAGGCCATGCCGCGCGAGCACCTTAAGCCCGGTGCCCGCTGGCTGGTCCGCAACCTGGCGGGTCTGCCGTCGGCGTCTTTTGCCCATCCTGCCGGGCTGGACCTGGACGAGGTGGCCAAGGTGCTGGGCATGAGCGGCGAGACGCTGATGTGCATCGCCTCGTACGACGTGCCGGAGGTCCGGAAGGCGAACACCGTCTGGGTGGTGCGCTATCCGAGCCAGCAGGCCGCCGACGAGGCCTACGCGCGCTATTCGCGGCGCCTGGAGGAGGCGATGTCCGGTTCGCCTTGGCAATCCACTTCGCTCCTGCCGCCGCACAGCGTCTTCCTGATCGGCACCTGGACCGCGGAAGAGGAGTCGCTCCAGTACATGCTGCCGAGGATTGAAGAGCTGCTGCCGTCGTGATTAGAGGTGTCAGGACGTTTTTCTTGTGTTACGTAAGTTTTTCCTGGCACCTTTTTCTAGCATCACTCCAGCGCGCACTCATCCAGGTAATGCGGCACATCCACGTTCCACCCGTGCTTCGACCGGATAAGTTCTGCAAGCTGCATGGAGGCGTCTTCCTCCCCATGGGTGATGAACAGCCTCGGCGGGGGCGTCTGGAAATGGTCGACCCACCGGCACAGGCTGGCCCGGCCGGCGTGCCCCGAAAGGCCCTGAACCTGCGCGACCTTCGCCTTGACCTTGCGCTGAACGCCGTGGATGCGGACGGTCTTCATGCCGTCGAGAAGCTGCCGCCCCAGCGTGCCGATCGCCTGGTAGCCGCAGAATAGAATCGTGCTTTCCTTGCGGGACACGTTGTTGGCCAGATGGTGCTTGATCCGCCCGGCGTTGCACATGCCCGATCCGGCCATGATGATGCACGATCCCTTGATCTGATTGATCGCCTTGGACTCGCTGGTTTCGCGGACCAGCTTCAGGTTTGGGAACCGATCCATCACCGGGCCGGTCTCCAGCAGCTTCAGCATCTCGTCGTCCATGCACTCGCGGTGCCGCCGGAAGACCGCGGTCACGTCAACCGCCATCGGGCTGTCGAGAAAAACCAGCAGGTGCGGAATGCGATTGTCGCGGAACAGCCTCCCAAAGTGATACATCAACTCCTGGGCCCGTTCGATGGCGAACGTCGGGATGATGATGTTGCCGCCCCTGCGCACGGTCTCGTTGACTGCGTCGCAGAGCTGATCATCGACCGACTGAAGGCCCTCATGGTCGCGGTTCCCGTAAGTCGATTCCATGACCACGTAGTCGGCGCGATCAAAGAGGGACGGATCGCGAATGATCGGCTTGTCCCACTCGCCGATATCGCCCGAGAAGATGAGCGTCCGCGCCCCGCCGTTGTGCCGCACCGTCAGCTCGATCATGGCCGAGCCCAGAATGTGACCGGCATCATGAAAAGTGGCGGCGACGCTGTCATTCAGCGGCGTGAACGTGTCGTACGGGACCGCGCGGAACGACCCCATCGCCTTCTCCACGTCGT
>DATKKX010000196.1:0-2059 GCA_035542775.1 Phycisphaerae bacterium | reverse complement strand
CCTCGACAGCCGCGGCGCTCGGTCTGCACGAAGGCAACATCACCGTCATGATCCATTCCGGCTCGCGCGGGCTGGGCTACCAGGTTTGCGAGGATGCCCTGAAGGAGCTTCGCGGCGTGCCGGAGAATTACGGCATCTCGCTGCCGGACAAGCAGCTTGTCTGCGCGCCGGTGCGTTCGCCGGAGGGCGAGCGTTACCTCGGCGCTATGCGGGCGGCGGCGAATTTCGCGTGGTGCAACCGGCAGATCATGACGCACCTGGCTCGGGAGACGCTGGCCGAGGTCTTCGGCCGCCCCGCCGAGCAACTGGGTATGCACCTGGTTTACGACGTGGCCCACAACATCGCCAAGATGGAGCCGTATGAGGTGAACGGTGAGCGGCGAATGTTGTGCGTACATCGCAAGGGCGCCACGCGGGCGTTCCCGCCGGGCCATCCCGAACTGCCCCAGCAGTACCAGGCCGTCGGCCAGCCGGTGCTGGTGCCGGGCGACATGGGCCGGTTTAGCTATGTTCTCGTCGGCCGACCGGAGGCGATGGAGCAGACGTTTGGCAGTTGCTGTCACGGCGCGGGACGGCAGATGTCCCGCGGCGCCGCGATCCGCGCCAGCAAGGGGCGCTCGATTGCGAAAGAGTTGCTGCAACGCGGCGTCATCGCCCGAGCCCGCGGGCGGACAGGCCTGGAGGAAGAGCAGCCTGACGCGTACAAGGACGTGATCCAGGTTGTCGACGTCCTGCACAACGCGGGCATCAGCAGCCGTGTGGCGAGGTTGCGGCCGCTGGGGGTGATCAAAGGCTAGCTGCTGCCCTCCCACGCGCAATCCCGAACCGCCGTCGCCACACCCATCCTTCGCCCATTCGTGTACAATCGCCGCTATGAGCTGCTTTCCGCCAACGAGCCAATTTGCGTGTTGGCTTGCCCTTCTGCTCTGGATGCTTCTGCCGGCGACCGCACAGGCACAGAAGATGTACTTCACAGCGGGCCTCGGGATCTACCGTGCGAACCTCGACGGCACGGACCTGGAATGCGTGGTCGATTCTCTCCGTCGTGGCCAGATGTGCGATCCTTGGGGAATCGCCCTCGATGTACCGCACGGCAAGATGTACTGGACAGACCACGTGCTCTGGAAGGTGCGAAGGGCGAACCTTGACGGCACTAGCGTGGAGGACTTGCCTATCGTATGCGAAAACAAACCCACGAGCATCGCCTTGGATGCGAACGGAGGCAAAGTGTACTGGGCCGAGGACCGAGTCCTGGGCGGCGGAAGCATGCATCGCGCCGACGTCGACGGCCGAGAGGCCCAGTGCCTTTTCGAGGGCTTTGCTGCAAACGCGATCGCTTTGGATCTTGACGATGGCAAGATCTACTGGACAACCGGCACCAGCATTTGTCGGGCGAATCTCGATGGCTCGTTGATCGAGCAGCTTATCGATACGCCGGGCATCGGGCGGATCGGCCTCGCCCTTGACCAAGCTGCATCTGAGATGTACTCAACGACAGGCCAGGCATTAAGCTACCGCGCATGGATGGATCTTTCCCGCTGGCTCGGGAGGGGGCCCGCCAACGCGCTCGGAACGGGAGTAATGAACGGCTCGGTGCAGCGCGTAAAGATGGGCCGTCACTCCATCGCCTCAGGGACAAGCGATATCAAGGCTCTCGCAGTCACTGATTTTGGCTGGCTGGGCGACATTGCCTTGGACATCGCCGACGGGAGGGTTTACTGGACTTCAATCGGTGCTTTGCACGGAAAGCAAGACGGCCTGTACGAGGTTCGCATTCAGCGAGCCAAACTCGATGGCGGCGACATCGAGGACCTTATCTACGGGATACGCGTATGGCAGGTAAATGGTATCGCCTTGGATCTCACGCCCACACGTGCAGCCGCTTGGCGTGCCTGCCTCCGACCGGCATGGCTCGTGGGCGCCAGCGGCCTGCTTGCAATCCTGGGTCTCATCTTGATTCCGCGGTACCGGATCCGGCACACGCAGCCATCTGGACGGCCCAGGGCCCACGAACACGACGATGAAACCGGCCGCCACGCGAAGGCAGGCAAATCCGGTC
>DATKKX010000195.1:0-3027 GCA_035542775.1 Phycisphaerae bacterium | reverse complement strand
AAGTCACGCGATTTTCAGGATGCGACGATGCCGATACAGCCATCATCGTATGGTCCGGGCCGGTCATGCAAGACATGGACCACTGATGGGCCGGCCGTCGCGGAAGCGGCCGGAATAATTTACGCCTTACCAGGTTAGAATAGTCTCTTGGAGTCCAGCAGGAGGTTGATGGGGCCATCGTTGACGGAATCAACGCTCATCATCGCCCGGAACTGGCCTTTCCTGACCATCACACCCGATCCGGCGAGCTTCTCACATAACAGCTCGTAAAGCTCGTTGGCGGTATCCGGTTCGGCGGCCCTGGTGAACTCGGGCCGACGGCCTTTGCGGGCATCCGCCAGCAGGGTGAAGTTGCTGATGACGAGGATGGCGCCGCCCGCTTGGGACACGTCGAGGTTCATCTTCCCTTCCGCATCGCTGAAGATCCGCAGGTGGCCGATTTTTTCGGCAAGATACTGTGCATCCTCCTGGGTGTCGTCCGAGCCGACGCCGACGTACACCAGGAGGCCCCGTTCGATGCGCCCCACCGGCTTTCCCTCGACCCGGACTTCGGCATGGCTGACACGTTGGATGATCGCTCGCATGACAAGACTCACGGCAAGATCATTTTCCAGTAGGAGCGATAGAAAGTGGTCAGGGCGGCGAGCAGGAGCACGCCGCCGAGCACCAGGATGGCGCGGCGATGCTCGCGGCTTCCGGCAAACGAATACATCGCCCCCAGCATCGCCAGGACCATGGGGCGGACCCATTCGGCGGGAAGGCGGTTGGAGGGCAGCAGCAGGATCAGCACGCGCATGGGCACGATCAGCAAGGCCAGCAGCCACAGCGGGCTCGAGTAACTCCGCCAGCGGGTCTTGTCCAGCAGCTCCGCGACCACAAGCATCGGCAGGCAAGCGAAACCAAGAACGACTGCCTCGTATTGGATCAGCCAGCCCCATTCGCGCCGGCTGGCGGGAGCGATGCGCACGAACAGGAAGACCATCGCGGCGATGATGAACGCGACCGAGAACGTTGCATCAGCGGTCGAGTCCTCCCTTTTTGCTTTCCGGCCGGTGATCCAGGCCAGCAGGAGCAGGCCACCAAGCCCGGCGGTCAGGCGCGCCGCCGAGGCGTCAGTGGCCAGGACCTGTCGTGGCCATAGCGCCATGTGGAAGGCGACCAGCGCGGCCAGCGCGGAAAGCAGGAATGCCGCCCGACGGGCGGGGGGTATCATCCGCCCCGCCGTGGTCCAGGGACGCCCGTTGAGGAGTTGCTGATCCCAGAAATGCGTCAACCAGGACCAGAAGACGATTGCGGCCGCCAGTGCGACGAGCACGGCGTTGTCCAGGATGGGGATGCGTCGGGCGTAATCGGCAGAACTTTCGAGGGGGGCGATCGCGGTCGCGAGAAGGCACGCAAGTGCCACGGCGGCGAGCGTGACCAGGGCGATGCCCAGGCCGGCCGTATTGCCGCTCCAGCGCCGGTAAACCAGGAACAGACAGGTGAAGCCCGCGGCCAGCGATACCAGCGAGTTGGCCAAGCCGGGCTGCCACGCCGTCGGATAGGGTTGCACGATCTGGTACACGCCGACGATGAGTATGGCCGCGGCGATGATGGCCTCCACCTGGATGTAGGCCGGCCAGCGAGAATAAGGCTCGAGCAGATCGTCGAGTCGATCGGGCCAGGCGCGGCCCCGGCGGGATCGATAGCGCCACTCCTGTATCACGGCCGCTGATATCAGGACCACGGCGAATCCGAACTGCATCTGAAAGGTCCAGGTCCACCAGGCGGGCTGGATGGCGAGGATCAGCCCCCGCGTGGTGCCGGTCGGTCGGTTGGTCAGCTCCGGGGTACCGACGCCTGACGGGATCATCAGGCTGCTCCACCAGACCAGAAGGGCCAGCAGGACCAGCAAGACGGCGGGCTGATGCGAACGGGGGGCGGCGATTTTCCAGAACAGAGCCGCAACGAGGAGCGCGAGCAGGTCCACCGCGCCGGCCGAGGAAAGTCCGTCCACAAGGTGGTCCGGCTTGATGATCGAGGCCAGCAGATCGGGGGCTCGAGACGGAGAGAGCAGATCGATTGAGTTTTCAGGCCCGAGGACTCGCGACCAGGTGGCGAAGAGCAGCGCGAGAAGGAGGAGTGCGGTGACTCCGATACCACAGATCAGAGACCCGACGAAGAACATGGACGACGGAGCCGGAAGCGGCCGTCGCGGGTCCGCGCTTCTGGGGCCGGACATTGCGCAGCCGATGAGCGCCCACAGGGCGGAGGTGATCGCAATAGTCCTGGACACGGCGTGCAGGAGGCCGAGTGATGACGGGCCGTATTTGAGGGCGAGGATAATGGCGGCGGAGGTCATCGCCATCGCGAAAAGGAATGGGCCCAGAGCGCGGGCCGACCGGCGCAGAGACACCAGGCAAATGACGCCGATCAGCGCGAGGACCGCCATCGCGACATCGGCGGTGGAGAGGGGACCGACGGCGGCAGTGGGGAGCTCGGTCGGCTCGACCGCAAGGAGATCCGCCAGGTTCGACGAGAGTGCAGGCATCAGGAAGGTAAGTCTACCGCGCCGGACTTTCCCGGGGTACCCCGGCGTGAAGGGCGAAACCGTGGTGCGGCGATCACGCCATTCGCGGAGCACCGCTCTGAGTCAACCGGTGGGCGGGCAACGGACAGCTGATTTCACGGCTGTTGAGAAAGGACTACGTTGTCGTACTCGAGCAGCGTTCCCTTGGATCGCTCGACATCAATGATGCCGGTGTTGTATTGAATGACGGCCTGCAGGAATCCGCGTCTCGAGTCCGCGAGGTTCACCTGGGCGCTGAGGATGGTGTCCAGCTCGGCAGGGCTCTTTCGCTCCTGCCGCTCCTGGAGCGAACGGAGGTTTTCATGGGCGGCGATGACGGCCTGCTGGCTGGGGCCGATCTGCTCGTAATTGGTCTCCAGATTCCGCAGGGCCACGCGGCAATCCGTGATCACGTCGTCCAGCGCCTTCTTGTACTGCAAGACCGTCTGCGACTGCTGCAGGCAGGCGATGCGGATGCC
>DATKKX010000194.1:0-3250 GCA_035542775.1 Phycisphaerae bacterium | reverse complement strand
CTGGCGCAGGTCACGCTCCTGGCCCATCTGGCCGGGGACCGTCCATGGGGCGCGAGCCGATCCGTCTTTCTGCTGACAATTGTTTCATTCTGTCTGCTTATGATTACAACGGATATCATCACGCCGGCGGGCCGGCAGTGGGCAAACAGGATGGGCTTGCTTCTGCTCGGGGCGCTGTTGACGGCTGCGGCTCTGGTCGTCCTCCGCGAACGCTGCCGCCGTCTGATGAGAGAAAAGTGCTAAATGGCCACCGAACGTATCCAGAAGATTCTCGCCGCCGCCGGGTACGGGGCCCGCCGTGCCTGCGAGCAGCTCGTGCTCGATGGACGGGTCGCTGTCAACGGCGCCGTTGTCGACACGCTGCCCGTGCTCGTTGATCCCGAGCGAGACCACATCATCGTGGACGGCAAGCCCATCCGCACCGCCCGCCACGTCTACTTCCTGCTCAACAAACCGCCCGGTGTCTTCTGCACCCACAACGATCCCTCCGGGCGCACCCGGGCGGTCGATCTGCTCGGCGGCGTCCGCGAGCGCGTCTTTCCGGTCGGCCGGCTGGACGCTGAATCTACCGGCCTTCTGATCATGACCAACGACGGGGCTCTGACGCAACGGCTGACGCATCCGCGCTTTGCCGTCCCTAAGACCTATCACGCGGAGATCGCCGGCTGTCCGACCACCGAAACGTTGGACAAATTCCGCGCCGGCGTCTGGCTTTCCGAAGGCAAGACCGCCCCCGCGCAGATCTCGATCCTTCACCGTCAGCGCGATCGGGCGGTGCTCGAAGTCACGCTCCGCGAGGGTCGCAATCGGGAGATTCGCCGCATCCTGGCCAAGCTCGGCCACAAGGTTCGCCGTCTGACCCGCGTCCGCATGGGCAAGCTGAGCATCCGCGGCTTGCCGCTGGGCGCGTACCGTCCGCTGACGCCGGCGGAGGTGAAGTACCTGCAGTCGCTCGCGGAGCATAGCCCGACGGAGGGCCAGTCCGCCCGCTCTCGCTTCGGCCGACGAAGGGAGCGTGCCCGAAGGAAAAGCGATGACCGAGAGGTGGGATTTGCCCGCCAACGGTCGCGTAGTGCAGGTCCTTCTCGACGAGAAATCAAGGCCGGCGAAGCTCATCCCCCCCAGGCTCCGCGCAAAGGCGGCCGCCGAATCATCCTGCCCGATTGAGTCGAGTTTCAACCCGCCGCGTTACAGCGATTGCCCGGCTCGTCCGGGCTTCTCGGGATCATCGCCCCGACCAGCGCCGAGACACTGTTCAGCCCCCGCCGCTTGAGGTATGCGGCCAGGCCGTCGATGATCTTGATCGGCGTCGACGGATCGACGAAAAGCGCCGTGCCCACTGATACCGCGCTGGCGCCGGCGAGCATGAACTCAACCGCGTCCTGCCAGGTCCACACGCCGCCCATGCCGATGATCGGGACGCCGGCATCGCGGGCCACCTCCCGCCAGACCTTGTGCACCAGATAGATTGCCATCGGCCTGATCGCCGGGCCGCTGAAGCCCCCCGAATTGTTCGCCAGCCTCGGCCGCCGGCTCTCAATGTCGATGGCCATCCCCAGGAACGTGTTCACCATCGACAGCGCCTCCGCCCCGGCGTTGATCGCCGCCTGTGCCGTTACGCTGATGTCCGTCACGTTCGGCGTGAGCTTCACGATCAGCACGCCCCGCGTGACCACCGCCCGCACGGCCGCCACCAGCTCGCCCAGCAGCCCCGCGTCGGTGCCGAAGGTCAGCCCGTCCGACACGTTGGGACAGGAAACGTTCAGCTCGATGCCAGACACCGCCGGCGCTGCGTCCACCCGCCGGCAGACCTCGACGTAATCCTCGATACAGTGCCCGGCAACGTTCACGAAGACCGCCGTGCCCAGCCCCGCCAGCTCGGGCACCTTTTTCGACATGAACTCTTCCACGCCGACGTTGGCCAGCCCGATGGCGTTCAGCATTCCGCCGGGCACTTCCACGACCCGTGGTGGCGGGTTGCCCATCCGCGGCCGGAGCGTCACGCTCTTGGTGGTAAATCCGCCCAGGCGGCTCAGGTCTGCAAGCGGCGCGTATTCCAGCCCGTAGCCGCAGGTCCCGGAGGCAGTCAGCACCGGGTTCTTCAACCGAACGCGGCCGATTGGCACGGACAGATCAGGCTCCTGACCGGATTTCACGTCGCAGGACATACGGTTACATGTTAACAAACCGGCGGCAGTTAGGAAGCACCGGCATCCCCGGTAGGAATCAAGGTCATCATGTGCTATACTGTGCTCGATGTCGCACAAGACGCTGGAAGCCCATTACGCGCCCAACCGCAAGCTCGCCCTGAGTATGGGCTTTAGCGGCTATAACTGCGGTTATGCCGAACTGGCCACCGCCGACACCTTCGAGCAACATCAGCGCACGCTGGTCTGGCGGCTGCTCGATGATACGCCCATCACAGGCGAGAGCACCGTCCTCGACGCCGGTTGCGGTATCGGAGGTCCCGCCACCTGGATATTCGAGCGGTATCGTCCGCGCCGAGTCATCGGGCTGGAGTATCTCTGGCCCAGCGTCCAGCATGCCTCGCGCAGTGCACGCGCCTCCGGTCTGCCGCTGCACTTCGTCCAGGGAGACGCCCACGACCTGCCCGTCGCCGACGCTTCCGTGGATGTCGTCTTCAATCTCGAATCGGCCCTGCACTACGCCGACAAGGACGCTTTCATCGCCGAATGCCGCCGTGTGCTGAAGCCGGGCGGAAGGCTGTGCCTCGGCGACATCACTACCAACCACAAGGCCCTCTTTGCCCCCCTGACGCTGCTCAACAAGCTGCCGACGCAGTTCAATTCCAACCTGCACCTTTGGAGCGATGAAGACTATCGGAATGCGTTTCTGCAGCAGGGTCTCAAGGTCGTTCGGCATCAGCGGGTCTCGCGGCGGGTCGCCGCCTCGCTCGCCGACGGCCTTGGCGAGATCGGCAGGCGCGGCTGGGCCGCGGCACGAGGCTTCCGGGCCCGATGTGCCTACCTCCGCGTGCTCAAAGCGCTGCTCAACTCCGGCCGACTGTCGTATGACCTGTTCATCGTCCGACGCGACGCGTAGTGCGGAGGACGCCGGGCGCCGCCTGGCGGCCGATGCTACGATCCCCGCCCCCCCAACAATTTCAGCCCCAGCTTCGCCCCCTCGGCATCAGGGCCGGTCGGCGACAGCTCCAGGGCCTTCTGCCAGTCGCTGCGGGCCTGCCCGTAATGCCCCAGATCGCGCTGCAGCTCCGCCCTGCGACAATAGC
>DATKKX010000193.1:0-8070 GCA_035542775.1 Phycisphaerae bacterium | reverse complement strand
CGCATCCGCCGGCGCCTATCGCTGCATCGTGTCGGGCGACTGCGGCGAGCCGGTTACCAGCCAGGAAGCCATCCTGACCATTGGAGAGGTCATCGCCATTCAAGCCGGCCCTACGAACCAATCGCTTTGCCCCGAGGGCAGCGCTGCGTTCCAGGTAACGGCCGTCGGCACGGGGCTCACCTACCTCTGGCAATTCAACGATGGACCCGCCTTTGAGAGCCTGGGCGACGACGGCAACATCACCGGGTCCTCCACGGCGTCACTGAGCATCGCCCACGTGTCAGCCCAACACGCCGGCCAGTACCAATGCATTGTCTTCGGCACGTGCGGACCGGCCGTGATCAGCTCCGTCGCCGTGCTGACGGTCTCGACCGGCCTCTGTGACTGCAACAACAACGGCGTCCCCGACGAAGAGGACATCGCCGGCGGCACCAGCCAGGACTGCAACGGCAACGGCATCCCCGACGAGTGCGACCTCGCCGCCGGAAGCAGCAACGACTGCAACGGCAACAGTGTCCCCGACGAGTGCGATCTTGCCGCCGGAAGCAGCAACGACTGCAACGGCAACGGCATCCCCGACGAATGCGATCTTGCTGCCGGGACCAGCCACGATTGCAACGGCGACAGCATCCCGGACGAATGTCAACTGGCCGGCGACGACTGCAACCACAACGGCATCCCTGACGAATGCGATCCGCCCTATGTCGCCGACGCAGGCGAGCCGTTTTCGGTATGCGTCGGCGTGACGTCTCCGCTCATGGGCGGTCCCGTCGTCGCCACAGGCTCGAATCCGCCGTATTCGTATCTCTGGCAGATCGTCTCGGGACCGGCAGGAGGCGGGATGATCCTCGGGCCGACGGCCGAGCGCCCGCGATTCTCGGCCAACCTGCCCGGCGAATATGTCGTCCGCCTGCAAGTCTCCGATTCCAGCCAGCCGCCGTGCCTGGCAACGGATCAGGTCATTATCACCGCCTTCCAACTGATCGTTGATGCCGGCGAGTCGTTCGCCATGTGCCTTGGCACGTCCAGCGCGGCACTATCGCCCCTTGTCGGTGGTGGAACGCCTCCGTATTCATACGAATGGACAATCGAAGCCGGCAGCCCGGACTCGGCAGCGACGCAGTTCACGGACAGCGGCCCGCACAGCGCCGGCCCGACGTTCACGCCAGGCACCGCGGGCCCGTACACACTGCGGGTTTTGGTCACCGACTCGGGCAATCCCGCCTGCGTGGCGACCGACACGCTGGCCGTGCAGGTGGCCGATCTAGCCATCGACGCCACGGATGATTTCGCCATGTGCGCCGGCGGTGAGTCCGCGCCGCTGGACGTCACCATCGTATCCCGCGGCATCGAGCCCCTGTCATACAACTGGACCATCGACCCCAACAGCCCCAGCACAGCTGTTTCGCAATTCGGCGGGCCGGGCCCCGCCACACCGAACCCCACCTTCATGCCCAGCGCGGTCGGGACCTACACTCTTCGCGCAACGGTAACAGATTCCGCCACGCCGCCATGCGAGCGCAGCGCGGTCATCCGCGTCACCGTCGGCACCATGACCGTTGACGCGGGCGTCTATCAAACGACTTGTGCCGGCGCTGCCGGCGTGCGTTTGTCACCGATTATCCAGGGCGGATTCGGCCAGTTGAGCTATACCTGGTCCATTGAGCCGGGCAGCCCCGACGCAAGTCCCAGCCAATTTCAGGACCCGCACCAGTTCGCGGCCACCCCGCTCTTCGTTCCCACGAAAGCCGGCGATTACCTCTTGCGACTGACTGTCACCGACTCCGCCACGCCTCACTGCGTGGCGACGGATACGGTCACGATCCACGTCACGGCGACCACGGTGGATGCCGGCGCGGACTTTATCACGCAAGCGTTCCAGCCGTCTCTCGGCCTGGGAGGGACGCCCGTCGCCACCGGCGGCTCCCCGCCCTATGCCTACAGATGGGAGATCATCGGCGGTGTGGATAGAAATCCGGCCCAACTCAGCGCGACCAACGTCGAGCACCCTGTATTCACGCCCTCCGCCGTGGGGCCTTATGAAATCCGGGTCACTGTCACCGATGCCTACGGCGCCGGGTGTGCCGCCAGCGACACCGTGGCGGTGGAGGCCATCGCTGCATCGCAGACCTTGCCGGTCAACGTCCAGGGCCGGCTCTTCATGACGCTGCAACTCGGCGCCTCGTGGACCCGAGCCGAGGTAAGACTTTCCGAGGCCCAGTCCGGCGTGACGGTGGAGGGGCGCCTGCGCGACGACGGCGCGTCCGCCAACTTCAGCGGCCAGATTCCGTTGCCCGACCTGACCCGCCGGCTTGCCGTCACTTCCGACTTGACCGCCGGATCGTTCATTGCCGTCATCGTGATGTATTACGATGATTCCGAGTTGGACGGCGCGGAGGCACGCAGCCTGCGGATCTGCTGGCTGAGCGAACCGCAGAACTCTTGGCGCCAGCCGGCCACGAAGCCGTTCGAGGACGGGCCCTATCCAGCCCGGCCGGCGCGGTCCGACCTCGGCCGGCAGGGCGTTGACCGAACCAACCGCTGTACCTGGGTGGTGCTCGATTATCCGGGCGAATTCTCGATCGGCATTCCGTCGGGCGAGGCCCTGACGGGCACCGATCAGGCCGATCTGAATATCCCCGGCACGACGCCGGCCGCATCCGGTCTGCCGGACGCCGCGATGTGCGGCACGATGGGCTCATGCGGAGCGGGCACGATCCTTCCACTTGCGGCGACCCTGCTGGCGGTAGCGCCGCGATCCCGGCGACGCCCGCATCCCGCTCGCGGGGACTAGCTCGTTTCGCTTCCAGGTAAAACGCTGAGGTGGGCCAGTACTCTGCGAGCAGCGCGGCATGGAATGGCCGCTGAAATGGGCACCCCGTACCTTCAGTCGTGAATTGTTACAGAGTTCCCTACTTCGCTGCTTCGACCTGGATAAACCGTGAGACACTGCGGACATCGCCGATGACATCAGTGGTCACCAGGATGGTGCAGGATGCGCCTTTGACGGGCTGGAACAGCCGCGGGGCATGCGGGCGGTAATACCAAGGCCGTCCGCCGCGGCGATGATCGACGATCTCGCTCTCGCGAAGCTGCTTGCGCCGCCGACGGGCGTTGCGGCTGTTCACGTCCTTGGCAAAGATTCGTGACAGCGTCTTCGCCGCTGCCTCGTTGGTGGGCGTCTTGGCGACCTTGATGCAAACCTTGCTGCCGGGCTGTAGGTCCAATGCCATCGCAGTACTCCTCGGAAGAAATCGAGCCCTGCATTCTAGCGGATTCTGCCCCGGCTTCAAGCACCCCGCCGTTGTCGCCAGGATTACCCCCTGAATGCCGCTCATCGCTCCGCCTCGCTCTTCCTGGTCCCAGGGCGTCGGTGGAATCGAGCCTTGGGAGGCCCGGCTAGGCGGCATCAGGGCGCCTGCTGCCGCACAGTTGGGCAACGGTAACAGTCTGCAATGCGATTTCGGCACACAATAACACGATTACTTGTAACCTATTCTGGCAGCTGTTGATATGACTATGCCCGGAGGGGGGAGATCGCTGGCTGGGGCCCTTCGGACCTAGAATAATGGTGGAGCGTTGCGAGGTTTGCAGAACAAGGATGAACTGGCCCCCGGGCAGGCTGAGCCGATTCGCAGAGCCTGGGGGTAGCGGTTACAGGAGAAGCTAAACGGAGACGTTCGTGGGCGGGCCGGCAAGCACCCAACGGAGGCACGCCAATGCTTACCTGGCATATCATTTCAGCCGTCAGGTTCGGCCCCTCCGTCGACAGCGCCCCCCACATCGCTGAGAACCAGGCCAAAGCCCTGCGCCCACCGTGAGTTCAGCACACCTTTCCTGAGTGAATCCCTGACGAATTCAACTTGCGGAATTGCCCTGCTCAGGACTGCGACCATGAATGCCGAACTCACAACCTTGATCCGCAACCACCCCCTGCTGATGCGCCGCACGCGCTTTGTTTCCCAGGCGCAGCCTGGTGAACGCGTGCTGCGCGTCTTCTGCCGCCCGCAACACTGTCTTGTCGTCAGCGAGCCGTTCACGCCGGATGCCGTCGCCCAGTCGGTCGGCACCAACGGCGACAAGGAGTTTCTGTTCGCCATCTTCCCCGCCGGCCCAGGCACGCAGGTGGAGCGATGCCAAGACGCCCAGGGCTGGCTGATCGGCTCTCACGACAACCACGACGGCGTACTCGAGGTGGCCGTGCGGGAGGACCGCATGCTCTGGAAAGCAGGGCGAGCCGCCTTCCTTGGTCCGCCCGAACGCGCCGACGAGGCCCTCGCCCCACTCATCGAATTCGCGTTCGTCGAGGGACAGATACGCCGGCTTGAAGCCGAAGTCGACGCCGCCTGGACGGCCTGCCACGGTCACATTTCGCTGACCCATCAGGTCATGTCGAAAGATGTCGCCCGGTGGCCGGCTGTCAATGAGATGACCCGCCGCGTCACCCTTTGTCGGATGGATTGCTGCGATCTGAGACGCCAACTCGAGTCACCGTCCGCGGAGCTGTCGGCCGCGGCCCGGCAGGTCTATGGAGACCTGTGCGCCGGCGCCAGGCTTGCCGACCGGCTCGCAGCGATGGAGGCTCGCATCAATGCCATGATGAGCCTGTACAGCGCGGCGAACGACCGTCTCTCGGCGTACAGCTACTTCCGCCGCGAGTGGTGGCTGGAGGTCTGGATCATACTGGTGATCATCGCCGAACTGGCTGTCATCTTCCTGCAGTTGTGGCTTGCCGGCTGGAAATGACATGCGAATCGCCGCAGTGACGCGGCCTGGTTAGCGTGATGGCCGGGCATCGCGCCGCGGGGACCCGGAACGCTCCTGCCGGGCTGCGTTCAATCATTTATGTTGAGCGATATCGATTATTGAGCTCTTTGAAGATCAGACTTTGAAACAGCCCATCGCGACCGCGTCGGCGACACCGGTCTGTTGAGCCGCTCCAATGGTCGTGAATGCCCCGCTCCCGAATCGCCTCGCTGACCCAGTCTGCCCTCCAGGTGTAAACCACCTTCACTCCGCCGGAAATCCAACATGATTTTGGAGATGCGGATGCCGGCCGGCAGATGTCTGCCCCCGGGTTTCCACCGCGTTGACACCCCCGTCAGCCCTTCGTAGAGTGGCCCCCACTCCGCAATTGCGGATGCAACCAGTGGGCGCAATCCCCCCCCAACAGGACCCGTGGCGCCGCTGTGTGATTCAGCGAAGGGTTCTGGAGTGTAAGGGCCGGACGACCACCATCAGGTTGAGGGAGCGACAACGATGGCTGCGAAATTCGTTTACTTCTTCGGCAACGGCAAGGCAGAGGGCAAGGGTGACCAGAAGACGCTGCTCGGCGGCAAGGGAGCCGGCCTGGCCGAGATGACCAACATCGGCCTGCCGGTCCCGGCGGGCTTCACCATCACCACGGAGGCCTGTAAGCTCTACTACGAGCAGAACCGCCGCTGGCCCGCGGGCATGGACAAGCAGGTCAAGGAGAACCTGGCCCGGCTGGAAAAGGTCTGCAAGAAACGCCTCGGCGATCCCAAGAACCCCCTGCTCGTCTCGGTGCGTTCCGGCGCCGCCGCGTCCATGCCCGGCATGATGGAGACGGTGCTCAACCTCGGGCTGAACGACCGATCCGTCGAAGGTCTCGCCGACAGCACCAACAACCCCCGCTTCGCCTGGGATTCTTACCGCCGCTTCATCCAGATGTACTCGACGGTTGTCGTCGGCCTATCCAAGGAGATCCTGGAAGGCCGGCTGCACAGCCTGAAGCAACGCCTCGGCGTGACCAGCGACACCGACTTGACCGCCGACCACCTCCGGGAGCTCTGCGGCAGCTTCAAGGAGTTCTACCGCGAGCAGCGCGGCGAGGATTTCCCCCAGGAGCCGTGGAAGCAGCTTGTCGGCGCCATCACCGCCGTGTTTGCGTCGTGGATGGCCGAAAAGGCCATGAAGTACCGAGAGGTCGAGAAGATCGTCGGCCTGCCCGGCACCGCCGTGAACGTCTGCCAGATGGTTTTCGGCAACATGGGCGAGGACAGCGGGTCAGGCGTCGCTTTCACCCGCGACCCCAGCACCGGCGAGAACATCTTCTACGGCGACCTGCTTATCAACGCCCAGGGCGAGGATGTCGTCGCCGGCATCCGCACGCCGATCCCGCTCCGTGAGCTGGCCGGGAAGAATCGCGAGGTCTACGACCAACTGTGCGGCGTCCGCGTGATGCTCGAGACCCATTACAAGAACATGCAGGACCTCGAGTTCACGGTCGAGCGCGGCAAGCTCTACATGCTCCAGTGCCGCACCGGCAAGCGCAGCCCGGCGGCCACCTTCAAGATTGCCGCCGATCAGGCCACCAAACCGCTGCTCACCAAAGGCGAGGCGGCCAGGCTGGTGAAGAAAGGATATCTGCCCAAGCGCTACGCCGCCGCGGCGACCAAGCCGGTTCTCACCAGGGAGGAGGCCATCGGCCGCATCACCTCCATGGACATCGAGCGGCTCTTTTATCCGATCATCGACCCCACCTTCGATTCAAAATCGCTCTCCACGCGGCAGCTCGGCGTCGGCATCAACGCGGTGCCTGGCGCCGCCTGCGGGCAGATTGCCCTGACCGCGCCGCTGGCGGAGCGCTGGAACGCAGAAGGAAAGAAGGTGATCCTGGTCCGCAAGGAGACCAGTCCCGAGGACGTCGGCGGGATGCACGCCGCCCAGGGCATTCTCACCGCCACCGGCGGCAAGACTTCGCACGCCGCGGTCGTGGCCCGAGGCTGGGGCAAGTGCTGCGTCGTCGGCTGCGGAGCGCTGGACATCAACGAGCATTCCGAGACGCTGTCCATCAACGGCAAGACTCTGCGCCAGGGCGACTTCCTGACACTCGACGGCTCCGAAGGTGCGGTCTACGAGGGACAGGTCCCACTGGTCACGCCGACGCTGCCTCCGGAATACTACACGCTGATGGAGTGGTGCGACGACAAGCGGCGGCTGGGGGTCCGGACCAACGCCGACACGCCCTACGACGCCGAGAACGCCGTGAAGATGGGCGCCGAGGGCATCGGCCTGTGCCGCACCGAGCACATGTTCTTCGACACCGAGGAGCGGCGGCTGGCCATCCAGAAGATGATCGTCGCGGAGACGGAGCGGGATCGCCGCGCCGCCCTCGAGGAACTGCTGCCCTTCCAGCGGCAGGATTTCATCGGCATCTTCGAGGCGATGGCCGGCCGGCCGGTGACGATCCGGCTGGTCGATCCCCCTCTGCACGAGTTCGTCCCGCACGAGGAAGACAAGCAGCGCGAGCTGGCCAACAGCCTCCACGTGGATTTCGAGAAGATCAAGCGCCGCGTGGATCAACTGCACGAGGCCAACCCGATGCTCGGCCATCGCGGCTGCCGCCTGGCCTTCACCTATCCCGAGATCCTGGACATGCAGGTTCGGGCCATCATCGAAGCCGCGGTGGAGTGTCGCCGACGCGACATCAAGGTCTCGCCGGAGATCATGATCCCGCTGTGCATCGACGCCAAGGAATTGAAGATCCTCGTCGACCGCACCCGCCGGGTGGCCGACGAGATCCTCAAGGCCGCCGGCTTCAAGCTGACCTATCACGTCGGCACCATGATCGAGACCCCGCGGGCCGCCCTGCTGGCGGATCGCATGGCCCAGGTGGCCGACTTCTTCAGTTTTGGCACCAATGACCTGACGCAAACCGTGATGGCCCTGTCGCGCGACGACGCCGGCCGCTTCCTGCCTGACTACGTCAGCACCAGCAAGGTCGGCGTTTTCCCGGCGGACCCGTTCCAGACCCTGGATCGCGACGGCGTCGGCCTGCTGATGAACCAGGCCATCACCGCCGCCCGCAGAGTGAAGCCGGACCTGAAGATCGGCATCTGCGGCGAGCACGGCGGCGATCCCCGGTCGGTCGAGTTCTGCCACATGCTGGGCATGAACTACGTGAGCTGCTCGCCCTACCGCGTGCCCATCGCCCGGCTGGCGGCGGCCCAGGCGGAGATCGCCATGCCGATGTCCACCAAGAAAACCAAGGCCAAGATGAAGGCCGCGGTCAAAGCGTCAGCGAAGAAGCCGAAGACCGCCAAGAAG
>DATKKX010000192.1:0-16267 GCA_035542775.1 Phycisphaerae bacterium | reverse complement strand
CTGCAGGTGTTCTGTGTCACTTGCGGTCCGTCCAACCCGCTCTACTACGGCAAAGGCCCGCGCGAAGCGGTGATGGATTCGGAGCATCGCAGGCTGTTCTCGGAGAGGGCCATCCCCCTGCACGCGAACATCTACGTGATGGGGCAGGCCCGGGAACGCGAAGACGTGGTGGCGCCGGAGATCGCCCGCGATCAGCATGCGCCTATGTTCCTCATTTCAACTCGTTCCGAGACCCAGATTAGATCAGGCCTGAACAAGCAGTTCTGGGTGTTCTGCGTGCTGGGATGGCTGCTCTGCATAGGCGGATGTTTGCTGCAAGACCGTCTCGTGGAAGATCACCGGGCGAATGACTTCGTGACCTACCAACCCGTGGTGAAAGTCGAACAGGGCTCTCAGAAGCACCTTTATTGGCCGCCCCAATGGCGGCAAGAACGCCCGAACAGGGCTTTCTACACGAACTCCTACGTCATAGTCGGATCGAGCTATCTGGCGACCTGGTTGATCGGCTGGACCTGGATGGCGTTCAACAGCATGGTGGACTTGCGCCGCCGCGTGGACCAAGCCTGGGCGAACGTAGACGTCGAGCTCAAGCGACGCCACGACCTGCTTCCGAACCTGGTGCGTACGACGGAAGGCCTGCGCGATTACGAGCGCCACCTGCAAACCGAGCTGGCCGCCCTCCGCGCCCAGCTTGTCGCCACCGCGCCGGGGGTGCCGGGCCCTGACCCGGAGGGCTGCGCCATGCATGTCAGGGCGATCATTGAGCGGTATCCTGAGTTGAAGGCTGACGGAGCGTTCTTGAGTCTGCAAAAAAGCCTGGTCGAGACCGAGCAACGCATCGCCCTGGCCCGCGGCTACTTCAACGAAATAGCGACCTTCTACAACACACGACTTCAGATCGTGCCCGACGGTTGGATCGCGCGTTTGGGGTTTATGAAGCCGCAGCCGCTCATATCAGCGACCAACTTCGAGCGAAGTGAGCTATCGGTGAATCTCGCGGATCTGGCCGGCTCTGCCGGGAGGAAGGACGGCCGAAACCAGTAATGCCACTGTTCTCCCTGCTCAAACCTCAATCTTGTCGAAGACCCCCTTCGGGTTCTTGATCGCTTCCTGGACCGGGACCTGGATGATCTTCTTGCCGTCGAACCGGTCGCGTTGCTCCACGTCGATGTCCACGGCGAAGATGGCGATGTCGGCCTCGCGGATGTCCTTGGCGGACAATTCGTTTTCGATGCCCATGGCCCCCTGTGTCTCCACCTTGATCTGGTGGCCGAGCGACTTGGCGGTCTTCTCTAGCTGCTCCGCGGCCATGTAGGTATGGGCGATACCGGTCGGGCAGGCGGTGACGGCGACGATTTTCATTTGGCGGCCTCCGCTGTATCGGCTGCGGGCTTGCGCGACAGCGACTTCAACAGGTTGATCGCGACGGCTGTGACAACCGAGCCGATGATGATCGCTATAACGTATACGATTCTGCCGTCCACGACAGGCAGCACGATCGGGCCGCCGTGCGGAGCGTGATCGCCGACGCCGCCGAGCATGGCGACCACTGCCGCGGCCATCGAGCCGAGCATGATGCAGGGGATCACCCGCAACGGGTCGGCCGCGGCGAAGGGGATGGCTCCCTCGGTGATGCCGATCATGCCCATGGCCAGGGCGGCGATGCCCGCCTCCTTGTCCTCGTCGCTCCAGATCCTGCGGCGGATCAGCGTGGCCAGGCCCATCCCCAGCGGCGGCGTGCAGATGGCGGCGGCGCAGGCGCCCATCACGGCGAAATTGCCCTCCTTGATCATCGCCGCGCCGAAGAAGAAGGCCACCTTGTTGACCGGCCCGCCCATGTCGAAGGCGATCATCGCTCCGAGGATCATCGCCAGCACCACCGCGTTGCCGGTGCTCATTCCCTTGAGCCAGGTGCTGAGCGAGGCCATCAGGTCGGCGATGGGGACGCCCAGTACCTTGATCATCAGCACGCCGATGATGCCCGACGAGACGATGGGGATGATCAGGATGGGCATGATCGGCTTGATGTACTTCGGCACCGGCAGTTTCTTCATCAGATTGACGATCCCGCCGGCGATGAGGCCGATGAGGATGGCGCCGAGAAAACCCGCGACGATCTGGCTGTCGGGCTGGAGGCCGCGGGCCTGCAACTCCGCCGGGCTGAAGAGCAGTTGGGCCTTGAAGCCCGCGCAGAGGAAGCCCCCGATCAGGCCGGGCACGAGGCCGGGCTTGCCGGCGATGGCATGGGCGATGAAGCCGGCGAGGATCGGGAAGGCCAGCTTGAAGGCGGCGCTGCCGATCTGCTCCATCAGAGCCAGGGTGGGCACCTTGCTGGGGTCGGGCCCCTTGCCCGGCTCCATGGGGGCGAAGGCCAGCGAGGCGGCAATGAGGATGCCGCCGCAGGCGATGCAGGGGATCACGTAGGAAACGCCGGTGAGGAGGTATTGCCGCAGGGTTCGAAGGGCTCCGATCATGCGATGCTCCTGAGTTGGGCCGGGGGCAGAAGGGGACAGGCGCGTAGGCCGGTCCGCGTGGAGCGGAGCGCGGCCGGGCAAGCCAGTGCCTGCTGCCTTTTGCCACGGGCCTTTCGGGACGGCGGGCATTATGCGCCGTGTCCGCCCGGCGGGAAACAGGAGCGGCACGCCGTAGCGATTGAAGGCGGCCGCTTTTTCTTCGGAGGAGCGGTTGCGAGTCCTTCAGCCTCGGCGGCCGGCGAGGCTGGCAGACGCCGTGGCGGCGAGGTTGCGGGCTGCGAAAAATCTTTTTTTCTGCCAAATAGCGCCAAGGCGCGCCAAGGCGGGCCAATACCCACCCTTCATATCGCGGATGGCGGCCCGCGGAGTAGAGGGATTCCACAGCGGCGGGGAGCTGGTGCCGTCCTCGTGTCCTGCGATGTTGTCATCGGTCCTCCTTCTTGCTGAATCTGGCGAAGCCCGAGAGTGAACAGGGTGTTCGCGGGGGCACGCTTTCATGAGGCGCAGTCCTCCTTCGTGGCCGAGGGGCCACGGCGCGGACGTAGGAAGCCTCATTTTTTCATATTCTAACTATAACCTAACATTCCTGCGCAGTCAAGTGGTCGGAGGCCAAAAATGATGCGGAATAGGACGGGCTCCTGTTTTCTGCCGTTCGGCCGAGCTTTGGCCTGTCTTGCCGCCCAGGTGCAACGTGGTGGCCGGGAAGAGCCATCGGTGAGAAAACGAGATGTCAGGCTGATTTTTGAGGCTCTGCAAAAACTTCCGCACACCCTCTATTGCCCGCAATTGAGCTTCGTGGCCTTCGACCTGAACTCCATGGCCTCCTCTTCCGGTACAAGGCGAGCAGACACGACTTCGACCTCGGGCCAGGACTGACTCTGCGCGGGCAAGCGACCCTTTAGCACGAGTTCCACTGTGTTGCCGTCCGCGCGGCACGAAGGGCGGAGATAAAAGGCCATTGCAGCCTGCGTATCGCCACTCTCGCTGGAGCCGCGCGGCACGGGCGGCTCACCCGATGCCCAGAAGCACGATACTATTGCCACGAGTGGAGCCCCGGTGACATCCAACAGTTTGTCCTCGGCCTGGAGCGTGTGCGAGTTCAGGTTCTGCCACAATCCCACGATGTACGGGTCCGCCGGCGTGGTGCTACCGCCGGGCACCGCGGAGGGAAGGCAATTCTCCCTGTCGAGGCGTTTCGACGCCGCCGCAAGCACGGCCTGCTCACCCTGGGCTGCCAACATGGAGGCATGGGCCAGCAGCACGACGTCGAGGTAGGCCACTCGCGCCAGGTTCGCATGGAGCTTATCGAGGTTCAGCCAACCCTCGCCCTGCGAAATCGTGATTGCCGGGCGAGGGGCCTGAGGCGTGGGGGAGCACGTGCAGCACGCCACAGCGGCGAGACAACACGCCTGTCCCCATCGAGCGAGCCGTGCAGGAAAGACCAGCTTAGGCGTCATGCATTCTCAACTCCTCTGCACCACAGACGCTCGGGTTTTGCGCGGGGCACGAAGATTTTCGACATTCAGCGGCCGCGCGAGGGCGCGGGCCGCTACTTTGGTCGCGGCTCGGCCGCGCCAGGGGCTCTCGGCATAACCCGGGGTCTCCGGTATGGCTAAACGTGTCGGAAAGACTGGCATCACGCTGTCAAGCTCGTTCCACTCCTCTTACTGTGTGACCGGCCGCACGGGCGGGGGCGGCTCAGGGAAGAGTGTTTTCAAGGCTTCGCTCAGGCTGCGGAGGGGTTGCGGCTTGATCTGCGGCTTCTGGAGCGTGCCGGTCACCTGGATCTGGTTGACCTCGCGCGACGCCCCTTGCAGCAGGTCGGTCAGCAGCGGGACGCGAAGCCGGACGGGGCTGCCGGCCAGCAGGGTGACGTCCAGTTCCTTGCTGCGCAGATCCATCCGGCCGCCGCCGATGAACGACATCGCCTTGCCTTGCAGGTCGATCTGCTGGAAGGTCAGCGTGTCGCCGGAGAGGTAATACTTCAGCCAGCCGTCGTGGAAAACGTTTTCGTCCGGGGCCAGGTTGAGCAACTGGTAGATGGCGAAGATGACCGGCAACCGCCAGACCTGGGCCTCGCGGAGGAAGATCTCGCCCGCTCCCTCGCGGTATCCGCCGCTGCCCGTGCGGCCGCGGAGGATCAGGTTGCCGAAGATGGAGCCCTTGGCCCCGCCCGGCGTCGACGGGGCGGAACTGCTCCGAGGCTGCGTCGCCTCCAGGTAGCGGGCAAGCTGCAGGTCGCGGGCGGTGACCGACGCCTGGTACTCCACATGTCGATCGCCGAGGTGGATCTCGGCGAAGCCGGACGCGTCGCCGTCATACAACCGGGCGGAGGCATCCTGCACATGGATCATCGGCGAACCGGGCTCGGCGGTGATTCGGGCGGTGACGTCTTCGAGCGGCCACCCGGCCAACTCGGCGCTGGCGAATTCGGTACGGGCCGCGATCGAGGCGCCGGTCTCGTCGCTGACGGTGCCGTGGCCGGTGATCAGTCCGTTGATGCCCTCCAAGTCGAAGCCGAGGGCGGTCCGCGCGTTCCGCAAGGCCATCGCTCCGCTGAAGTTCCATTCTGAGTGCCCGTCCGAGGAGAGGTCGAATTGCAGCGGGTTCAGGCGGAGGTCGAACCTGCCCGACGGCTGCATGGAATCGACCGCCTGGTGCAGCTTGGTTGGCAGGGCGGCAAGCAATTCGTTGCTGAAGGCCATGTCCTTGACATCAATGGCGAGTGTTCCGCGCGTCCCTGGCGGAGCGAAGTCGATCTCGCCGCCGATTTGGAATGTGCCGGAAGCGGCTTGGCCGTGGATCGAAATGAACTCCACCCTGTCGTCGGTGACCAGCACGCGGCCGGAGGAGAGGGCCAGCGGCAGGGGCATCCCTTTGAAACATACCTTGGCGTCGACCGGTTCGATCTCCGTGCGGTGGTGCTGCTGCATGCGGTCGGCCTGCGACACGCAGTGGAAGAGCGTGGTGACGCTGATCGAGCCGGCCGGTTCGAGGAGCCGCCAGACGTTCTTCAGGGCCTCGGGCAACGATTCGTAGAGGTCCTGGTCGAGCGTAAGCTGCTTGCATCCGATCGTCAGATCGGCGGCGTAGCCGTCCGGCAGGCGCCGGACCTCGCCGCGAGCGGTCACCTCGCCGCTGCCGTGGTGGCCCGACGCGTCAAGGACCGTGATGGCCTCGGGCCGGATGGAGATCTCCCCGCACACTTCGCTTATGGGATAGGGGAAATCGCGGTAGTTGAGTGAGGCCTCGTAGATCCTGCTGCGGAGGTCGTAGACCACGCCGACATACGGATCGTGCAGCGAAACCGTGCCCTCCAGGTCGGCGAAACCGTCGGGGCGAAATTGGGCAAAAGCGGCCCGGCCGTCGGGGGGCAGCGCCGCCGACAGGGTCTCGTCCAGCCGCAGGCGATTGGCCGCTATGCGAAGATCGACGATGGGATCACCGGCCGGACTGAACGCGACGGCGCCGTCTATCTGTGCCGTGGCCTCGTTGTGCCGCCCGGTCAGGCCGGAGAACTGGATGCGATCGCCATCGATCTCCAGCCGGCCGGTGACGTCCTCGAGCGGATAGGGGTATTCGGTGAAGGTGATCTTCGCATCCTGCAGGTCGGCGCTGACAGGCGTATGCCACTCCGGGCTGGGACCGTTCTCGTTGGCGCCCTGGCGGCGAATCTGGACCGTGACCTCGGCGGCGCCTTGCGGATTGCATCGCTGCCAGATCGAGCGGTAGCGATCGGAAAGGGCCTCGTGCAGTTCGGCGTCGAAGGGGATGTTGGAGCCGGTGATATCGACGTTCACGCCCGGCCACCAGGTGGTGCGATCGACAACGCCGTTGACCGCTATGGTCGCCGATTCGTGCCGGCCGGTCAGGTTTTCGATGTATACCTGGCCGGGCGTGAACCGAAGCTGGCCGTGCAGGTCCTCGACAAGATAGGCGAAAAGGCGGCAGCGCCCGCTGGCTCCCTGGGGCCGCAGGGTTCCCGAAAACTGCATGCCGGCCTCGGGACCAGGGTCACGAACCAGGCGAAAATCGATGTCGAACTCCCCGCGGGGCTCGTAGTCCTCGAGTATCGCCTGGAGCAGCACCGGCGTGCTGGGGTTGGTCAGGAGTTGGTCGCGCAGGGCGCCTTCGGGAGCGGGGACCCGCGTGCCTCGGACCTCGAGGTTCATGCCCACTTCGGAAAGCGAGTCGCCGACGCGATCGAGTTGCCCGACGACGCGGCATTTGGCTCCATTGATGGCGCCGGAGACGTCAAGATCCAGTCGAGTGCCGCGGAGGTTCAACCGTCCCTGCACGCCGGTCATGGTGATGACCGGACTTTCTCCTTCGGGCGTGGAGGTCTTGTCGCTTTCGCCCGGCTGGGTGGGAGTGGCATGGCGGAGCATTGACAGGGGGATGGCGCAGCGGACCGATCGCAGCTCGATGGTCGTGCTGCGTTCCTGGGGCGTCTTGACGTCATAGATCAGCCGGCTGAGCTTGAGCTCGCCCTGCAAGGCGATGCGATTGAAGAACTGCTGGGCCGGCCGCGGTAGTTGCAGACGGATGGTCCGGGCGTCGACGAACGGCGTATTGGTCACCAGACGCTGACCGGGGTCGAATACGACGGTGGTGCGCTCGGCGGGATCGCTGTATCGCCGGACCTCTATACAGTAGGCGGTCTCGACCTGCGGATGAGGGCGAACGTCGGCGTCCAGCTCCTCGGTGCGGGTGTCGTGGCGGCCGGTAGCGTCGATGCTGACGACCGCGGCCTTGGCGGCTCGCAGGGTGATTCTCGGGCGCATCCGGCCCCGGCCGGGACCGCGCGGGGCCTTGGTGCGGGTGGAGAGGAGCTGCCAGTTCCGCAGGCCGGTATCGACGTTCTGGGCAAGGATGATCGTCGGTCCGGCGGCCACGATTTCCTCAACCCGGAGATCGCCCATGAGCAATCGCCATGGATTGTGAATCAGGCGGAGGGCATCGGCCGTGAAGATCTCCCGGTCTTTGGCGTCGATGGCGGTCGGGTCCAGGCGCTTGTCGACCGGCACCGATATGCGGACGTCGTGGAGGGTGATGCCCCCGAACATCTCGAAATGGGCACGGCCGACGTGTACTTCGCCGGCGGTTGCTTCGGTCAGGAAGGAGATGGCCCGCTGGCGGATGGAGGCGTCACGGGTGATGAGGGCGTACCAGGCGGTGACGATGAGGAGGACGCCGAGCAGCACCCAACTGATCCGCTGGCGGGTGAGGGAGACGCGATGCCGCGACA
This sequence comes from Phycisphaerae bacterium, assembly GCA_035542775.1. GTDB lineage: Bacteria > Planctomycetota > Phycisphaerae > UBA1845 > UTPLA1 > DATKKX01. Next base: position 8,545 of record DATKKX010000192.1, on the reverse strand, counting down.
GCGTCCTGCGTTCCAGAAGGCGCCGCCACAGCAGGCGCCGGCGCTGGGCGGGAGTGAGCGGCTGGAACGGCATGTTCTCGTCCTCAAGCAGTGCCGTGGCGGCGGAAGCCGTGCAGGATGCGGTGCAGCGCCAGGCCCGCGGCGACAAAAAGAAACGGCATGGCGGGGAGGCGGTAACGCACCGAACCGACAAACACAATGTGCACGAGGGTAAAGTAGATCGCCGGGACGAGCAACAGTGCGACGATGGCGCGGCGTTTCCGCAGGAGCCACAGCCCTCCGAGGGTGAGTGCGAATTCGGGCGCGACCGTCATCCAGGCGATGGCCGTGTAGACGCGGGACGAATAATCGGCGGCGTTGATGGTGATTGACCAGGTGCGGCGCAGCTTGGCCCAGGCGAGGGATAGAACGCGGGCGGGATGCTCGCGGGCCCAGGTCAGCGCGGCCTTCCGGCAGATCTGGTCCTTCCCATACTCGCCGGCGCCGGCCGGAAACTCGGGATATCGGATGCGGTCCATGCCGGGGCCGCCGTCGGCCCAGGGGCCGAGGGCTTCCATCAGGCCGGCCCCGCCGCTCGTGCGGATGGGCACGCAATGCCCGAAGAGGCGCTGGTTTCGTGTTGTTGTCGGGATGAGCATTGCCGCGGTCACGACAAGAAAGGCGGCTGACGCGCCGATCCGGCGGGACAGCCTGCGGTCGGCGAAATGCCAGACGAACGGCAGCAGCACGACGGGCATGAAGAGGCTGGTGCTGCGCGTGACAGTGGCAAGGCCGAGGAGCCCGCCGGCGGCGGCGGCCCAGAAGACGCCGGCGCGTTCTTCCGCCACACGGATGAGGCAGCAGATGCCGGCCAGAAGCAGGGCGGTGTAGGGCGCCTCGGTGAGCACGAGGGCGTTGAAAAAGAGGAGGATGGGATCGACGGCCAGGATCGCGGCGGCGATCAGTGCAGGCTCGTCGCCGGTGAGGCGTCGGGCGAGCTGTGCGAGCAACAGGACGGACACAAGGCCGGCCAGGGCGTTGACGATTCTGCCGAATCGCATCAGCGCGGCGTCATCCTGGAGTCCCAGCTTCACCCCGAGCGCCAGAACGTACGGATACAGCGGATCGGTTCCGGCTCGCACGGAAGACGACTCGATCGGGCCGTCACCTGCCGCGATGTTTCTGGCGACGGCGATGTAGCGATCGGAGTCGGGAAAATCGAAGCGGTCCGGCCGGTGTTCGGCGCAGACCAGCACCACAGCGCGGAGTGCGGCGGCCAGCAGGATGATCCAGGTGAGCCGGCGGCCGAAAGGGGAACGCACGGCCTGGACTGGTTGCTCTGCGGATGTCATGATCGCCTCGCTCGCCATCGTACAAGAAAAACACAGGGCAGTGTTGCGCGAGAGCACGGACAAGCCGGGCTTGTCCGTGCCACCCGACAGCATGTTGTGAGCAGGAGGGTGGGTGCGCGTGTCTGAGAGGTCAACGTCAAGGTTCCTTGGGGCGGTCGCTCTACTCCGGCTCGGCCGGGGGGGCGATCGACTGTCGGCTGATGCAGAACTCGGCGCCGCGGTGCTCCGCTATCACACCGCCCGGCAACTCCACGCGCCGATGTCGGCTTTGCTTACCCAGGATATCGGCCGTTGCATCGATGCGCTCGAAATCGATGGCCTGCAACGGCGCGCCCAGCCTGAGCAAGACCAGCATGATGACCTCAGTCTGGACCGCGCGGGGCAGTGCCGCAAGCGCCTCCGCCGACAGGGTGATCGACTGTTCTTGACGCCGGATCTGGAGTCTGTTGAGGGCTTCCTCCGCGAACGTGCGGATGGCTTCGCTGGTCCGGCCGGCATGCTCGGCCAGCCGGATCAGGGCCGATTCGATTTCGGGGTTAACCAACTCCCGCAGAATGGGCATCAGGCGGTGGCGGATCTGATTGCGGGTGGCGGCGCCGGCGTCGTCGTTGGTGACATCGTGGCAAAAGGCGATGTGCCGCTCGGACAGGTATGCCCGCAAATCTGCCCGTCTCATCCCCAGCAGAGGGCGGACGACGTCGATCTCGCTGCCGGCGCGGATCGGACGCCGCGTTTGCATGCCGGCCAGGCCGTGGATGCCTGTGCCGCGGGCGATGCGGTGGAGGACGGTCTCGGCCTGGTCGTCGGCGTGATGGCCGAGGGCCACGGTTTTCGCACCGACCGCGGAGGCGACTTCCTCGAAAAACTCGTAGCGCAACCGTCGGCCCGCCTCTTCCACGGTCAGATTGCGTTGCCGGGCGATCGCGGCGGCATCGACCTTGTTGATGCTGGAGGGGAGCCCCAAATCCCTTGCCGTCTCCACGACGAACCGGGCGTCGGCATCGGCGTCGGCGCGCAGACCATGATTCAGGTGGGCGACGTGCAGGCGCCACTGGCGGTTATGTTGTTGATTCACGGCGTTCAAACCATGCAGCAAGGCCGTGGAATCGGCGCCCCCGGAGACGGCGACGACGACACCGCTGCCCGGCGGCATCAGCTCGGCGGCCGCAGCGAAGAGGTGGTTGTGGAACGCTCGCAAGTCCATTGAAAGTGTCGAGCCGGGAATGCGGGACGCGGGCGACGCGTGGATCGATTCCACGTCTTGTCTTTCGCCCACCGCTCTTGTTATTCGCGCCTCTCGATGCCGATCCGGACGGGAGGCTGCCGGCCTTCACCGGCCTGGGCTTCCAGCATCTCACGCCGGCGGAGCTGGCCGCAGGCCGCCTCGATATCCAGGCCTCGCGAGGTGCGGATGTGGGCGTTCACGCCGTGCTCGCGCAGCTCCCGTTGGAAAACGTGGGCCTCCTCACCACTCGGCCGGGCGAACGGAAGGCCCTCCACGACATTGTAACGGATCAGGTTGATGTTGCAGCGGAGCTGTTTGGCGAAGCGGGCCAGCTGCTGAGCGTGGGTGCGGCGGTCGTTGACTTCGTGCAGGAGGATGTACTCCAGGGTGATCTCGCGGCCGGTCTTTTCAAAGTAATACCTGCATGCCTCGATGATGTCGGCGATCGAGATCTTCCTTGCCCAGGGGATTAACTGCTCGCGAAGCTCGTCGGTGGGGGCGTGCAGCGAGAGGGCCAGATTGAGCTGCAGGCCCTCGTCGGCCAGGCGGCGGATCTGCTTGGGGAGGCCGACCGTGCTGATGGTGATCTTGCGGGCCCCGATATTCGGCCCCCAGGAAGCGTTGATCGTCCGAACCGCGGACATGACGGCGTCGTAGTTGGCCAGCGGTTCGCCGAGGCCCATGAAGACGACGTTGCTCAGACGCCCGCCGTCGGCGGCGGCCTCCGCGCCGACCCGCAGGACCTGCTCGACGATCTGGCCCGCGGTCAGGTTTCTCTGCAGGCCGTTCATGCCGCTGGCGCAGAAACGGCAGCCGACCGGGCAGCCGACCTGCGAGCTGATGCAGGCGGTCCGTCGCGGCTCCTCGGGGATCAAGACGCATTCGCTGGTGGCACCGTCGGGCCATTTCAGGAGCAGCTTGACGGTGCCGTCGGAGGAAACGGAACGCCGGATTATTTCCGAGGCATAAACAACGAGCCGCTGCTTCAGCATTTCCCGCAGCGGTTTGGACAGGTTGGTCATCTCATCGAACGAAACGGCGCCGTGCTGGTAGACCCACTCCAGGACCTGTCTGGCCCGAAAGGGCTTCTCGCCAGACGAGGTAAGAAGCTCGGCCAGGCGGTCAGGCGTAAGATCGAGCACATGCTGATGCGAGTCGGAGGCGTTCACGCCTTTTCGTCCTCGAGCGGGAACGAGTCCCAGGCGGTCACTCTCCGATCCGCGTCCCGACGCTCTGCCCCATGACCGCCTTTTTCAGGTTGCCCGCCTTCTTCAGGCTGAACACGCCGATGGGGATGCCGTGCTGCTGACAGAGGTCCACGGCCGCCACGTCCATCACGCGGAGTCGCCGGTCGATGACTTCATTATAGGTCAGCTTCTTGAAGAACTTGGCGCCGGTGTCCTTCTTGGGATCGGCGGAGAACACACCGTCGACGTTGGTGGCCTTGAAGAGGATGTCCGCGTTGGTCTCGATCGCGGCCAGGGCGGCGGCTGTATCAGTTGTGACGAAGGGTCGGCCGGTGCCCGCCGCGAGAATGACAATGCGTCCTTTCTCCAGGTGTCGGATACAACGCCGGCGGATGAAGCTCTCGCAGACGCTCTGGATGGCGATGGCGGACTGCACGCGAGTCTGCTGCTGCACGGCTTCGAGCATGTCCTGCAGGGCCAGGGCGTTGATCACGGTCGCCAGCATGCCCATGTAATGGGCCGTGGCCTCCTGGATATTCGACTTTGCCGCGAGCACGGCTCCGCGCACAAAGTTGCCGCCGCCTACCACCACCGCCACCTGCACTCCCAGCCTGGTGACGGAAAGCACTTCCTCGGCGATGCGCTGGACGGCCATTCCGTCGATCCCGAATCCGCCCGGGCTTCCGAAGCCCTCTCCGGAGATTTTCAGGATCACGCGGTGGAACTTGGTGCCGGCCTTGGCGTCATGTCGTGTGCGTCTTTTTTTTGCCATCTTGGGCCTCTAAGCGTTGGGGATTTGCTTGCGCCACTCGTGCCAGCGAAGCGGCGCAAAAAAAAAGCCGCTCGCGCGGCTTAGTCGGTCAGTTGACTCCCCCAACCTCATATTTGATGAACGCCTTGATGGAGAAGCCGTGCTCTTTGGCGTAGGCGCCGACGGTCTTCTTGTCGTCCATCACGAACGGCTGCTCGGTCAGAACGCGGTCGGCGTACCACTTCTCCATCTTGCCGCGAACGATCTTCTCCTTGATCTGCTCGGGCTTGCCGGTGATCTCGCTCATGGCCTTGTCTTTGGCCTCAGCCACGGCGGCGGGGTCCACCTGCTCACGCACCACGCCCAGAATGACGGCCGTGGAGGCGATATGCATGCAAATGTGCCTGCCGGCCTCGCCGGGGGGCACGTCACAAACAATGGCCGTGCCGATCTTGCCGTTGTGGTGTACGTAGCAGGCGCCGGGGCCTTCCATCCGCTTGACGCGGTGAATGCCCATGTTCTCCTTGAACTTGCCGAAAGCGTCGGTGACCAGGTCCTGCACGGTGCGGCCGCCGTCGATCTTGTGGGCCTTGAGCTGCTCGACGTTGACGATGCCCGTTTTGGCGCACTGCTCGGCGACGCGGTCCGCCAGGGTCTTGAATTGCTCGTTGTTCCCGACGAAGTCCGTCTCACAGCGCACTTCCGCGAGGGCCACGGCCTTGTCGTCGGCGAAGACGCCGATGCGGCCGTTGGCGGTTTCCTTTTCCGCCCGGGTGCTCATCTTGTCGGCGAACTTCTTGCGGAGCAGTTCGAGCGCCTTTTTTTCATCGCCGCCGGTTTCCACCAGGGCCTGCTTGCAGTCCATCATGGGAAGGTCCGTCTTGGCTCGCAGAGCCTGGACCTGCTTTGCGTTGATCTCGGCCATTACCTTGTTATCTCCTTGGGTGCGGCATCCGGGGCGAACATCTGTGGTTCAACGGACCCGTGTTCTCTGGCCTATGCCCTGAAATCGGGCCGTCAATCCCGCGCCGGATCGCATCATCGGGCTGAATATCAGAATCTCGCTCGCGACCTTTGTTGCCGACGGACGCGGTCCTAGCCTTCCGGTGACGGCGCGGGAGCCGCGGGATCCGGAGCCGGAGTGCCAACCGGCTCGAGCGGCGTGCCTGCGCCGCCCAGATCCGCCTCGGGGGGGGCGCCGGGGCCCGCACCTCGCTCGGCCAGCTCGGTTATCGTGGGGCGTCGCGAGCGTCGCGGCCGGGCGCTTTCGGCGCCGGCCTGGTCGGCGGGTGCTTCCGCCGTCACGGTGCGACCGCGCTTGCCCTCGTCGATGGCGTCGGCCAGTTCGCGGACGACGAGCTCGACCGATCGCATGGCGTCGTCATTGCCCGGAATGACGATGTCCGCGCAATCGGGGTCGCCGTCGGTGTCCACCAGGCACACCGTGGGGATGGCCAGTTTTCTGGCTTCACGCACGGCGATGTGCTCGCGGGCCACGTCAAGTATGACCAGAGCGCCGGGAAGCCGCGTCATTCCGCGAATCCCGTCGAGGTTTCGGGCTATTTTCCGCCGCTCGCGATCGATGGTCGACTTCATCTTCTTGCTGAAGTTGTTGATCTCGCCGGTGGCCTCGAGGCGTTCAAGCTCTTCGAGGCGGGCCAAGCGCGAGCGGATGGTTTTGAAATTGGTGAGGGTGCCGCCGAGCCACCGTTCGGTCACGAAGGGCATGCCGACGCGCCGGGCCTGCTTTTCCACTACTTCGCGGGCCTGTCGCTTGGTGCCGACGACGAGCACGTCGTGCCCCGCGGCCACCAGAGCGGACAGGAACTTCTTCGCTCGAAGCAGTCCTTTAACGGTTTCTCGAATGTCAATAATGTGAATCGAATTCCGCTTGCCGAAGATGTACGGCGCCATCTTGGGGTTCCATCGACCCGTCCGATGGCCAAAATGAACGCCGCAATCGATCAACTCGCGGACCAACGCCGATGCCAAAAGTCACCTCCCGTCATGTCCTCAGGACGCCTTGGTTTGCGAATACTACGTCGAATCCTGAAAGCTTAAGTGCGGCACGCGGTTACGTCAAGCCGTAACTTCGCGCCGGTCCTGGCTGTTAACGATGCACTCCGGCACAGATAAGGATTTAAGCACCGCCGAGCATTTTCGCAACTGGGCCTGCCGGGGCGGGCTGACAGGATAGCCGACCGCGAGTGTTCCGCTCAATGGAATAGTGGAATCCAGGCCTTTCCAGTCTCCCGTTCGGATGGGACAGGTGGGAAGTCCGCGATGGTTCTGGTCTCGGCGAGTCGTGGGGCCGTCGGGCCGTGGCATGATCCGAGCTCGCCGACAGAGCTGGGCGGCCGGCGATGCCTGAAGCCCAATCTGTTGTGGTTGCCAGCCCAGCGATGTGGGACATGAAGTGCGTCCCGGTGTATTATTCTCGGACGAACGCTCCCGACAGCCGGCCGGAGCGAGATGATCAGGTGTGTCCGATTGCTTTGGACGCTCGCAGAGGTCCATAGCGCAGTTGAGGATGGAGTGACGGGACAGGCGATGCAGCGTTCGGTTGGCCCACGAGTTTTCATAAGTGCCGCTGAGCAAAGCGCGGACGAGCATGCCGCCGCCTTCATTCGCGCCTTCCGCCAATTGCGCCCCGACGCATCTTTTGCCGGCCTGGCGGGCCCGGCCATGAGCGGGGCCGGGTGCGAGTGTTTTCACGATATGACGGCCGGATCCGCGATGGCCATGGCCGCGATTTACCGCGCTCCCGAAGCGTTGCTGCTGCTCAATCGCTTACGGGGCTTTCTGTCGCAACAGCAATTCGACGCGGCCGTGCTGGTGGATTCTCCCACGCTCAATCTTCCTGTGGCGAAGCTTTGTCGTCGCCGCGGCGTGCCGGTCCTCTATTACATCGCTCCGCAGACGTGGGCATGGGCGCCCTGGCGGAACGACCGGATCCGACGGCGCGTGACCCGCGTTGCCTGCATCTGGCCGTTCGAGGAGCAGTGGTTCCGTGATGCGGGGATTCCCACGACATACGTGGGACATCCCCTTTTCGATCACCTCCTGGCTCTCACTATCGATGACGCCCGTATCGCCGCTCTCCGCGCCGGGGGCTCGCCTGTCATCGCGATTCTGCCCGGCTCGCGGCGACACGTCGTACGCGAAGTGCTGCCCGGCCAACTGGAAGTGGCTCAATCTCTCGCCGTCCGGTTCAAGCGGGCCCGATTCCTCATTGTCTCCGCGAACGACGAGATCAGAAACCTGATCGCCTTGCTCGTCCGCCGCCATCCACGGTCATTGCCGGTGGAGATTGTGGGTGGGGCGACGGATCGGGCGGCGGCAATTCGCGCCGCCGACTTGGCCCTCGTAGCGTCCGGCACGGTGACTTTGGAAGTGGCTTTCCATGCCACGCCCATGATCGTGATGTACAACGCCAGCCGTTGGATGTACCGGCTCGTCGGACGATGGCTGATCTCCACCAAGTACTTGTCCATTCCCAACATTCTCGCGGGAAGGCAGATCGTGCCTGAGTTCATGCCGTACTATCGGACCGTCGACCCGATCGTCGCCACGGCAGTGGACTGGCTTTCCAGCCCGAACACGTTGGGACGAATTCGCACCGAGCTGCAAGCGTTGATCAAGCCCATTGTCCGGAGCGGGGCGGCGCAGAATGCGGCGGCAGAGCTGGCCGCCCTTCTTGCGACGGCCGGATGAATTCCGCGCACGCGCGTGTGGGCATGGAACGGGATGAATCCGGGCCCGCGCTACGGTCCTGCTCGAGGCGTCGCTACGCCGGGGCTTCCTTCTTCTGAGTGCCCACTGGTTCCCGATGATCCGCTCGTGTCTTTGTGGAGAGCGGTATCGAGATCGTTCTGTGCTTCGGCGTTGTTGGGATTGATCTGCAATGCTCGCCGCAAAGCCTCGATGGCTTCAGCCGTTCGCCCAAGGTCCAGCATGTCGCGGCCCAAGGCGTACTGGGCTTCGGCGGAGTTCGGGTCGATCTGCACGGCCTTGCTGTGAACCTCGGCGGCCTCCTCGATTTGCCCCCGGG